>JAUYAG010000124.1 GCA_030693575.1 Brevundimonas sp. | reverse complement strand
GTGATCGCGCAGCTGAGGGCGGCGGTGGGGCAGCCGGGCCTGCCCGTCGGCGACCGGGCGGAGCTGGGTTTTGCGCTGGGGCGGGCGCTGGATCAGGTCGGGGCGTATGACGACGCCTTCACCGCCTGTGCCGCCGCCAATGCCGCCAGCCGCGCCACGGACCCCGAGGGCGCGCGCTATGACCGGGCCGCACATGAGCGATATATCGACAGCCTGATCGCGGCCTTTCCCGAGCCCGCCGCGCGCGTCGCGGACGCCGGGACGGGGCCGATCTTCATCTGCGGCCTGTTCCGGTCAGGCTCGACGCTGGTGGAGCAGATTCTGGCAGGGCACAGCCGGGTCACCGGCGGCGGCGAACTGGGGCTGGTCCCCGGGCTGGCGCGGGCGATCGCGGGCTATCCGCAGGCCATGGCGACCGCCGACGCCGACTCCGTCGCCCGGTTGAGAGACCTCTATCTCGACGGGCTGAAGACGGCGCGACCGGACGCGGATGTGGTCACCGACAAGCGGCCTGACAATTTCCTGCACATCGGCCTGATCAAGGCGATGTTCCCGAACGCCCGCATCGTCCACACGGTGCGCGAGCCGCTGGATGTGATCCTGTCCAACTGGTTCCTGCATCTGGACCGGTCGATGGGCCATGCGCTGGATCTCGAGGACCTCGCCCACTGGCATGGGCAGTATGTCCGGCTGATGCGGCACTGGAAGGCGCTGTATCCGGACATCCTCGACCTGAACTACGACGCCATGGTCGCCGACCCGCGTCCGGCTGTGGAGCGGCTGCTGGCCTACTGCGGGCTCGGCTGGGAGGAGGCGGTGCTCGACTTCCACAAGGCCGCGGCCCCGGTGCGCACCGCCAGCGTCTGGCAGGTGCGGGAACCGCTCTATCAACGCTCGTCGGGACGCTGGCGGAACTATGAGCGGCATCTGGACGGGGTGCGGGCCGCGCTCAAGCGATGATCCTCTGCCGTTACGGGGTCCGGTCGGCGGGGAAGCGGTTCATCACAACGAACACAACGGGGTCACAACGGACACGACGGGACCGGCAAGGCGTCTGGATCCGATGACATGGTCGTCCGTCACTGGATTGCGGCTTCGCCGCCTTGAATTGTCTCAGCGAGGGGTTCGGGTCTGTGATCCGCTCAGGACTCGTTGTGTCCGTTGTGACCCCGTTGTGTTCGTTGTGATGAACCAGCCGTCGCCGGGACAGATTGCTCCCGGCCGTTACCGCCTTCCTCGACCCCTGCGGGGAGACGGGATATGTGCGGCGCATGTCCGAACCCGCGCCCCCCGTCATCATCCTCGACAAGTCCCAGATGGCCGAGAACATCGGCGCCGTGGCGCGGGTGATGGCCAATTTCGGCCTGACCGAGCTGCGGCTGGTCGCGCCGCGTGACGGCTGGCCGCAGGAGCGGGCCTGGGCCACGGCCTCGGGCGCCGACTGGGTGCTGGAGGGGATCAGGGTCTTTGACAGCGTCGCTGACGCCGTCGCCGATCTGAACACCGTCTTCGCCACCACGGCCCGGCCGCGCGAGACGCGCCAGCCCGTGCGGACGCCGCGCGAGGCGGTGCGGGTGCTGTACGACGACCGCGCCTCGGGGCTGGGCGTCGGCCTGCTGTTCGGGGGCGAGCGGGCGGGGCTGGAGACCACCGACATCGCCCTGTGCCAGGGCATCGTCACCATCCCGATCGATCCGCGGCACCAGAGCCTGAACCTGGCCCAGGCCGTGGCGCTGAACGCCTATGAGTGGCGCACCCTGGTGCTGGACGCCCCGCCGCCCAATTTCCGCGAGGGCGAGCCGCCGGCGTCGGGGGCGCTGATGCTGGGCATGTACGAGCATCTGGAGCGCGAGCTGGATGCCGCCGGCTTCTTCCATCCGCCGGAGAAGTTCCGTTCGATGAGCCAGAACCTGCGGGTCATGCTGGGCCGGGCGGCGTTCACGGCGCAGGAGGTGGCGACCTTCCGCGGGGTGATCACGGCGCTGTCGAAGGGTCGCGGCAGGGTGCTGGAGAAGCTGGCGAAGAAGGCGGCGGGGGAACAATAGCGGACCCTCTCCCGGCGGGAGAGGGATTGAGCCTCCGGGAGCGAAGCGATCGGCAAGGCGAAAGGGTGAGGGCCACTGTCCCGGATAGCCCTGCGCCATTCGACTCTCACCCTTTCGCGCGGCCAATCGCCCTCGCGGGCTCTTGGGCGCTCAAGCCCTCTCCCATTGGGAGAGGGATCGGCAGAACGCAGGCACGACCTCCGTCGCCGGGCCGTGGCGGACTTCATCGAACAGGGCGGTGATCTGTGACGGTTCGAGGTTCAGCTCGACCGTATGGGCCCCGGCGTGGCGGGCCAGCTGGACGAACCCCGCCGCCGGATACACGGCGCCGGAGGTGCCGATCGAGACGAACAGGTCGCACCGCGCCAGCGCCGCCTCGATCCGCTCCATCTGCAGGGGCATCTCGCCGAACCAGACGATGTGCGGGCGCAGCCGGCCCTGCGGGTGGTGCGGCGACGGCTCATCCACGGCCAGATCGCCGGGCCAGTCGCAGACGCGGCCGGTGCGGGTGCAGTGGGCCTTGAGCAGCTCGCCGTGCATGTGGACCAGGTCGAAGCCGCGGGCGGGCGAGGTCGCGGCGTGGGCGCGGTCGTGCAGGTCGTCGACATTCTGGGTGACCAGCAGGAAGTCGCCCGGCCAGCGGGCGGCGAGATCGGCGAGGGCGCGGTGGGCGGCGTTGGGCTGGACCTCGGCCAGCTGGCGGCGGCGGCGGTTGTAGAAATCCTGCACCAGCACCGGGTCGCGGGCGAAGGCCTCGGGCGTGGCGACGTCCTCGATGCGGTGACCCATCCACAGGCCGTCGGCGGCGCGGAAGGTGGGGACGCCGGACTCGGCGGATATGCCGGCACCGGTGAGAATGACGAGGTTTTGGTGCATGGGCCCACTAAAGCCCTTCTCCCCTTGCGGGAGAAGGTGGCCGAGCGGAGCGAGGCCGGATGAGGGGGCGCACCGGCGGTGCGGGTCTTGAAACTCACCGCGACCGGTGCGACCCCTCACCCGTCAGTCCGGGCTGCGCCCGGCCTGCCACCCGTCGTCGTGTCGCGATGCGACCCTCCTCCACCCGCAAGGGGCGAGGGAAAGTGAATGGAGCCCGCCCATGAAAACCCGCGCCGCCGTCGCCTTCGAGGCCAAACGTCCGCTGGAGATCGTCGAGGTCGATCTGGAGGGGCCGCGCGCCGGGGAGGTGCTGGTCGAGATCAAGGCGACGGGCATCTGCCACACCGACGCCTATACGCTGGACGGTCTGGACTCGGAGGGGATCTTCCCCTCGATCCTCGGCCATGAGGGCGCGGGGGTGGTGGTCGAGGTCGGGCCGGGGGTGACCTCGGTGGCGGTCGGGGACCATGTGATCCCGCTGTACACGCCCGAGTGCCGGCAATGTAAAAGCTGCCTCAGCCGCAAGACCAATCTGTGCACCGCCATCCGCGCGACCCAGGGCAAGGGCGTCATGCCCGACGGCACCTCGCGGTTCAGCTACAAGGGGCAGGCCATCGCCCACTATATGGGCTGTTCGACCTTCTCGAATTTCACCGTCCTGCCCGAAATCGCCCTGGCGAAGATCCGCAAGGACGCGCCGTTCGCGAGTGCCTGTTACGTCGGCTGCGGCGTGACGACGGGCGTCGGCGCGGTGGTCAATACGGCCAAGGTCGAGCCGGGGGCCAACTGCGTCGTGTTCGGCCTGGGCGGCATCGGGCTGAACGTCATCCAGGGGCTGAAGATGGTCGGGGCCGACATGATCGTCGGCGTGGACATCAACGATACGAAAGAGGAGTGGGGCCGTCGTTTCGGCATGACCCATTTCGTCAATCCGAAGAATGTGTCGGACCTCGTGGCGCATCTGGTCGAGATGACCGGCGGCGGGGCCGACTACACCTTCGACTGCACCGGCAACACCACGGTGATGCGTCAGGCGCTGGAGGCCTGCCATCGCGGCTGGGGCGAGAGCATCGTCATCGGTGTGGCCGAGGCGGGCAAGGAGATCGCGACGCGGCCGTTCCAGCTGGTCACCGGCCGCGTCTGGCGCGGCTCGGCCTTCGGCGGCGCGCGCGGGCGGACCGACACGCCGCGGATCGTCGACTGGTACATGGACGGCAAGATCGAGATCGATCCGATGATCACCCACACCCTGCCGCTGGAGCGGATCAACGAGGCCTTCGACCTGATGCATGCAGGGGAGAGCATCCGCAGCGTGGTGGTGTTCTAGGGGCTTGCGTCGCCGAGATAGTTGTTTAAAAAAACTGTCCTGAAGTCAGGAGAGGCCAGCCATGTTCACCCACATCACCGTCGGCGCGAACGACGTCGAGGCGTCGCGGAAATTCTATGACGCGGCGCTCGGCGCGCTGGGGATCGACGCGGCCAGCGGCCCGGACGCCAAGGGGCGCTACTGGTGGCGCACCCGCATGGGGGCCTTTGCGGTCGGGGCACCGATCGACGGCGAGCCCGCCTGCCACGCCAACGGCGGCACGATCGGTTTCGGGGCCAAAACCCCCGAGATGGTTCAGGCTTTCCATGACGCGGGCGTGGCGGCGGGCGGCAAGGCGATCGAGGATCCGCCCGGCGAGCGCACCGGCCCGTTCGGCACCCTGAACCTGGCCTATCTGCGCGATCCGTCGGGCAACAAGGTCTGCGCCCTGTACCGGGTCGGGTGAGGCTGGATCGGATGCTAGCGTGGTGCTATCATCAGGAATGGCCCAGGTCCTTGTCCGCGATCTCGACGACAGCATCGTCGCCCGCCTGAAGGCGATGGCGAAGGCGCAGAACATTTCCCTGGAACAGAAGTTCAGGGACATGGCGGCCCGGGAGGTGCTGGCTGTCGAGGAACGGTTCGAGCAAATCTCGCAGCGATCCCGCGAGCAGACCCGGGGCTCGAAACTGGACTCGACGGCCATTATCCGCGCAGACCGGGACCGGTGAGCGCGATCTTCGACGCCAGCGTCGTGGTGAAGTGGTTTCTTGATGATCCGCTTGCCGAAGCGGCTCGTGACGCACGGCTGACGTTCAGGCCAGCTGTGGCGCCGGACCTAATGATGATTGAAGCCGCCAACGCCTTCCGGCGCTATGTCGTCCAGGGCGAACTGCAGGCTGATGCCGCGATGGAGAATTTGTCGGTGACCCGGGAGGTGGTTGAGCTTTTCGACCACGCGCCCTTGCTGGACGAGGCCTTCGCTCTGGCCTGTCGATTGAACCACTCCATGACGGATTGCCTCTACGCCGTTCTGGCCAGGCGTCTGAATCTGCCGCTGGTGACCGCCGACGGAAAACTCGCCCGGAAACTGGCGTCGCTGGATGGACTCGAAGTCCGGATGATCGGCTCATGACCCTGCAAACCACCAAGTCTCACGCCGTCCACGGCGGCACGCTGCGCTATCTCAGGCACGACAGCGCCACGACCGGTACGCCCATGACCCTGTCGGTCTTCGTGCCGGCGGGGGAGGGGCCCTTTCCGGTGCTGATCTGGCTGTCGGGCCTGACCTGCACCGAGGACAATTTCACCACCAAGGCCGGGGCCTATGCGGCGGCGGCCGAGCACGGGGTGATCATCGTCGCGCCGGACACCTCGCCGCGCGGAGAGGGTGTCGCCGACGATCCCGCCTATGACCTGGGGCAGGGCGCGGGCTTCTATGTCGATGCGACGCAGGCGCCGTGGACCCCGCATTTCCGCATGGAGACCTGGGTCGTCGAGGAGCTGATCGGGCTGATCGACGCAGCGTTCCCGACCACGAAGACGCGGTCTATCAGCGGGCATTCGATGGGCGGGCACGGGGCGCTGACGCTGGCGCTGCGGCATCCGCATCTGTTCCGGTCGGTCTCGGCCTTTGCGCCGATCTCATCGCCGACGCGCTGTCCGTGGGGCGAGAAGGCCTTTACCGCCTACCTGGGCCCGGACCGCGAGACGTGGGCGGCGCATGATGCGGCCCTGTTGATCGAGACCGGCGTGGGAGAGGGCTGTTACGACGACATCCTGATCGACCAGGGCGACGCCGATCCCTTCCTTGTGGAGCAACTGAAGCCCGAACTGCTGGTCGCGGCGGGCAAGGCGGCGGGGCAGGCGATCACCCTGCGGATGCAGCCGGGGTACGACCACTCCTACTTCTTCATGGCCAGTTTCATCGCCGACCATGTGGCCTTCCACGCCAGAAGGCTTAAGGCGTGACCGCATGACCGATAACGCAAGCTACGACGTCCTGTTCGCCGCCCTGTGCAAGGAGGTCGGCTTCTGCCTGCATCCAAAGGGCGAGAAGCGGGTGCTGGAGGCTCTGCCGAACGGACTGGACGCCGCGACGCGGGCGGTGTTCGACGCCGAGGGCGTGGATTTCGCCTCGGCCACGGGCGATCTGCGGCGTGCGGTGCGGGATTGTCTGAAGGCCAATCTGCCGGGGGCGGGCGCATAGCCGCAGGAACGAATTCCGTCGGCCTCGCTTGGGTTGGGTGAACGGGCGCCTAGATAGGGGCGGACCGAACTGATCGAAGGAGCCGTCCGATGGCCTTTACGCTTCCGCCTCTCCCCTACGCCCATGACGCGCTGGAACCCGCGATCGACCGCGAGACGATGAAGTTCCACCACGGCAAGCACCATCAGGCCTATGTCGACAATCTGAACAAGGCGGTCGACGCTGACCCGGCCCTGCGCGGCAAGTCGATGGACGAGATGTTCGCCGCCATGTCGACCTTGCCGAAGGCGGTGCGCAACAACGCCGGCGGCCACTGGAACCACAGCCTGTTCTGGAAGCTGCTGGCGCCGTCGGGCCAGACGGGCCGGCCGTCGCCCGAACTGGCCGCCGCCATCGACCGCGACCTGGGCGGGATGGACCGGTTCAAGGAAGCCTTCAACGCCGCCGGCGCGGGGCAGTTCGGCTCCGGCTGGGCCTGGCTGATCGTGCAGGACGGCAAGCTCAAGGTCACCTCGACGCCCAACCAGGACAATCCGCTGATGGCCGTGGCCGAGGAGAAGGGTGCCGTGGTTCTGGCCGCCGACGTCTGGGAGCACGCCTATTATCTGAAATACCAGAACCGCCGGGCCGACTATCTCAAGGCCTTCTGGACGGTGGTGAACTGGAACAAGGCCAACGAGCTGTTCGCGGCCGCCACGACCTGAGGTCTTGGCGGGGGCGGTGTCGGACCCCAGATGCAGCGTGACCGTTCGGGCCCGGCCCGACCTCCGGGAGTCCGACTGATGAATATCCAAGCCCGCCTCGCCGCCGCCAGCCTGGTTCTGACCCTGTTCGGCGCGGCCTGTTCGCCCGAAACGGACAAGGCAGCGGAGCCGGCATCGGCTGTCGCCGCCAGCCGCGACGTCCACGCCTTCCGTATCGGCGCGCTGGAAGCGGTCGCCCTGCGTGACGGCATGATCGCCCTGCCGAACACCGCGGCCGGCAGTCCGTGGTCCGATACGGCGGCGGCGACGGGCCTGCTGACCGGCTCCGGACTGCCGGGCGATGTCATCAGCCTTTCGGTCCAGCCGCTCCTGGTGCGTGACGGCGACCGGCTGGTGCTGATCGACACCGGCGCGGGCGGGCGAATGGGGACGCAGAACAAGCTGGTGGCGTCCTTGCGGGCGGCCGGTGTCGATCCGACGCGGGTCACCGACGTTCTGATCTCGCATGCGCACGGCGACCATGTCGGCGGACTGGTCGGGGCTGATGGATCGCTGACCTTCCCCCGGGCCGTGGTCCACGTCAGCGCGCCGGAGTGGGAGTCTATGAAGGCCGGAGCGGCGCCGGCCGGGGAGGCGGCCCTGCTGGCCGCCGTCACGCCGCGGGTCCGGCCGTTCGCCGCCGGAGCCCAGGTCACGCCCTCAATCAAGGCCGTGGCGCTGGACGGCCATACGCCCGGCCATACCGGCTATGAGATCGCCTCGGGTACGGATCGCCTGCTCTATATCGGCGACGCCCTGCACAGCGCGGTGATCTCCGTCCAGCGGCCCGAATGGGTCAATGGCTGGGACACCGACAGCGCCGCCGGCATCGCCACCCGGCAGGACCTGCTGGAGCGGGGGGCGTCACAGTCGCTGCGGATCTACGCCCCCCACTTCCCCTTCCCGGGCCTCGGCCGGTTCCAGCGTCGCGACGACGGCTTCGTCTGGGTTCCGGAAACCGCCGCCCAGCCTTGACGGATGGGCCCGACCCCGTCATAAGCGCGCCCTTCACGCCGTCGGGCCTGCCCGTCTGCGCGAACCACTACGGACGATGCGTGGACCGCCGTTGAGATCGTCTCTCCAGTTGGGGAGGGACCGGGCCGCATCACGAAGAAGAGTGACACATGTCCAAGCGCCATAGCGCCAAGTACAAACTCGACCGGGTCATGGGTGAAAACCTGTGGGGTCGCGCCAAGTCCCCCGTCAACAAACGCTCGTACGGCCCCGGCCAGCACGGCCAGCGCCGCAAGCAGAAGGTCTCTGACTTCGGCCTGCAGCTGAAGGCCAAGCAGAAGCTGAAGGGCTACTACGGCAACATCACCGAGAAGCAGTTCGCC
>JAUYAG010000115.1 GCA_030693575.1 Brevundimonas sp. | reverse complement strand
CGCGAAGGCCGCGCCCTGCACCAGGGCCGCGCCCGCGCCGAGCAGCAGTGCGAGCGCGGCGCCCAGACCGGCTCCCGACGACACGCCCAGCAGGTCGGGCGCCGCGAGCGGATTACGGAACAGGATCTGGAACCCGGCTCCCGCTCCGGCCAGCGCCGCGCCGCAGGTCAGGGCCGCCAGCAGCCGAGGACCGCGCAGCGCCAGCGCCAGCTCGGCCTCCGGCGAGCCCCGTCCGGTCAAGGCGGTCAGCAGGGCGTCCGGTGCCACGCCCAGCGGCCCGGTCGCGAGCACCGCAAGCGCCCCGGCCAGCGTCAGCAGGACCAGGACGGCCGGAAGCAGGGCGTCCCGGAGCCGGCTCACCGGATCCACTGCGGCAGGGCCACCTCGACCGGCGCCATGCCGTACAGCCGCCGGGTCAGGCTGGCGATGGTCAACTGGGCGCCCTCGGGGTCGGCCAGCCAGGCGCAGGCCAGCAGCCGGTTCACCGACGGCGGCCGGTCGATCCAGCCGAACGGATGGTCGGGCAGGAGCAACAGCCGTCGACGCTGGCCGTTGCGGCGGGTGCGCCAGACCGGATCGCGGCGTATCGCCGTCGCGAAGTCCGGGCTCATCGTCACCAGCACCTCCGGGTCCCAGGCGGCGACCTGTTCGCGCGTCACCCGGCCGATGTCGCGCGACTCACCGGCGACATTGGTCCAGCCGGCGCCTTCGAACACCTCGGTGGCCAGGGATCCCTGAAAGCCGGTCTCCAGCCCGTCGACGCCGCGCGCATAGTAGAACGTCGAACCGGCCGGGGCGCGTCGCCAGCGGTCCAGCACAGCGGCGGCCTGGTCGGCCAGGACGCCAGCGCTTCGGCCCGCGTCCAGGAGTTCGCCGGCCTCCTGAATGGCTTCGGGGATTTTCGTCAGGGTGCCGTCGATCAAACGCCAGTCGACGCCCAGCCGGGTCTTCAAGCGCTCGCCAAGGGCCCGGTTCTCCGGATCGGTGTCGCCATAGTCGATCACCAGCCGGGGCCCCAGCGCCGCCATGGCTTCCAGATTCGCCGGCCGTCCCCCGCCGCCCAGGGCACCCAGTTCGGGCAGGCTGGCCGCGAGGGAGGGCAGGGCCGCCAGCGCCCCTGTCGACGGCCTGCGCGGCCACCCCGCCAGCCGGTCACGGGCCACGGCCCAGATCAGCAGGGCGGCCGGCTGGCCCGCCGCGATCACATTTCCGGCCACGCGCGGCGGGGTGGAACCGCACGCCGCGAGCGTCATCGCCGAACCCGCTCCGATCAGCGCCGATCGCCGCGTCGTCATCATCCCCGCACGCCCATACTGATTCGACGCCATCCTGCCGTCTGGCCCCCCGGCGCGCCACCTCACAGCCAATTTGCCCTTAACACTTGTCCGGTCATGCCACCCGTGCTGCTTATGCGGCCTCGCGCGTCAGGTGGGGCGCAGCAATATGGGAGTGAGCCGTTGAGTACGACGGACAACGGGGGGGCGGTTGCAGCCGGACCTCGCAAGACGTTTCTGGGACATCCGCGAGGGCTGGTCGTCCTGTTCTTCACCGAGATGTGGGAGCGGTTCTCGTTCTACGGCATGCGGGCCATGCTGACGCTCTATCTGATCCAGCATTTCCTGTTCGGTCCGGTCGAAGCACAGGGCATCTATGCCGCCTACGGGGCCCTCGTGTATCTGCTGCCGGTCGTCGGCGGTCTGATCGCTGACAAATATCTGGGATCGAGAAAGGCCGTGATCATCGGCGCGGTCCTGCTGGTCGCCGGTCACTTCACCATGGCCTTTGAGGGCTCCGGCGCACGTGAGTTTCTCACCATCGGCGGCACCGAATATGCGGTCGAGGTCGAGGGCCGGAACACGGATCGTCAGCTCTACGCCGTGACGGATGCGGGTCGCGTGCCGATCGCGATTACGCCCGAAGGCGTCAATGTGGTCGATGTGGCCGGGCAACCCGCAGGCTCGGGGGTGGCGGCTGCAACAGCCGCGACCTTCCCGTCCACGGTCGCTGCGGACGGCTACACAACCCGAACGGTGCGGGATCCTTCCGGCGAAATGACGCTGTTCCTCGCCCTGTCCCTCATCATCGTCGGCGTTGGCTTCCTGAAGGCCAACATCTCGACCGTCGTCGGCCATCTGTACGAGGAAAACGACCCTCGCCGCGACGGCGGCTTCACCCTGTTCTACGTCGGCATCAACCTGGGTTCGGTGCTGGCCACCGGACTGTGCTCCTATCTGGGGTTCACCTACGGCTGGGCCTATGGCTTCGGCCTGGCGGGCTTCGGCATGCTGCTGGGCCTGATGACCTTCCTGCTGGGCCAGTCGTGGCTCGAGGGACGCGGGGGTCCGCCGAACCCCGAGAAACTGGCCGGAACGAAGGTTCTGGGCATTCCGCTGGAAGCGACCTTCTGGATCCTCGGACTCATCGCTGTGTTCCCGGTCTGGCTGCTGATGCAACGTCACGAGATCATCTCCGCCAGCCTGCCCTGGCTGGCCGGCATCATCTTCACGTTGGTGGTTGGCTACACCGTGACCCAGCTGAAGGGGGCCGAGCGCAACCGCATGCTCGTCGCCCAGGTGCTGATCTTCTTCTCGGTGCTGTTCTGGGCCCTGTTCGAACAGGCGGGCTCGTCCCTCACCCTGTTCGCTGACCAGTCCACGGACATGCCCGGCTGGTTCAACGCCGGCTATACCCAGATGTTCAACCCCGGCATCATCGTCATCTTCGGGCCGATCTTCGCAGCGCTGTGGGTCTGGCTCGCCAAGCGGAACAAGGAGCCTTCGACCCCGGTCAAATTCTCCTTCGGTCTGATGTTCGTCGGAATCGGCTTCCTGGTCCTGGCCTGGGCGGCGGCGACGCAGGGCGGGGTCGATTTCCGCGTCCCGCTGTTCTTCCTGTTCCTGACCTACTTCTTCCACACCATGGGCGAGCTCTGCCTCTCGCCGGTGGGCCTGTCGATGATCACCAAACTCTCGGTCGATCGTCTGGTGGGCATGATGATGGGGGTCTGGTTCCTGTCCAGTTCAGTGGCGCACATCGCCGCCGGCGTGATCGCCCAGGCGACCGCGACCGAGACCGTCGCGGGCGTGGTGACCAATCCGGCCCTCGCGCTCCAGACCTATGGTTCGATCTTCGGCACCATCGGCTGGACCGGCGTCGGCGTCGGCGTGGTGCTGCTGGTCCTGTCGCCCCTTCTCAAGAAGGGCATGTCCGGCGTCCGGTAGCCCGGCCACAGGCTGAACACAGGAAGGGCGGAACCGGAAGGTTCCGCCCTTTTTGGCGCGTGAGGGTCGGCGCGCCGTCAGTTTCGGGGGTGTGGGGACGCCTTCTTCAGAAGGTCTTTCTTATCTGGACGAACAGCCAGGGGCTCATCCGGGTGCGGCGCACCTCGCGGAAGGCCAGGGGGGCGGTGTCGCGGGGACCCGTGTAGATCTCGCGGTCATAGCCCTGGGCGCGATCCGTGGCGTTGCCGAGGTCGACGCGGACGGTCAGATCGCCCTGCGGCTTCCACTGCACGAAGGCGCCGACGCCCGGTTCTTCGTAGAAGGCCCGGACCTCGCGCACCCGGAAGCCCCGGCCCTTGTCGACATTGCAGCCGTGGTCGAAGCCGTACGACCAGCGTCCGCCCATCAGATCCTGACTGAAGCTGACGCCGCAGCCGAAGGCCTGGTTGCCCTGGAAGCGCCGCTCCTCGCCCGTGACCGGATCGAGCACCGAGGTCGAGGACCAGCTGCCGCGCGTCTGGAAACGGCCGTTGGGAATGCCCAGGCGGTCGGTCGGCAGGGTCAGGCGCAGCTGCAGGAAGTCCGCCGTCCCGTCGCCGATGTTGCCCACGCCGTCGAAGCCGCCGGTCAGGGGGATGACGTCGACCACGTCCTCGATCTCGGCATGGCTCACGGTGACGTCGAACACGCCCTCGCCCCAGAAGCGGCGCTCGTAGATGGCCTCGATCACGGTCGACTTCTCGGGTTCCAGGTCGGGGTTGCCGCCCTCGACCTGGCCGATGTCGATATCGGCCGAGGCGATGAAGTCGCCGAAGTTCAGCTGGCCCACCTCGCGCTCGGCGCGGAAGCGGAACTGGTGGCCGCTCCAGGGCGTCCAGGTCGCCTGGATGCGGGGCTTGGGATAGACGAAGGACTTGGTCAGGTCGCTGTCGCCCGACTGGCTGATCTCCGACACCTCGACGCGCAGGCCGCCTTCGATGGTCAGGGTCGGGGCGGGTCGCCAGGTCGCCTGGCCGAAGACCTCGCCGCGCAGTTCCTCGACCTTGACCGCGGACGACGGCAGGGGGATCGGCACGCCGTTTTCGGAATAGGCGGTCGCGCTGTCGAGGAAGTTGTAGGCCACCTCGCCGCCGGTTTCGAACGACCAGCGGTCATTGGGGCGGAACCGCACGATGGCACGGCCGATGGACTCGCCCGAGGTCGAGTCGGCGGTGAAGGTCGAGCTGTCGCCGCTGCTTTCCGAGACGCCGGTGTAGTCCTCGGCCGAATAGCGCTGCAGACCGGTCAGCTCGAGGCCCGTGCGGGGCCCGAGGTCGCGGGTCCAGTTCACGCCCAGCTCGCCGTTGACGTCGTTGGATTCCTCGTCGTTGAAGCTGTCGACGCCGGGGCCCGAACGGATCAGAAGGTCCTGCGAATTCTCGTTGCCGAACCAGCCCAGCAGGCCGTTGACGCGCAGCAGCCCGCCGCCGACGCGGCGCTGGACGGCGCCGGTGGCGCGCAGGTTCCGGATCCGGTCCCACAGCACCAGGTCGGCGTCCTGGATCAGGTTGCCGGCCGGGTCGTAGCGGCGGCGGAAGCCGTCGCCGGTGCCGTCGGTGCGGTCAGAGAAACCGCTGATCGAGCCCTCGATCTGGTCGTCGCCCTCGCGCCGCGACCAGCGCGCCGAAAGGACCGGGCCGAGGTGGCCGTCGGGATAGACATAGGTGTTGGACTCGACCACCCGCTCGGTCGTCACGGTGCGGATCAGGATGACGTTGGCAACGACCGACCGGCCCTGCATGTCGATGCCGGGCGCGCCGCCGCGGATCAGTTCGACATGGGCGACGCCGGCGGCCGAGATGCGGCGCAGGATCTGGTCGAGGTTGTCGCTCTTGGTCGAGGGCCGGCGGCCGTCGATCAGGACGTTGCCGGCCGTGCCGGCCAGGCCGCGCGTCCCGCTGTCGCCGGACTCGAAGGCGAAGCCCGGAAGGCGGGCGATCATGTCCAGGGCGGTGTCGGGCCGGGCGTCGGCAAAGAAGGCCGTTTCGAAGACCAGCACCCCCTGCCGGGCCGCGTCGGCGACCGGCGCGCCTGCGCCAGTCGCGGTCTGGGCCATGGCCGGGCTGCTCAACAACGCACACACGGCCGCCCCGGCCAGCCAGATCGCCTTGGTCATACGTCCCTCTCCCTGCTGGGCGAACGGTGCCCGGCGACCGGGCGCGCATACAGTTACAAGCGGGACAGGTGGATTAAATCGCCGTCAGACTTCGGGCGATCCGGAGGCGCGCCCTCAGAAGGTCTTGCGCACCCGGATCTGCCAGAAGGTGCGCGGGTCCGAGGGGCGCAGTTCGGTGAAGGCGATGGGGCGGGCCAGCGTCCGGTCGGCGAAGACCGTCCGTTCGACCTGGAAGTCGTTCCAGACATTGACCTGGGCGCGGATCGCGAGGGTCGGCGTCGGCTTGTATTCGATATTGGCCTCGAAATAGTCGCTGCCGGTGAAGCCCGAGACCTGGTCCGGGGCATGGTTGAACTGGCGCAGGCTCTCGATGTAGGTCACCGCCCAGTTGATCTTCCAGCTGGTGATGTCCTGGGAGACGGTGAAGATCGGCTGGGACGGCCTGACACCCGAGATCGGCCGCTCCTGGCCCGAGGTCGGATCATCGACTGCGGTATTGTTCCAGGTGTTCCGGAACTGGAACTGGCCGCCGGAGAACCCGCTCCAGTCCAGCGGCAGGACGAAGTTGACGGCCAGCTGGTCCAGCGTCCCGTCGCCGATGTTGCCGACGGCCGACAGGCCCATGGGAAGGGGCAGGCGGTCGATGACGCCGATGATCTCGTCGTGGCGGTAGCCGATGGACAGGATGCCGTCGCCCAGGAAGCGGCGCTCATAGGTGAGCTCGGAGATCCAGCGTTCCTCGGGCTCGAGGTTCACATTGCCGCCGAACACCTGCTCGTCCTCGAGGTCCGCACCGGCGGCGAAGTCGCCGAAGTCCAGCTGGCCGATGTCGCGCTCGAAGCGGAACCGGACCTGGTTCTGCGCGCGGGGCGTCCAGGTCAGCAGCAGGCGCGGCTTGGCGTAATAGAAGCTCTTCTCCTGATCGGCGTCACCGGACTGGGTGATGGTCGAGGCCTCAAGCCGCAGGCCGCCTTCGACATTCAGATCCGGCCGCACGCGCCAGGTCGCCTTGCCGAACAGTTCGCCGCGCGTCTCCTCGACCATGATCTGGTCGGACGGCAGGGGAATGATGACACCGCCATCGGTGAGCGCCTGGTCGATTTCCAGCATGTTGTAGGCGATCTCACCGCCCGCCTCCAACGTCAGGGCCGGCGACCGTTCCCAGCGCAGCAGCGACCGCAGGATCGTCTCTGACGCATTGCCTTCGGAGGCGAAGCGCTGCTCGGGACCCGCGACGCCGTTCGTCGTCGTGCGGGAGATCGAGGCGTTGTCGAAGTCGTTCCACTCGCGGATCAGGCGGGTTTCCGACGTCAGACCTTCCGCCATCGGGCGGGTGAAGACGGCCCCCACCTCGCCGCTTGAGCCTTCTTCGGCGAAGCGGTTGTCGCGCAGAATCGTCGGCCCGTCCTGCAGGCTGTACTGGCTGTAGTCGTTGACGCCCAGGCGGGCGGTGAGGTCGATCTTGCCGCCCATGAAGGCGTCGGCGAAATTGACCCGCACGCCCTGCCCGCCGCCCGTCTGGTCGCTGTAGTAGCCCTCGTCGCGCAGGACGACGCCGTTGGCGTCGCGGCGGATGACGCGGCCGACGCCGTGGGAGTCATCAATGGACACGCCGTCGGACAGGGTGAAGCCCCAGACCCGGTCGCCGTTGCGCCGCGAGAACTGGTAGGTTCCGAAGCCGCGATCGGTGCCGCCTTCGAAGAAGGCCATATTGGCCGTCAGGATCTGCTCGGTGCTGGCCTCGGTCCGGGTGATGACGTTCACGACGACGGGATAGCCCTGCATGTCGATGCCGGGCGCTCCGCCCCGGATCAGCTCGATGCGTTCGACCTGGGGTGCCAGGGTTCGCGAGAGGACCGAGGAGCCGGTGTCGTTCTTGGACGCCGGCCGCGAGCCGTTGATCAGGATGTTGCCGACCGCGCCTTCGAAGCCGCGCGAGCCGTCGCCGTCCTGCACCGAGAAACCCGGGACCCGGCTGACCATGTCCAGAGCCGTGTTCGGGCGCTGGCTGGCGAAGAAGTCGAGTGTGAAGACAAGGACGCCCTGCTGGGCGGAGCCGGCATGCGCCGCGGGTGCGGGAGTCTGGGCCGAGGCCGCGCCGGCGCCGAACAGGATGGCCGTCGTCGCCAGCAGGATGGTCTTCGTCATTGCAGGATTCCCCTCGTCGTGTGACGAAGGTGTGGCGTCCTGTCGCGCTGCTCTCCAGTTACAAGACGGACAGGTGGATTAAATCGAAGTCATCATTACAGAACTGTCACGCTTGTGTCCTCAAATGGGCGCGTCGTTACTCGGTTATATTGAAGTGAAGCAGGTATAGACGTGAAGAAAATTGCCGCCATTGTCTCTTTTCTGGTTCTGATGACCGGTGCGGGCCTTCCGGATCCGTCCGGAGCGCAGACGCCTGAGCCTGCGGCGGTGGCGCAGCTGGATGACATCGTGGTGCAGGCCCGCCGGTCGGGCGCGCCGATGTGGACGGTGACGCAGGGCGACAGCACCCTGATCCTCGTCGGTGCCATCACCGGCATTCCGCGCGATCTGGCCTGGCGTCCTGACGACCTTGAGGCGGCCGCGGCGCGATCGAACCAGATCCTGTCCCCGCAGGTGGGACAGGCCTCCGTCACGGATCTGCTGCGCGTCATCTGGCGGGCCCGGACCATCGGCCTGATGCCACAGGGGCAGACCACGGCCGACTATCTGACGCCCGACTATCAGGCGCGGCTGGAAGCGATCATGGCGGGTGACCGGAATCAGGACTGGCGGACCAGGAGCCTGCTGTTCGTCGGTTTCGACCTGATGCAGGACAAGGCCGGCTACAATCGGGGCCGAAGCGGGGACGACGCCATGGACGTGATCCGCCGCGCCGCCCGGCGCGCGCGCGTGCCGGTCCGTCCGGTCGGCACGGTCCGCGGCGATGAGCTGGTCGACAGCCTGATCACCGCGCCCCAGACCGCCCACGTCGCCTGTGTCGAGGCCGCCATCGCCGCCGCGGAGCAGGGACCGGACGCCGCGCGAACCCGTGCCGAGGACTGGCGCGCCCTGCGCGTCGCCGAGGTCGTCGCCTCGCCGATCGACCGGGCGCTGAACCAGTGCTGGCCCTGGGGCGACCCCGAGATCGCGCCGCAGCTGAGGCAACAATGGGCGGCCGCGATCGAGACGGCGATGATCTCGCCGGGCGTCACCATGGGCGTGGCCCCGATCCGGCTGCTGGCGGAGGCCGGCGGCGTGCTGGACGGGCTTGTGGCCCGTGGGTTCGACGTCGTCGGGCCGGCGTGGAAGGAAGGGCAATCACCGGAGGAGCGGGAAAAGCCATGAGCACACGATTGCTGGTTCCGGCGACTCTCCTTGCCCTCGCCGTGATCTTGACCCCGCCCTCAAGGTCGCATGCCCAGGATGAGGTTGCGGCGATTCTGGATGATGTCGTGGTGGTCGCCCGCCGCTCGGGCGCGCCAGTTTGGCGGGTCCAGAACGGTGCCAGCACTGTCATTCTTGTCGGGTCGATCCTGTCGGTTCCCCGGGAGGCCCCCTGGCGGCCGGAGGCGCTGGAGGCCGCCGTGGCGCAGGCGGACGCCGTGATCCTGTCACAGTCGGCGACCATGTCGCTCGGCGACTATTTCCGTATGCGGCGCGCCCGGGCGACCCTGCCGGAAGGCCGCGTCACCGCTGATTATCTGGACGCAGACCTGCAGCGCCGGCTGGATGGTCTGGGCGCTCACTACCGTCAGGATTATTCTGAACGGGGGCTGGTCTCGATCGCGCGCGATCTTCTGGATCGTCGATTGCGATATGCGCGGGGAGCCGGCCCCTCCGCCGAGGCCGTCGTCCGGGCGGCGGCGCGCAAGGCCGGCCGTCCGGTCAGGCTTGTCGGGGACATGGACGCCCGACATGTGGATGAGAGCATCGCCCGGCCGGATCCGACGCAGATCGCCTGTGTCAGCGCCGCCATCGCGGCGACTGAAGCCGGGGCCGACGGCATCCTTGAGCGCGGCAGGGCATGGACCGACCTCCGGGTCGCCGAGGTCGTCGCTTCGCCTGTGGAACAGGCGGTCGACCGCTGTGCTTGGTTTGCGGATCAAGCCCTGCGCGTCGAGGCGCGGGCGCAATGGGCCGAAGCCGTGGACCGGGCCCTGGACCAGCCCGGTGTCACCATGATCGTGGCACCGATCACCATGATGGCGGAACCGGGCGGCTTTCTGGATCAGGTCGAGGCCCGTGGGCTTGAGGCTGTGGGGCCGGAGTGGAAGTAGGTTCTAGGGATTAGGGATTAGGGATTAGGGATGAGGCTCATTGGGGGCAGGGGAGCACCCTGCCAACCATCGAATCCCTAATCCCTAATCCCTAATCCCTAACCCCTAGACCGCCGTCCCCCCCACCGTCAGCCCCGCGATCTTCAACGAGGGTTGGCCGATGCCGACCGGCACGCCCTGGCCGCCCTTGCCGCAGACGCCGACGCCGGGGTCGAAGGCGAAGTCGTCGCCGATCATCTGGACGTGTTGCAGGGCCGTGGCACCGTCGCCGATCAGGGTCGCGCCGCGCACGGGCGCGGTGATCTTCCCGTCCTCGATGAGGTAGGCCTCGGTGCACTGGAAGACGAATTTGCCGTTGGTGATGTCGACCTGGCCGCCGCCGAAATTGGCGGCATAGAGTCCGCGCTTCGTCGAGGCGATCATGTCGGCCTGCGAGTCCCTGCCGCCCTCCATGAAAGTGTTGGTCATGCGCGGCATCGGCATGTGGGCGAAGGACTGGCGCCGGCCGTTGCCGGTGGCCTGCGCGCCCAGCTGACGCGCCGACAGCCGGTCGTGCATCAGCCCGACCATGATGCCGTCCTCGATCAGGACCGTGCGTGACGTCGGCGTGCCCTCGTCGTCGACCGACAGGGAGCCACGACGGCCCGCGATGGAGCCGTCGTCGACGACGGTGACGCCCGGCGCGGCGACCCGTTTGCCCATCATGCCGGTGAAGACCGAACTGCCCTTGCGGTGGAAATCGCCCTCGAAGCCGTGGCCGATGGCTTCGTGCAGCAGCACGCCGGGCCAGCCGGCACCGAGGACCACGTCCATCTCGCCGGCGGGGCAGTCGACCGCCTCGAGATTGACCAGGGCCTGACGCAGGGCCTCGTCGACCTGCCACTGCCAGCGGTCTGGCGCGATCCAGGTCTCGAACCCGGCCCGGCCGCCGGCGCCGGATGAGGCGCTCTCGCGCCGGCCGTCCTTCTCGACCGTGACCGAGACGTTCAGCCGGACCAGCGGGCGGATGTCGGTGACGCGCCGGCCGTCGCCGCGCAGGATTTCGATATGGCGGCGCTCGCCGACCATGCTGGCGGAGACCTGGACGACGCGCGGATCACGGGCGCGGGCCCAGGCGTCGATCTCGGCCAGCAGGGCGATCTTGTCCGAGAAGGCCGGGGAGGCGAGGGGATCGACCGGCGAATAAAGTTGCTGGTTGGTGGCGCGGGGGGCCTCGGCGATGACGCCGGCATGGCCGGCGCGCGCCAGGCCGGCGCTGTCGGCGGCGCGGCGGATGGCGGGGCCGCTGATCTCATTGGCGTGGGCATAGCCGGCGGTTTCGCCCGCCACGACCCGCAGGCCGAAGCCTTCGGACGCGTCGTAGGCGGCGGACTTCAGCCGGCCGTCGTCGAAGACCAGCGATTCGAGCTCGGACCGCTCGAGGAACAGTTCGCCGTCGTCGGCACCGGTCAGGGCATCCTGCAGGATGGACAGGGCCTCGTCGGAGCCGACGTCGGCGGAATCGAGAATCGCGGGGAGGGATACGGGGACGGTCATGGTGCCTAAGTAGGGGCTGACCGTCCCCGCGTCACCGGGTCAGCGCTCGTCGATGTCGCCGGAGCCGGAGAGTTTGCGGCTGACCTCGGCCGCCCGGCGGGTCAGATCGACGTCGCCGGAGCCCGAGATGTCCACGCTGGCCTTGCCGGTCGGACCGACCCGCACGTCGCCGGAGCCGGAGACCTGCACATCGGCGTCGACGGTGGTCAGGGCCGCCAGATCGACGTCGCCGGAGCCGGACACATCGATCTGGACCGCGCGGGCCGCTCCGCTCGCCGTGACGTCGCCGGATCCCGACAGGATCAGGTTCAGCCGGGGCTGGTCGTAGTCACGGATCGTCAGGTCCGAGGAACTGACCAGATCGAAGCTGGTGACGGCCGGGGCCGTGACCGTGATCTTCAGCCGGTCGTCGGCGCTCCAGACCTGGAAACTGTGGCCGTTCCAGCGGATGTAGCCGTGCTCGCTGCGGTCGTCGTCGTCGAGGGTCAGACGGTCGCCGGCGATGCGGATGCGGTCGGCGAGATCTTTCGGCCCCGTGACCACCACGCCGGGGTTGGCACCCTGGACATAGACCACGTCGCCGGGGACCTCGATCTGCAGACGCTCGCCGCCGGCCCAGGTCAGGTTGCGGGTGACATCAGGCTCGCCGCGGCCGCGCTGCATGCGGAAATTGTCGCCGCCCACCTCGTTCTCGTCCAGCGACCAGGTCCAGTCGTTATGCCGGAGGTCCGCTCCGCCCAGGGCGGCGGCTCCGGCGAGGGAGCCGGCGGACAGGACGAGCCCTGCGCCCGCGATGATGAAAAGTGTCTTGATCATCCCAGCCTCCTAGGCCGCGTCTTGTGATGGGGTGTTCAGGGCCGGCTTGAGCAGCCGGTAGTGCAGGCGGGCGAACCAGACGACACCATTGACCAGCCAGATGGTCAGAATGGCGGTCAGGGCGGCCAGGGCCGTGGAACCGGCCATCAGGCCCAGTCCGGCCAGGATGGCGGCGAGTGGACCGCCCGGGAAACCGGCGAAGGGTCCGGCGACCATGATGGCGCCGCCGCCGATGAAGACGCCGATGGCGGCCATGAACAGGCCGAACAGGACGCCGACCACGCTCATCAGGATCGGCAGCAGGAACAGGATACTGATCGCCCCCAGTCCCAGGACCGCAAAGATCGCGGCCACGGCGGCCGACGGGTTCTTTTCCTGATGCCAGCGCTGGGCACCGGCTTCGGCCCTCAGCTCGCGGGCGAGGCGGACGGGGTCGCCGAGCGCCGCGGCCACCTCGGCCTCGGTTCGGCCGGCGGCGAGGCCGTCCTCGAAATGGATCTCGTAGTCGGAGGCGATGTCGGCGGCGGCCGCGGTCGGCATGCCGACCAGTCCTCGCCTCAGCCGGCCCATGAATTCGGCGCGGGTCATTGTTCAGCTCCCCTTTCGGCTGTGACATCGTCAGTGGTCGAGGCGGACGCGGCGGCCTGCGCCGGACCGTCCAGGACCGATTCGACCGCCTGGGCGAAGGCGCGCCATTCGGTCGTCTGGGCTTCGAGCGCCCGGCGACCGGCGTCGGTCAGTCGATAATATTTGCGCGACGGGCCGGACGGCGATTCGACCAGATAGGTCTCCACCTGCCCGTCGGACTGCATCCGCCGCATCAGCGGGTAGATGGTGCCTTCACCCATGTCGATGGCATCCGAAAGCGTGGAAGCGATCTCATAGGCGTAGCTGTCATGCCGGTTCAGCAAGGCCAGGACGCAAAGCGTCAGGACCCCCTTCTTCAGCTGTATCTCGATGGTTTCAGGCACTTCGGGCCCTCCTTGTGATGACGAAGACGTATCGCAAGGTATCTGGTGACGCAAGGTAGCTGTCATAACATGACGTGGAATTAATCCAGCGACGGAATGTCCTGCGGCGTTCATTCCGACGGCAATCGCTTGGCAAGCGCCGGAGGGGGCGATATGGACCGCCGGAAGTACCGCTGTGGACCGCCGGGTCCCGGTGTTTGTTTGCGATTCACTCGCAAGCGTTTGCGGCGAAACGGTTTAATGAGGATATCTCGCATGGGGATGGGCACGCGGGCCCGGGCGTTCGTCGGCGGTGGAATCACCGCCCTGAGCCTGGCCGTTTTCTCCGCCACGCCGACGTGGGCCCGCCCGCTGGTCGGTCAACCGACGGACGGCGCCCTCGGGCTGCAGCCGTCGGCCTCGCCGCTGAAGGTTGAGGCGACCTTCTTCCACAACATCATCCTGATGCCGATCATCACCGGCATCTCGCTGCTGGTGCTGGGGCTGCTGATCTGGATCTGCGTCCGCTACAACAAGAAGGCCAATCCGGTTCCGGCCAAATGGAGCCACAACACCGCGATCGAGATCGTCTGGACCGTCCTGCCGGTGCTGATCCTGGTCGGTATCTCGTTGTTCTCGTTCCGCCTCTTGTTCGCCTATCACAACATGCCGACGCCGGACCTGACGGTGAAGGCCACGGGCAACCAGTGGAACTGGTCCTATGAGTATCCGGACCAGGGCGTCGCCGAATACGTCTCCAACATGCTGACGGAAGAAGACGTCGCAGAGCGCGGCATGCCGCACAGCCTGTATCGCCTGGCCGCTGACGAGCCGATCGTCGTGCCGGTCGGCAAGACGGTGCGGGTGCTTGTGACCGCCACGGACGTGATTCACGCCTTCGCCCTGCCGGCCTTCGGCCTGAAGATCGACGCGATCCCCGGCCGCGTCAATGAAACCTGGTTCCGCGCCGATCGCACCGGCGTCTTCTACGGCCAGTGCTCGGAACTGTGCGGCGTCGACCACGCCTTCATGCCGATCCAGATCAACGTCGTCACCCAGGCCGAGTTCGAAGCCTGGGTCGCCTCCAAGGGCGGTTCGATGACGCCCCGCACGCCGGAACAGGCGCCGGGCGGCACCGCCGCCCAGATCGCCGCCGGAACCACCGACGCCCCGACCGCCGCCGAAGTGGCTGTTCCCGTCGCCGCCCCCGCTCAACCCGCAGCGCCCGCCACGGCTCCCGCCGTCGCCCCGGCCGCTCAGTAACGAACCGCGAGAGCCCCACAGCTATGGCCACCGCAGCCGAAAACCTCGCCCACGATCACGACGGGCATCATGACCACAAGCCGGGCTTCTTCACCCGCTGGTTCCTGTCGACCAATCACAAGGACATCGGCACCCTCTACCTGCTGTTCGCCATCATGGCGGGCCTGGTGGGCGGCGCCCTGTCCGTCCTGATCCGCTGGGAACTGGCCGAGCCGGGCATCCAGATCTTCACCGAAGGCTCGATGGTCAATCTGTTCGGCCTCGTCGAGCAGACCAAGCACGGCTACACTGTGGTGGTCACCGGCCACGCCCTGATCATGATCTTCTTCATGGTCATGCCCGCCATGATCGGCGGCTTCGGCAACTGGTTCGTCCCGATCATGATCGGCGCGCCGGACATGGCCTTCCCGCGCATGAACAACATCTCCTTCTGGCTGCTGGTCGCGGCCTGGGTGCTGTTGATCATCTCCCTGTTCGTCCCGGGCGAGCCCGGCGGCGGCCTCGGCTTCGGCGGCGGCTGGACCATCTACCCGCCGCTCTCGACCATGGGGCATCCGGGACCGGCCATGGATCTGGCCATCTTCTCGCTGCACGTCGCGGGCGCCAGCTCAATCCTCGGCGCGATCAACTTCATCACCACCATCTTCAACATGCGCGCCCCGGGCATGACCCTGCACCGGATGCCGCTGTTCGCCTGGTCGGTGCTGATCACCGCCTTCCTGCTGCTGCTGTCGCTGCCCGTCCTGGCCGGCGCCATCACCATGCTGCTGGCGGACCGCAACTTCGGCACCAGCTTCTTCGACCCGGCCGGCGGCGGCGACCCCGTCATGTTCCAGCACCTGTTCTGGTTCTTCGGCCACCCCGAGGTGTACATCCTGATCCTGCCGGGCTTCGGCATCATCAGCCACATCGTCTCGACCTTCTCGAAGAAGCCCATCTTCGGCTACCTCGCCATGGCCTACGCCATGGTCGCCATCGGCTTCGTCGGCTTCATCGTCTGGGCGCACCACATGTACACGGTGGGCATGGGCGTGAACCTGCGCGCCTACTTCATCGCCGCGACCATGATCATCGCCGTGCCCACGGGCGTGAAGATCTTCAGCTGGATCGCGACCATGTGGGGCGGCTCGATCAGCTTCAAGACGCCCATGCTGTGGGCGATCGGCTTCATCTTCCTGTTCACCATCGGCGGCGTGACCGGCGTCGTCCTGTCCAATGCGGGCATCGATTACAGCCTGCACGACACCTATTACGTCGTGGCCCACTTCCACTATGTGCTGTCGCTGGGCGCCGTCTTCGCCATCTTCGCGGGCTTCTACTACTGGTTCGAGAAGATGTTCGGCGTGAAGTACAACGAGTTCCTCGGCTGCCTGCATTTCTGGATCATGTTCGTCGGGGTGAACCTCGTGTTCTTCCCGCAGCACTTCCTGGGCCTGCAGGGCATGCCGCGCCGCTACGTCGACTACTCGGACGGCTACGCCTACTGGAACCTCGTGTCCTCGTGGGGCTACGTCATCACCCTCGTCGGCGTGCTGGTGTTCCTGGTCATGCTGGCCGAGGCCGCCATCCGGCGTCGTCCGGGCGTCGCCAACCCGTGGGGCGAAGGCGCCACGACCCTGGAGTGGACCCTGTCCTCGCCCCCGCCCCACCACCAGTTCAACGAGCTGCCGGTGGTCAAGGACGACGAGCACTAGACCGGTCCGTCCGGACCAGACCAATCGGGGGCCGCTCTTTCAGTTCGAAAGGGCGGCCTCTGGCATTTTGCGCGCTACCGCGCTTCGCGCTACTTGAGCGCGGGAAAGCTCAATGACCGAAACCGCCCCCCCGCCCGCGATCTCGATGGCCCAGCCGGATGACTTCTTCCAGCTGCTGAAGCCGCGCGTGATGTCGCTGGTCATCTTCACCGCCGTGACCGGTCTGGTCGTTGCGGGCGGCGACCTCGACTGGCTGTCGTCGGCCATCGCCATCCTGTGCATCGCCGTCGGCGCCGGTGCCGCCGGCGCCCTGAACATGGCCCTGGAGGCCGAGACCGACGCCCTGATGCGGCGCACCCGCGGACGGCCCGTGGCGGCCGGACGGGTCAACAAGAACGACGCCATGACCTTCGGCGTCATCCTGTCGATCTTCTCGGTCATGCTGCTGGGCATGACCACCAACTGGCTGGCCGGCGGCCTGCTGTTGATGACCATCCTCTACTATGCCGTCTTCTACACCCTGCTGCTGAAGCGCCGGACGCCCCAGAACATCGTCATCGGCGGTGCCGCGGGGGCCTTTCCGCCCGTCATCGGCTGGGCGGCGGCAACGGGCGAGGCTCCGTGGCAGGCCTGGCTGCTGTTCCTGATCATCTTCCTGTGGACCCCGCCGCACAGCTGGGCCCTGGCCCTGTATTCGGCCGGCGACTACGCCCGCGCCGGCATTCCCATGATGCCGGTGGCGCGCGGCGCGAAGAGCACGCGGCTGCAGATCCTGATCTACAGCCTTGTGTTCGTTCCCGTGGCCGTCGCGCCCGGCCTGGTGGGTCTCGGGGGCTATCTGTATCTGGCGGTGTCGGCGATCGGCGGCCTCGGCTTCCTGTTCCTCGCCTTCCGCCTCTGGCGAAGCCGCGCGGGCGATCAGCCCGACAAGGCCGAGGCCGTGGGACGAGAGGCCGCATTGTATGATGTCCGCGCCGAGGCCAAACCGGCGCGCAACCTGTTTGCCTTCTCGATCCTGTATCTGATGGCGTTGTTCGCGGCCCTGCTGGTCGAGAGCATTACCGCCCTTCCCGGACTGTCATGACCATGCGCCGCTTGACCCCCGAAGAACTCTCCGCCCGCAGCCGGCGAAACCTCGCCATCGCGGGGGCGCTGGTGGTCTTCATCGTGCTGGTGTTCTCGGTCACCGTCCTGAACCTCAAGCGCAATATCGACGCCCGCAAGGAGGCCATCGCGGCCGGTCAGCCGGTGGAATACGCCCGGTGAAGAAGCCGACCTCCAACGCCATTGTCGCGATCGCCTGCGCAGGCGGCGTGATGTTCATGACCGGCGCGGCCTTCGCCGCCGTGCCCCTGTACCAGCTGTTCTGCCAGGTCACCGGCTTCGACGGTACGGTCCGCAAGGCTGACAAGGCCCCCGATGTGCAACTGGATCAAACGGTGCTGATCCGTTTCGACACCAATGTGCGCGGCCTGCCCATGACCTTCCGCGCCGAACAGGGCACCCAGAGGGTGCGAATCGGCGAGACCGGCATGGCCTTCTTCGACGTGACCAACACCTCGGACCGTCCGATTTCGGCGACGGCGGCCTATAATGTGGTTCCGGAACGGGCGGGTCCGTATTTCCAGAAGCTGCAGTGCTTCTGCTTCGAGGGGCAGACCATCCAGCCCGGCCAGACGATGAAATTCCCCGTCCAGTATTTCGTGGCCCCCGAAATGGCGACCGATCGCGAGAGCCGCGGGGTGCAGGAGATCACCCTCAGCTACACCTTCTACCCCACCCAAGGGTTCGATCAGGCCGCAAACACGGGTTCGGACACTGGCGTAGCCGGATAGGCGACGCTATAGCCTGCCTCACACGACTCTCGACTGTTGCAAGAGACCCAGATGGCCGACGCACACGCCGCTCCGCATCACGACTATCACCTGGTCAATCCCAGCCCCTGGCCGCTGATCGCCTCGATCGCGACCACGATCATGATGGTCGGGGCCGTGGTGTGGATGAAGGGCCTTGTCGGCCCTGACGCCGGCCCGATCGCGACCGCCCTGCTGTCCGACGGCAAGGCCGCCCTGTTCTTCGCGGGCCTGGCCGGCGTGATGTTCGCCGCCTTCGCCTGGTGGGCGGATGTCATCAAGGAAAGCAAGGCCGGCGATCACACCCCGGTGGTCTCGATCGGCCTGCGCTACGGCATGATCATGTTCATCGCCTCCGAGGTGATGTTCTTCGCCGCCTTCTTCTGGATCTTCTTCGAAATGGCGGTCTTCAACGAGGCCCGCGCCCACATCCCCGAGATCAGCAACTGGGCCGACACGGCCGCCGCCTGGTCGACCTGGCCGCCCAAGGGCATCGAGACCCTGGACGCCTGGCATCTGCCGCTGCTGAACACCGTCATCCTGCTGCTCAGCGGCACGACGGTGACCTGGGCCCACCATGCGTTGCAGGTCGGCGACCGCAAGGCGGCCCGGACCGGCCTGATCATCACCGTCCTGCTCGGCGTCCTGTTCACCGCGGTGCAGGTCTATGAGTACCAGCACATTCTCCACGAGAACCTGTTCTTCAACGAGGAAGCGGCGAACTCGGGGCTCTATGGCTCGATCTTCTTCATGGCGACCGGCTTCCACGGTTTCCACGTCCTGCTCGGCACCATCTTCCTGCTGGTCTGCCTGCTGCGCCTGATGGCCGGCCAGATGACCCCGCAGAAGCATTTCGGCTTCGAGGCGGCCGCCTGGTACTGGCATTTCGTGGACGTGGTCTGGCTGTTCCTCTTCGCCTTCGTCTACGTCACCTTCGGGTGACGGATGGCCCCACAGGGCTTGATCTTGAACCGGCGCGGATCGACCCGATCCGCGCCGGACTTCTTTGTCGCTGTCCCAACTGCGGCAAGGGGCCGCTGTTCTCGGGCTTCCTCAAGGTGGTCGACCGCTGCGCTGCCTGCGGCTTTGACTTCACCCGGCTGAACACCGGCGACGGCGCCGCCATCTTCATCATGCAGATCGCCGGCGGCATCGTCGTCTTCAGCGCCCTGTTCGTGCAGGTCGCGTACAATCCGCCCATCTGGGCCATGCTGGTCGTCGCCCTGCCCATGGTCGCCGGCCTGTCGCTGGGGCTGATGCGGCCCGGCAAGGGGGTGATGATCGCCCTGCAGATGCGCAACAAGTCGGGACAGTCGCGCCATGACAGCTGAGGCGAAACGCGCCCGCTTTCCGTACGGCCTGACCCTCGCGGCCCTGCTGGCCCTCGCCCTGCTGTGCGGCCTCGGCGTCTGGCAGGTGCAGCGGATGCAGTGGAAGAACGGCCTGATCGACCAGGCCGAGGCCGCCGCCGGCCTCCCGCCCGCGCCGATCGCTTCAGTGATGGCCCTCGACGACCCCGCTTTCCGCAAGGTCGCCATCGACTGTCCGGGACTGGCGACGGCCCCTTACGTCGAACTGCAGACCATCCACGACGGCGAGCCGGGGGTCAGGCTGATCTCGGCCTGCCGCCCCGCAGGCTTCCCGACGGCCTTCCTGATCGACCGCGGCTTTGTCGCCGAGACCATTTCCGCCCGCCCGCCCGTCGCGGCCTCGACGGCGTCCTTCCCCGTGGTGGCCGAGGTGCGCGAGACGCCGCCGCCGGGTCCGATGGCGCTGCCTGTCGACAAGGGCCGGTTCTTCGCGCGGGACATGGCCGGCATGGCCGAGGCCCTCGGCGTCGCCGACCCTGACCCCAACACCCTGTTCGCCCTGACCTCCTCCAATCCGGAGTGGCAGGCGCTCCAGCCGTCGGCCCCGCCGGCGGCCTTCTCGAACAATCATCTCGGCTATGCGTTGACCTGGTTCGGGCTGGCGCTGGCGCTGGTCGGTTTCTACATCGTCCTGCTCCGTAGGAAGCTCACCTCCTGACCGCCACGCTCCACACCCTGTCCAACGGCGTCCGTGTCGTCTGTGATCCCATGCCCGGCCTGCGCACCCTGGCCCTGACCGTCGCCGTGCGCGGCGGGGCCAAGTGGGAGACAGAGGCCACATCCGGCTGGTCCCACTGCCTCGAACATCTGGTGTTCAAGGGCGCGGGCGAGATGGGCGCGCGCGAGATCGTCGAGCGGATCGAGGCCGAGGGCGGATCGCTGAACGCCTCCACCGGCTATGAGCGCACCAGTTTCGAGGTCCGCGCCCTGCACGGCTCCCTGCCGCTGGCCATGCAGGTGGTCTCCGACCTCGTCTTCCGCCCCACCCTCGACCCCGCCGAGATCGAGCGCGAGAAGGACGTGGTGGCCCAGGAGATCGCCGAGGCCTTCGACACGCCCGACGACCACGTCTTCGAAATGGCCCAGACCCGCGCCTTCGAGGGCCAGCCGCTGGGGCGGCCGATCCTGGGCTCCGTGAAGAGCCTGAAGCCCATCACCCGCGCCTCCATCGGGGACTGGCGCGCCCGCCTGTATTCGCCGGACCGGATGGTCGTGGCCGTATCCGGCGCGGTGGACGAGACCGAGCTTCTGGCCCTGGCCGAGCGCTGGTTCGGCGGCGAGGTCTCGACCCGGGCCGATGCGCCCGATTCGCCCCGTTTCACCGGCGGCGAGGCGGCCCTGACCCGGCGGATCGAACAGGCCAATATCGTCTTCCAGCTGCCTGCGCCGTCGGCCATGGACCCGGCCTATGCCGCGACCCGGATGATGACCGAGATCCTCGGCGGCGGCATGGCCTCGCGCCTGTTCCAGAGCGCCCGCGAGGAGCGTGGCCTGGCCTATGCCATCGACGCCTATCACGAGCCCTATGAGGACGCGGGCCTGCTGGGCATCTACGCCGGGGCCGCCGCCGACCGCGCCGTCGAACTGGCGCGGGTGTGCGCGACCGAGCTGAAGGCCCTGGCCGAGACCGGGCCGACCGCCGCTGAACTCTCCCGCGCCAAGGCCGTGCTCAACGCCGGCCTGTGGATGTCGGATGAAAGCCCCGCCGCCCGCGCCGGCCGCGCCGCGGCCCAGGTGCTGATCTTCGGGGCCCTGATCCCGTCGCAGACCATGTCGGAACGGACCCTGGCCCAGACCGTCGATACGGTCCGGAGCGCCGCCGCCGCCTCGCTGGCCGCCGGGCGCTGTGCCACGGCCGTTCTGGGCCCCAAGGCCGCCGCCCCCGCAGGCGCGGCGTTCAGGGAAGCCCTGTTCGGGTAGCGATCAGCCGTCAGACGCCCGCGCCCGGCGGTGGGCTGTCCCGAAAGCGCTGTTGTGGTATTCTTTCCGGATGACCGCGCTGAAAGTCACGCTCGTCGAACCGCTGGACCAGTTCGTTCAGGACCAGGTCGCCTCGGGTGCCTATCCCGATGCCGACGCCGTGGTGTCAGCAGGGCTTCGCCTGCTCGAAACCGGCGCCGATGACGAAGCCGAGAAGATGCGGCGTTTCCTGTCCCGGGTGCGGACGGGCCTTGACCAGCTGGATCGTGGAGACGGCGTCGAGGTCACCGATCTGAATGCCTGGTTTGATGCACTTGAGGCCAAGGCGCTCGGTCGCTGATGCGTCTGGTCGTCGCGCCGGCCGCTGAAGCCGATTTCGACGAGATTATCCGCGCCAGTGCCGAGACCTTCGGAGAAGACGCGGCTCATCGCTATCGCCTGTTGATCCAGCAGGCCTTTGCCGATGTCCTCGCGCGACCGGATCGACCTGTCGCGAAGGACATGCCCGCCGATTTGCGCCTCTATCCGATCCGGCACAGCCGGCTCGGGGTCCCGGCGCCGGACCGCGTCGGTCGGTCTCGCCACGTCCTCGTTTACCGTCGTCTGGGGGATCGTCTCGAGATCATTCGCATTCTCCACGACCGCATGGACATCCCCGCGCGACTGAATGACTCCATGCAGCCGCCGGGGGAATGATCGAACCATCGCCAACCGCGTGGCAGCGCCGGGGAGTTCACCCGGCCAGAACACTGCGCTAAAACCACCCCATGGCCCTGCTGGACTGGATCAACGAAGCGACCGGGCCGGTGGTGAAGGGCCGGGGGGTGACCCTGCGTCCGCCGCGCCTGTCCGATCATGAGGCCTGGGCGGCCGAGCGGCTGGCGTCACACGCCTGGCTGCAGCCGTGGGAGCCGCTCTGGCCCGAGGACGACCTGACCCGCGCGGCCTTCAAGCGCCGCCTGTCGATCTACAGCCGCGAAATGGAGGCCGGGAACGCCTGGCCCTTCTTCATCTTCGCCGATTCGGACCAGTCGCTGGTCGGAGCCATTACCCTGTCCAACGTCCGCCGCGGCGTCGCCGAGACGGGGACGCTGGGCTACTGGATCGGGCGGAATTTCGCGGGCCGGGGCTACGGTACGGCCGCGGTGCGGGCCATGGTCGCCTGGGCCTTCCACGACCTGAACCTGCACCGGGTCGAGGCGGCCTGCGTGCCGGCGAACGCCCCCTCGCGCCGCGTGCTCGAAAAGACCGGATTTATGCTTGAGGGACAGGCCCGGGCTTATCTCAAAATTAACGGCGCTTGGGCAGATCATCTCCTGTTCGGCGTCGTTAACGACGGGGCCGGGCGCGGCGGCTGATTCCGGCCGTCCTGTCGGGACCTGTCAGGCGTTTGAACACTCGCTCCAGAAGTCTGGCCTGGGACGCGACGACCGCCATTGAGGCGCTGGCCGCCGCGGACACCGCCCTGTGGATATGGACGCCGTCCGACGACCAGATGCGCTTTACCGGCGCGACCCGGGCGCTGGGCCTCGGCCCGCTGGCGCCGGAGTGTTCGGGCGCCGCCTTCACCGCCGTGGCCATCCCGCAGGACCGGTCGCTGGCCGAAAAGATTCTCAAGCCGCAGGCCGAGGGCACCGAGGTCGCCGTACGCCTGCGCATGCGGGATTCGGAAACCTGCATCTGGCGTGGTGTCTGGCTGGAGGATGGTCTGCGGGCGGCCGGCGTTGTGGCTCTCGAGACCAAATTCGCCGCCTCCCACCTTGACCGGCTGACGGGACTTCTGGACCGGCGCACCTTCCTCGCCCGCGCCGGCGAGCAGCTGACCCAGCCCGGCGACTATGAGCTGGTGGTGGCCGACGTGGACCGCCTGCGCCGCCTCAACGAGGCGCTGGGGCATGAGCGCACCGATCTGGTCCTCGCCGCGCTCGGCTCGCGCCTGAACGCCGCCTTCGCCCATGACGCCAACGCCGCCCGTATCGGCGAGGATGAGTTCGCCGTCCTGGCCCCGCGCGGAACCGGCACCGTCGCCGAGCGTGTGCGCGAGGCGCTGGAACAGCCGCTGCGCGTCGCCGGTTTCGACATCTATCCGACCGTCTCGATCGGCTCGGCCCAGGCCGAGGGCGGGCCCGACGCGCCCGATCCCGCCGAAATGCTGCGCCGGGTCGAACTGGCCGTCGAACAGGCCAAGACGGCGGGCCGCGGCGGCGTGGCCGCCTATGGGCGGGCGCTGGAGAGCGACAGCCTGTCCCGGCTGGCCTTGGAAGCCGACCTGCGCAACGCCTTCGTACGCGGCGAGATCGAGCCCTTCTACCAGCCCATCGTCAACCTGCTGACCGGCGCCGTGGCCGGGTTCGAGGCCCTGGCCCGCTGGCGTCACCCCAAACGCGGTCTGGTCCCGCCCGACGAATTCCTGGGTCTGGCCGACGAAATGGGCCTGATGAACGACCTGGGCCTGCTGATGATGACCCAGGCCTCGCGTCAGCTGGCCGAATGGCTCAAGCGGCATCCGTCGGCGGGCAAGCTGTTCTGCAGCGTCAACCTGTCGGTCGGCGAGATCGAGCGGCCCAATCTGGTCGAGGACGTCACCCGCATCATCGCCGACGCCGGCCTGCCCAAGGGCGCGCTGAAGCTGGAGGTCACCGAGGGCGACATCATGCGCGACACCTCGCGCGCCGCCGAGACCCTGACCCGGCTGCGCGCGGCCGGCGCCTCGCTGGCGCTCGACGACTTCGGCACCGGTTTCAGCTCCCTGACCTGGCTGGCCAAGCTGCCCTTCGATACGCTGAAGATCGACCGCTATTTCGTTCTGACCATGGACAAGGACGAGGGCTCGGCCAAGATCGTCAAATCGGTGGTCAACCTGGGCCGCGACCTGTCGCTGGAAGTCGTCGCCGAGGGCGTCGAGAACGCCGGC
>JAUYAG010000035.1 GCA_030693575.1 Brevundimonas sp. | reverse complement strand
GGGCGCAGGGACCGGCGCTGCAGGACGCGGGCGGGCGGCTTCCGCGGCCGTGGCGGCGGCGGTGTCGGCCCGCCTCTGCTCAGCCTGGACGCGGGCGGTGTCACGGCGGGCGGCGGAATCGGCGATGGCGGAGGCCTGTTCAGGCGTCGCCTCGGACAGGGTGCCGAGCGCGGCCAGCGGCGGGGCGTTCAGATCGTCCCGGCCGATCAGCTGGCCGAAATCCTCGAACAGCATGACGCGGACGAAGTCGATGGCGCCGCGGTCGCTGAACAGCTTCACACGCCAGCTGCCGTCGATGCCGCGGGCCGCCACGCCGATCGGGACGCCGCGCGGGAAGCCGCCGCCGTCGCCGGACGACAGGATGCGGTCGCCGACCTGGACCGAGCCCACGCCGCGCATGAACTCGAGCCGCGGGTTGTCGCTGCCGTCGCCCTTGAGGATGGCCCGGGCGTCGGTACGGTCGACCAGAACCGGAATCTGGCTGGCCACGTCGGTGACCAGCAGCATGCGGCTGATGCCGGGCGAGGTGCCGACGATACGGCCGACCAGACCGTGCTCATTGATGACGGGATTGCCGACCTTGACGCCGTTTGCCGAGCCCGCGTCGAGCAGGCGGGCCTTGGAGAAGGGGCCGCGGGAGTCGAGGATGGAGCGCGCCGTCTGCATGTCCACCGGCGGCTCGGGCCGGATGCCCAGCATGGCTTCGTAGCGGGCATTGACGTTCTTGAGCGCGATCGCCTGGTCGCGCCAGGGCTGGAGCGCCGCCAGTTCACGCTTGAGGCGACGGTTCTCGGAGACGGCGAAGAAATAGCCGCCGACATAGTCGCTGGCATGGCCGAACCAGCGCACCGGGGCGGCGAAGACGCCGCCGACCGGGCCGGCCACCGCTTCCACGCCGGAACGCACGGGCTGGTAGGGCGAGGTCTGGGCGCGGGCGTCGCTGATCAGCAGCAGGATGCAGCCGATGGCCGCGACAACGACGGTCACGGCCGCGGTCCAGACCAGCGGCACCTTGATATTCTCGAACGGTCCGTCGCGAAACGCCACGGCGCGCCTTCCTCAGAAAAGGGAATCAGCGGGACGCCCCCGGCCGATTTGTCGAGCCTATCGCAAAATCCGTGCCGGTTGGGAACCGGCGACAGGCCTACGATGACGGGGATTTGCGGCGGTGTTTCGGCGCGAGCCCTAGAGGGCCGAGTCGAGGACGCCCTTCATCCACCGCGGATGCTCGAGCACCCGGCCGCAGCCGATGGCGACGCAGGACAGCGGATCGTCGGCGACCGAGACGGGCAGGCCCGTGTGGTCGCGGATCTCGGCGTCCAGGCCGCGCAGCAGGGCACCGCCGCCGGTGAGCATGATGCCCTTGTCGGCGATGTCGGCGGCCAGTTCGGGCGGGGTGGCTTCCAGGGCGACCTTCACGGCCTCGACGATCTGCGAGACCGGCTCGGCCAGGGCTTCGGCGGCCTGACGCTCGGAGATGCGGACCTCGCGGGGGACGCCCTGCATCAGGTCGCGGCCCTTGACGTCGATCGACAGGCCTTCGCCGTCGGCCGGGATGCGGGCGGTGCCGATGTCCTTCTTGATGCGCTCGGCGGTGGTCTCGCCGATCAGAAGGTTATGGTTGCGGCGCATGTAGCTGATGATCGCCTCGTCCATCTTGTCGCCGCCGACGCGGACCGAGCGCGAATAGACGATGCCGGACAGCGACAGCACGGCGACCTCGGTGGTGCCGCCGCCGATGTCGACGACCATGTTCCCGGTCGGCTCGGCGACGGGGAGGCCCGCCCCGATCGCGGCGGCCATCGGCTC
>JAUYAG010000032.1 GCA_030693575.1 Brevundimonas sp. | reverse complement strand
GATGGTCGACAGCCGGACGCCGGCGGCGTTCTCGATCATGGTGTTCAGGCGGGCGTCGACGACGGCCTCGCCGGACACCGGGATACGGTTGTCACGGTCCTTGATGTCGGTGCGCACGAAGACGATGCCGGTGCCGGCCGGCGCCGGACGCACGGCCAGACGCACCCGGTCGCCCGTGTGCACGCCCACGCCCGCGATGATCGCAGGGGCGACGGTCGTCTTCTGGCGATGGTCGCTTCTGACCGACAAGCTCAAACTCGCTTCACTTCTTGCGCCCCGCCTCTGTGTGCGGAGTTCGCCCCACGAACCGTCTAGCGGCCCTGCCACAAGCGCGAAATGAAAGTCGGGTTTCGGATTGTTTCGGTTTCGGTAACTGTTTCGCCCAGGCGGAGAAGAGCAGGTCCGGGGATGAGGGACCAGGGATTGAGGGTTAGGGATTAGGGAAAGCGGGTCCGGGGGCAGGGAGCTGACTCTCCCATTGCCCTCATCGCCAAACGAAAAAGGGCGGCCCCTGCGAGCCGCCCTTCCCTGATCCCTAATACCTAATCCCTAGTTGGCCAGACGTCTCAGGAAGGACGGGATTTCGAGGTCATCCTCGGCCTCGCCCAGTTCCGGCATGGGCTGCGTCTGGCTGGTCGCGCGCATTTCGGTGGTGCGGGACTGCGGCGGATAGGTCGGCTGCGCCGGCTGACGCTTGCCACGGCCGAACAGGCTCCAGCCCGACTTGCGGTGATCGCGGTCATCATAGTCATCGTGCGCCGGCTCTTCATGCCGGGGCTCGGCCTGCGCAGCGGCGGCGCGGTCCATATAGAGGTCGCCCTGCGCCACCGGCGCGGTGGCCTCGGCGGCCGTGCGGCTGCGCGGCGCGGATTCATATTCCTCGACCCAGGGATCGACGATCGGCTCGAGCGAACGCTCCTCGGCGACGTGGATCACCGGCTCGGGCCGCGGCTCGAAGCGGGGCTCGGGCGCGCGGGCGGCGGTTCCATAGGCCGACTGGCTCGACTGAAAGGTCGGAACGACGGGGGCGGCTTCCGCCTGACGCGGCGCTTCCGCACGGACCGGCTCGCGCAGGGGCTCGTGACGCACCGGCTCGGCGCGCGACGCGGCGTGGGCCGGGGTCGGGCGACGGGCATCGAAAGCAGAGGTCGTGGTGTTGGGCGTGCCCTTGACCGCGGCCAGGTCTTCCATGCCGGTGGCCACGACCGAAACGCGGATCTTGCCGTCGAGGGCCGGATCGAAGGCGGCGCCGAAGATGATGTTGGCGTCGGCGTCCACCTCGCCGGCGATGGCGTTGGCGGCCTCGTCGACTTCCAGCAGGGTCATGTCCATGCCGCCGGTGATGTTGACCAGCACGGCCTTGGCGCCCTTGAGCGACGTCTCGTCCAGCAGCGGGTTGGCGATGGCGTTCTGGGCCGCCATCAGGGCGCGGTCGTCGCCCGTGGCCTCGCCCGTGCCCATCATCGCCTTGCCCATCTCGGACATGACGGCGCGGACGTCGGCGAAGTCGAGGTTGATCAGGCCCGGCAGGATCATCAGGTCGGTGATCGAGCGCACGCCCGAGTGCAGCACCTGGTCGGCCATGCCGAAGGCGTCGGCGAAGGTCGTGCGTTCGTTGGCGACGCGGAACAGGTTCTGGTTCGGAATGACGATCAGGGTGTCGACGTAGCGTTGCAGCTCGGCGATGCCCGCATCGGCCAGGCGCATGCGGTGACGGCCTTCGAAGGTGAAGGGCTTGGTCACGACGCCGACCGTCAGGATGCCGCGGTCACGCGCGCATTTGGCGATGACGGGCGCGGCGCCCGTGCCGGTGCCGCCGCCCATGCCGGCGGTGATGAAGACCATGTGGGCGCCTTCAAGGTGCCCGTAGATTTCCTCGGCGGATTCCTCGGCGGCGTTCATGCCGACCTCGGGGTGGGCGCCGGCACCCAGGCCCTGGGTGATGGTCTCGCCCAGCTGGATGCGGCGGTCGGTCTTGGCGAACGACAGATGCTGGGCATCGGTGTTGGCAACGACGAATTCGACGCCTTCCAGACCCGCATCGATCATGTTGTTCACGGCGTTTCCGCCGGCACCACCGACACCGAAGACGACGATCCGCGGCTTGAGATCCGTGGCTTGAGGACGCACCAGCGAGAGAGACATTCTATTCCGACCTTATCCGACCCTGCCCCTGCAGTCCGATGCGAAACCCCGCCGATTCGCATTGGTTATGAGCGCGTTAAGGAAACGCCCGATCTGCTTAAGAGAGTGTTACCCGATAGGGTGAGTCGCGGCCCAGGCCACGATTTTCGTTAACCTTGACTGCAGTTTTCAGTGTGTGGACCAACGAAAAAGGGCGGCTCTTGCGAGCCGCCCTTTCCGTCTTGTCAGAACCTGTCCGTCTTAGAAGGGACGGTAGTTCAGGCCGATGTTGAAGCGCGTGCCGTACGGATCCAGGTTGTCCTGGAACCCGCCGCGCAGCCAGGTCGGCGGCTCGGCGTCGAACGCGTTGGTGACACCTGCACGAAGCGTCACGTCGTCCCGCAGTTGATAGCGGACCGAGAAGTCGTGACGGGCAAAGTTACCGGTCTCGTAATAGTCGAACGAGCGGTTGTCGATGTTGCCGGACCCGACCTGATCGCGCATGCGGAGCAGGTCCTGGGACGACTGCCAGTCCATCGTCCAGGTGAAGCTCAGGGCTTCAGTCGGGAACCAGGCCAGGGTGGACGACAGGCGAACACGCGGCGAGGTCGGGTTGCTGGCGAACTCGGTGAACAGGGCAGGGTTCGCCGGGTTGGAGAACTGCTTCTGTTCGATCAGCCAGTTACCGCGCAGCGAGTAGCGGAAGCTGCCGATGTTCAGGCCGAGCTTCTCACGGGCGTCGAAGGCATAGTTGGCCGTGAAGTCCAGACCACGGGTCTGGAAGCCCGCGAAGTTCACCGCGCCCTGGATGAACGCCGGATCGGCAGGCGTAGCACCGGCGACCTGGAAGCCCGACGACCGTTCAATGTTGGACGGTGCAGGCCCCAGAACCGGGATCGGCCCACGACGGAAGATGGTGTCGCATGCCGGGCCAAGGCCAACAAAGTCGACGCACAGGGCGGCGGCCTGGTTGACCGAAACCGCCGAGATCACGTCGTCGATGCGGATTTCATAGTAGTCCAGCACCAGGCTGAAGTCCGGGATCTGACGGGGCTCCAACACGATGGTGAAGGTGGTCGATTCCGAGGTTTCCGGACGGAGCAAGGGGTTGCCGCCCGAGTTGCCGAACGGGCTGGCGACGGTCTGGACGTAGTCATCGTCCGTTCCGGCCGTGGCACCGGCGAAGTCGAAGAAGGTCGGCGCATAGCCGCGGGCCACTGCCAGGGCTGTACAGTTCGTGATCCGGTTGGCGCGGGTCTCGGCCGTGTAGGTCGCCGTGAACGCAGCGTTGATGTTGGCCGTGGAGCACGGATCGACGAAGCCGTTCGAGAAGGTGCCCGACAGCGGCGAGAAGTTCTCGCCGAGGTTCGGCGCCCGGAACGAGGTGTTGTAGCTGGCCTTGAACCCGATGTCGCGGATCGGGCGGTAGACGAAGTTGACGCCATAAACGTCACCGTCGCCGGCGGTCGTGTAGTCGAACTGGCGATAGGAGCCGCTCAGTTCGGCATATTCACCCAGCCAGCTGTCGCGCAGCAGCGGGATGGACAGTTCCGCGAAGTACTCCTCGGATTCATACCCGGCGCCCAGGAAATCAGGGCCGGTGAGGCCGAAGGTCAGGATGTCATCGCGGTCATCGCGACCCGCCGCTTCGGTGAACTCGCGGCGATATTCGCCACCCACGGCGATGCCGATCGCGCCGGCACCCCAGAAGTCCCAGAGTTCGCCGGAGACGAAGGCGATCGCCTGTTCCGACTCGTTGCGTTCGGTCACCAGAAGGCCGGCGTCGGCCGTGATGTAGGCCACCGACTCGGCGCTCTGGGTGCCTGCACCGAAGATGTTGTACGGCCGGCAACCGTTCAGAGCGGCCAGACCCTCCGGGGTGTCACGCAGATCACCGCCACGGAGGTCGTCACGGACGACGCCACCGTTTGCTGCGATCAACCGCGAACGGCAGACGATCTGACCCGCAGGGCCAACGACGCCCGCGGCATCGAGCACGGCATCGGCGGCGAGCGCCAGGCGTTGACCGTCAACCGAGTTTTCCTCGGACTCGTTGTCGACTTCGCCATAGGTGTAGGCGATTTCCCAGTTGATGTTCTTGAGGAACGCCAGGCTGTCGAACTCGCCATTCAGGGCCGCCGTGTACTGGAACAGGTCACGGGTCTGTTCCTGGAAACGCTGCGGACCGAAGAAGGAATGCTTGGCGAACTGTGCCGCCACCGCTGCGCCGGGGACGCCCGGGAGCGTCGCGGTCGGGTTGGAGGAGTTCTGCAGCGTGTTGGCGGCGATCGCATCCTTGACCAGCTGCGGCAGGAAGGCGTTGTCCGAATACCGCATCGTGAAGTTACGGGCGCTCAGCTGGCCGTCACCGAACAGGCCCGACCAGCGCGGAACCACGGTGGTCGGCGTCACAACACCGCCGGGGGCATCATGCAGGTGGAAGTCAAAGAACTGAGGCTGGCTTCCGGCGTACGCATCATCCCGGACATATTTGGCATCGACCGACAGATTGACGCTGTCAGTGACCGCGAAGTTTGCGCCGGCGGCGAAACGTTGCGACTCCAGCTCGGGCGTGCGCTCTTCAAAGCTCGCAATGTTGGGGTTGAAGCCATCGCCACCGATGTTCAGCGGACGGCTGAGGCCGATACCGATGCGCTGGCCGAAGTTGGCCAGACGGGCCGTGGTGCCGTCATAGACGAAGGTCTTGCCGGGGTTCACAGCATAGCAGTTGCCGCTGAGGAAGCCGGTGGCGGACGTCGTGTTACAGGTCGCCGCAGGAATATCGGGGTCGTTCAGGGGGCTGCCCGGTTGCGAGTTGGCAAGGGTCGTCTGCCCGCCATTGAACGGCCGCGACAGACTGCGAACTCCGGAGAGCAGCAGGACGTCCCACTCACCGTCGTTGATGACGGCGGGGGCGGCGGTACGGTCAGCGTCAGCGTTGAAGAGGGCATAGGCTTCATTGATCCAGTCGACATCATCCGAACGGATGGCGTCGCTGTATTCATACTCGGCAAAGCCCCACAGGTTGAGGCGGTCATCAAACAGGTTCACGCCACCCAGGATCGCGGCGTTGTAACGGTTGTTATCGCCGCCCTGGTTGTTCTGCGCGCCGGTGATGTCGATCTCCAGCCCCTCGAAGTCCTTGCGGAGCACGAAGTTCAGGACGCCCGAAACGGCGTCAGCGCCGTAGATCGACGAAGCGCCGCCCGTAACGATCTCGATGTTCTCGATCAGAAGCCGGGGGATCGTATCCACGTCGACCTGCAGCGAGCCACCGACCGAACCCACGTGACGGCGACCGTCCACCAGCGTCAGCGTCCGGCCGGCACCCAGCGACCGAAGGTTGGGCGAGGAGATGCCGAGGAAGCCGACGCCCTGGCTGAACACGTCGACGGTGTCGGACGGCACGCGGGAGTTGGAAAGCGCGGGAATGGTGGCCAGATAGTCGATGACCGTGTTCTGACCGGTCTCAAGCAGCGCGTCGCGCGAAACCTGGATGATCGGGGTCGCGGAGTTGGTCGGGTCACGACGGATGCGCGAACCGGTGACGACGACTTCGTCGATCTCGGTGGCTTCCTGGTCGGACTGACCCTGAACGTTGACGCCCGGGAGCTGGTCCTGGGCGAAGGCCGGAGCCGTGACGGCCATGACGCCCGCGAGGATCGTCGTGCCAAAGAGGTACTTGCGCTTGAGAAGCATGGTGATTGGGCCCCAACCGTTGTGGATGCAATACGCAGCGCCCGCCGGATGACGGATTCTGCTTCGGACGTTCACGCTAGCAGCTAAGCCGGCAACGGCAAGGGATTGTGGCCACTTGGCGACCACTCTGGCCGCACGTTGTTACAATCCGGACACAGTCTCGCCATGGCGGGGAAATCTCACGGCTATCGCTCGCGTGAGTTTCCCATGGCTCAGAGGTTTTCGCGCAGCCAGCCCGCCGCGCGCGCCACAATCCCGCCGCGATGGACACGGGGGGCATCTGCGGCGGAAATCTGGCGGGACATCAGTTTGCGGGCCGAAACGGCTTCGCGCGGTCCATAGGCGGCCCTGAGCAGAACGCCGGCCGCCGAACAGAAGGCCGGACCCGAGGCGGCGTCGGCCAGGTGGGGCGCGCGCTGCGGTTTGCCGAGGCGGACCGGGCGATCGAACACCCGGATGGCCAGCTCCCGCACGCCGTTCAGCTGACTGGCCCCACCCGTCAGGACCAGACCGGCACCGGGCTCCAGCCCCACGCCCGCATTGCGCAGCCGGTCGCGCAGCAGCTCCAGGGTTTCCTCGACCCGCGGAGCGATGACGGTCTTCAGCATGGCACGCTGGACGAAGATCGGGCCGGCCGAGGCGTCCTCGCCCCGCGGCGGGGCCTCCAGCATCTCGCGGTCCTCATGGGCATTGGCCATGGCCGAGCCGTGCAGGGTCTTGAGCCGCTCGGCCCCGGCGCGCGAGGTCGACAGGCCACGCGCGATATCCGCCGTGACGTGATCGCCTCCGACGTTCAGCGATTCGATGTGCAGCAGCGACCGTCCGCCCCAGACCGCCGCCGAGGTCGAACCGCCGCCCATGTCGATACAGACGCAGCCGAGATCCATCTCGTCGTCTTCCAGCGCCGCCAGGGACGACACCACCGGTGCCGCCGCCACGCCCTGCAGATCGAGGTGGGCCAGTTCCAGACAGTGGCTCAGACCGTTGAAGGCGCTTTCGGCCATGGACACGACCAGCAGGTCCAGCCCCAGCGAATGTCCCTTCATCGAGCGCGGATCGTGCACGCCGCGCGCGCCGTCGACCGACCAGGCGATCGGCAGGACGTGGATCGGCCGACGGTTGGGCAGACGGATCTGGGCCAGGGCCATGCCGATGGCCCGCGCCAGGTCTGCGTCCCCCACCGGGGTAGCGCCCAGCGAGACCCGGGCCTGCACCCGATGGCTGGCCATCTGGCCGATGGCCGTGGTGACGACGACGCCCGAGACCGGGCTGCCGGCGGCCCGCTCGGCGCGTTCGACCGCATGGCCGATGGCCTGGGCGGCCTCATCCAAGTAGACGATGCCGCCGCCGCGCACGCCGCGCGACTGGACGTGTCCGGCACCCGCCACACGGATGGTGCGGTCGGCGTGGCGCACGCCGTCCGCCTTCATGATGAAACAGGCGACCTTGGACTGGCCCAGGTCGAGGGCGGCCACCACAGGCGCGCGGCCGGGCGTTTTCCCCACGCCGTCCACAGACTTGTCCACAGTACGTCCGGCCATCAGTCGCCCCTCACTCTACGCTTCGCCGGCGGAGGGCCGGACGGCGACCTCCTCCGGCGTTCTCAGGTCAATGCGGGCGAAGCCCAGCTCCAGCAGGCGTTCGCGCTGGTCCAGGGCGTCCAGCTGGATCAGCGCCGCCTCCTGGTTGGACGCGGGCAGCTGGATCAAACTGCCGTCCTTGAGCCTCAGGTCCCAGCGGCGCTCGTCGACCCGCACCAGGGCGTCGACCCGGCTGGCGAGCCGCGGACGCTGGGCAATCAGGGGCAGGACTTCGGAGGCGGCCTGTTCGGCGCCCTTGCCGACGACCAGGGGCAGGTTCGGATAGCGGCCGGCGTCGGCGCCGGCGATGACCTGACCATGGCTGTCGATGACCTGGTTCACGCCGCCGGTCTGCCAGATGGCCAGCCGGTCATGCTCGATGACATGGACGATCAGGGTATCGGGCAGCAGGCGCACGACACGGGCCGACTTCACCCAGCCGATCTGCTCGACCCGCTCACGCACGGCGTCGAGGTCGATGGAGGTCATCGGCTGGTCGGCCGAAAGCTGCACGGCCTGCTGGATGGCGCGCGTGGCCTCGGGGCTCTCGCCCTCGATGAAGACCTTCTCGAGTTTCAGTCCGAGGCCGGCGGTCATGCCGTCCACGCCATGGCCGATCGAGGCGCCGATACGCTCGGCCCGCGCCCCGGTTGCCAGCACGCCGCCGAGCAACAGCACGCCGGCGGCGATCGAAATCACGACTGCGCGGGGGGACAGATCCAGCCGGCCCAGCGCCGCCAGCTTGCCCGGCGTGGCCGGGGCGTTGCGGGGCGCGCGACCGCGTCCCTGGGATTTGGGAGCCGCGCCGCGTTTTGCAGGCTGGTTCGAACTCTGTCGCCGACCGCCGCGAACTACCGCGGGCATGAGGCGTCCTCCACCATCCACCGTACCAGGGCTTTGTAGTCCATCCCCACATGAGCGGCCTGCTCGGGACTGAGCGAGGTCGGGGTCATGCCGGGCTGGGTATTGACCTCCAGAAGGACCAGTTCGTCCTTAACATCGTCATAACGAAAGTCGGATCGGCTCACCCCGCGGCAGCCCATGGCCGTGTGCGCCAGCTCCGATTCCCGCAGCGCCGCCTCGAACACATGGGGCGGCAGGACCGCCGGCAGCACATGGCTGGAGCCGCCCGGCGCGTATTTGGCCTCATAGTCATAGAAGCCCTTGGCCGGGGTGATGTCGGTGATCGTCAGGGCGCGCGGCCCCGACTTTTCCCCAAGAACCGTGACCGCCAATTCCTTGCCGGCGATGAAGGGCTCGACCATCACCCGCTCGCCATAGGTCCAGCTCGCCTCGCCCGGCGCGGCGCAGGGCGGCTCGCCCTCGCGCACCAGATAGACCCCGACCGAGGAACCCTCGGCGTTGGGCTTGATCACATAGGGCGGCGGGATGACGTGGGTCCGGGACACAACATGCCGGTCGAACAACCCTCCCCCGGGCACCACCACGCCCGCGGCCATCAGCACCGCCTTGGACTTCTCCTTGTCCATGGCCAGGGCCGAGGCCAGCACGCCGGAGTGGGTATAGGGAATGCCCAGCGTCTCCAGCACGCCCTGGACGCAGCCGTCCTCGCCCCATTCGCCGTGCAGGGCGTTGAACACGACGTCGGGTTTCAGTTCGGCCAGCACCTGGGCCAGGTCGCGCCCGGCGTCGACCCGGCTGACCCGTGCCACCTGCCCTTCCAGCGCGTCGGCGCAGCCCTTGCCGGACGTCAGCGACACCTCCCGTTCGGACGACAGCCCGCCCATCAGGACGGCGACGTGCAGGTCTGCGAACGGGCGGGTCATGGGAGGATCAACTCGAAGCGGGCGGCCGGGCCCTCTTGATCTCCGATCAGGGTTTACGCCGCGTTTACTTTGACATCGACGCGCGCGGTTTCGACACGTTCAGGCCTGTCAGCGATCCTCCACCAGGCTGCGGTAGGCGCGCCAGCTGGCGAGCCCCAGCCAGGGGAAGATGACGATCAGGGCCAGGAATCCGGTCGCTGCGGACAGCAGCAACAGCACGGTGATGATCACGGCCCAGAGAAGCATTGGAAGAAAATTCGCATTGACCGCGCGCACACTGGTCGCGACCGCCGCGAAGACGTTGGCGCGCGGATTGAGCAGCATGGGCGCGGACACGACCACCAGGGCGAAGGTCACAAAGGCCAGGATGCCGCCGGTCACCGTTCCGGTCACCAACATGGCGCGCCCCTCGCTCGAGCCGACGGCGAAGGCGACCAGGGAGTCCACGTCACGATGTATCTGATAGGTCGACAGGCCGTAGACGATCTGCGCGATACGCCCCCAGAGGAAATAGATCATCACGAGAAGCAGGCTGAGATAGGCGACGTCCTGGCGGAAGGCGGCGCGGACGAACAGGATATGGCCCAGCCCGGGGCGCTCCCCCAGCTCAATCCTGCGGCCGGCCTCGTACGGGCCCATCGCAAGGATGGGCGCGACCATGACGAACCCGATGGTCAGCACGATCACCCAGAACGCGCCGTTGGTGACATAGACGCCGTAGCAAAGCGCCAGGCTGACCGCCGCGACGCCGAGGCCGTACAGAAGCAGCGACGCCGGCGCCTTGGTCAGATCCCGCCAGCCCTCGGCCAGCCAGCCAAACGGCGCAGAGAGTCCGATCGTCCTGATGGCCGGCAGGCCCAGCGTCGTGTCCATACGTCCCCCCGTCGTGTCCGTGCATGGTCTGGCTTCGGGGAAGGATGTCGCCGATCGCCACCGCTGGCAACCATCCCGGACGGATCACTTCGGGTTTGGCGCCGCGCGGCCGATCCGCTTGATCTCCCAGTCGAGCTGGACGCCGGTCTTTGCGAGGACATCCGCCCGCACGGCGTCACCCAACCCCTCGATATCCGCCGCCGTCGCCTCGCCGGGGTTGATCATGAAATTGCTGTGCAAATCGCTGAACATGGCCCCGCCGCCGGTCGCGCTGAACAGCTTCCCGCGCCAGCCCGCCTCATCGACCAGTTTCCACGACGAATGACCGGGCGGGTTCTTGAAGGTCGAGCCGCCGGTCTTCTCGCGGATCGGCTGGGTCAGTTCGCGACGCGAAGTGATTTCGGCGATGCGGGCGGCGACGGCCTCGGGATCGTCCCGGCGTCCATCGAACGCAGCCTGCATCCAGAACATCTCGCCGTCCTCAAACCGGCTGTGACGGTAGGTGTAATCGAAGTCCTCGACCATAAACGTGTGCTTTTCGCCCGCACGGTCAAAACCCCAGGCGGCATGCAGGATGTCCTTGGTCTCCGACCCGTAGCACCCCGCGTTCATGGTCAAGGCGCCTCCGATCGTGCCGGGAATTCCGGCAAGGAACTCCAGCCCGGCAATCCCGGCCTTGGCCGACGCCCTCGCCACCATCGCATCCAGCGCGCCCGCGCCAACCGTCAGCGAAGGCTGCTCGGGATCGATGTGGATCTCCGCGAACACCCGACCCGCCAGCCGGACCACCACCCCCTCCACACCGCCGTCGCGGACGATGACGTTGGAGCCGACGCCGAGAACCTGAACCGGAACAGCGGGGTCGAGCGCCTTCAGGAAGTCGCCGAAATCATCTTCGTCAGCCGGAATGAACAGAACATCGGCTTTTCCGCCGACCCTGAACCAGGTGAACGGTCCAAGCGGCTCGTCGCGCAGGAGCTTGCCGCGGACGGGAGGAAGAGCGTCACGCCACGACATTTCTAGATTCCGCTCATCCCGGCGAAAGCCGGGACCCAGTGCTTTGGGTGATGGATCGTTGAGGCCGGCCGCAGACCGCTGTCCTGAAAAGCCTGCGTCAAGCTGGACAGGACTGGGTCCCGGCTTTCGCCGGGATGAGCGGATGGGATGAGTTTCAAGCCAGCCCCTCCAGCTGCCCCGGCAGCGCATAGGCCCACTGCGTGATGTCCCCTGCCCCCAGCAGGACCACCAGATCGCCGTCCTTCGCCTCCGCCGCGATCACGCCCGGGAGGGCCTCGACGCTCTCCAGCGGCTGCACCGACCGGTGTCCGAAGCGGCGGATGCCCTCGACCAGCGCATCCTTGTCGATCCCCTCGATCGGCGTCTCGCCCGCGGCATAGACGTCGGCCACGAACACCGCATCGGCGTCCGAGAAACAGGTCGAGAACTCCTCCATCAAGGATTCCAGCCGGGTGAACCGGTGCGGCTGGACCACGGCGATGACGCGGCCTTCGGCCACCTGACGCGCGGCCTTCAGCACGGCGGCGATCTCGACCGGGTGGTGGCCGTAGTCGTCGACGATCCGCACCCCGCCGACCACGCCGGTGGTGGTGAACCGCCGCCGGACGCCGCCGAACCCGGCCAGGCCCGACCGGATGTCGTCGTCCGACACATCCAGCTCGCGCGCCACGGCAATCGCGGCCAGGGCATTGGCGACATTGTGCCAGCCGGCCATGGGCAGGTGCAGGCCCGTGATCCGGATCGGCTCGTCCAGCGCCGCCAGCCCCTGCGGCTGGATCACGACGTCGAAGCGGCAGCCGTCCGGCTTCATCTCGACTTTGTCGTCCCGGCCCATTGCCTGCGGATTGACCCAGTAGGTCACCAGCCGCCGGTTATCGATCGAGGCCACCAGCCGCTGCACCTCGGGATGGTCGAGGCAGAC
>JAUYAG010000085.1 GCA_030693575.1 Brevundimonas sp. | reverse complement strand
TTTTCGCCCTTCTGGTCGCGGGCGGCGGCGAAGCCGAGGGCGGCGCTGATCGAGGTCGAGGCGTGGGCGGCACCGAAGGGGTCGTATTCGCTCTCGGAGCGTTTGGTGAAGCCGGACAGGCCACCCGGCTGGCGCAGGGTGCGGATGCGGTCGCGGCGGCCGGTCAGGATCTTGTGCGGATAGCACTGGTGGCCGACGTCCCAGATCAGGATGTCCTTCGGCGTCTCGAACACATGGTGCAGGGCAACGGTCAGCTCGACCACGCCGAGGCCGGCCCCGAGGTGGCCGCCGGTCGTGGAGACGGCGTCGATGGTCTCGGCCCGCAGCTCGTCGGCCAGCTGGCGCAGCTGGGGGATATCGAACCCACGCGTGTCAGCGGGGATATGGACCTGGTCGAGGAGCGGGGTGTCTGGCATGCGGGCGGTTCGTACCTAAGCCTTTGGTCTTCCAACACGCTGTAGCGCATTTCGCTGCGATGCGGGCCGACGTGATCTGATTTTTCGATGCAGAACCGGCGCCGGACGCCGGAGCGGCTCACGAGCGGCGGTGCAGGACGTAATCTACACTGGCCTTGAGGATATCTGCGTCGGGGCCGAAGACGTCGAGATGGGCGCGGGCCTGATCGGCCAGATGCGCGACCCTGTGCCGCGCCTGGTCGACGCCGAGCAGGGTGACGAAATTGGTCTTGCCGCGCGCCGCGTCCTTGTTGGCGGCCTTGCCGAGAAGGTCCTCGTCGCCCTCGACGTCCAGCAGGTCGTCGACGATCTGGTAGGCCAGGCCGATGTCGTGGGCGAAGCTGGTCAGGGCCTGACGGTGGATCTCGCGGGCGCCGGCGATGATCAGGGGAATCTCGAAGGCGTAGGTGAACAGGGCACCCGTCTTGAGCCGCTGCATCCGGGCCACGCCGCCGAGATCGTCGCGGACGCCGAGCAGGTCGATCATCGGGCCGCCGGCCATGCCGCGCGCGCCGCTGGCCAGCGACAGCCGGGCGGCCAGTTCGCAGCGCACGGCGGGGTCGTCGTGGGTGTCCTCGTGCAGCAGGATGTCGAAGGCGGCGGTCTGGAGCGCGTCACCGGCGAGGACGGCGGTGGCCTCGTCATAGGCCTTGTGCACCGTGGGCCGGCCGCGGCGGACGTCGTCGTCGTCCATACAGGGCAGATCATCGTGGACGAGGCTGTAGGCGTGGACGCATTCGAGGGCGCAGGCCGCGCGCAGCACCGGCCGCTCCTCGATGTCGAACAGATTGGCCGCTTCCAGCGCGAAGAAGGGCCGCAGCCGCTTGCCGGGGCCGAGGGCCGCGTAGCGCATGGCCTCGGTCAGGCGCGATTCGGGGCCGTCGGCCCGGGGCAGGAGTTCGTCGAGGGCGACAGTGACCAGATCGGCGATCTCGGCCACCCGGTCGATGACGCCCTGCTCCGGCGAGTTGGCGGCGAGGAGGGGGGTCAGAACAGCCTCCCGCCCACGGGGACGTCGCGGTCGACGCCGATCAGGACGACCTCGCCGGCGGCGTCGGGGAAGCCGAGGGTCAGGACCTCGGACATGAAGGGTCCGATCTGGCGCGGCGGGAAGTTGACCACGGCGGCGACCTTGCGGCCCAGCAGCTGGTCGCGCGTGTAGTGGACGGTGATCTGGGCCGAGGACTTCTTCACGCCGACCTCGGGGCCAAAGTCGATGGTCAGCTTCCAGGCCGGCTTGCGCGCCTCCGGGAAGGGATCGACGGCGAGGACTTCGCCCACGCGGACATCGACCTTCATGAAGTCGTCGAAGGCGATCTGCGCGGCGGGCGCGGACATCAGCTGAACTCGGCCGGTTCGGCGCCCTTCGCCTGGCCGTCGGGACCGACCACGATCTTCTCGACGCGCAGCTGGGCGGCCTTGAGGCGGTTCTCGCAATGGGCCTTGAGCCGTGCGCCCTCCTCATAGAGGGCGATCGACTCCTCCAGCGGGGCCTGGCCGGACTCGAGTTTGGAGACGATGGCCTCGAGTCGCTGCAGGGCGTCCTCGAAGCTGAGGTCGGCGGGGATGGGGGCTGCGTCGGTCATGGCGGGCGACCCTAGAGGGGGTGGAGGCGGGCCTCAAGCGGAGACCGGCCGGGGAGGGCTAATTGCCGGGGCTGGCGGAGCTGAAGGGCCGGGAGGTTCATCACGAAGGACACGAAGAAATTCACAAAGGACACCAAGGGTCCGGTGCGCGGGACAGGAACTGCGCCACGGCCTTTGATCCAATGCGGCGTACGCCGCGATTCAAGGCGATGTTGAAGGCGACCCCAGGTCCCGACACATCTCCGGACCCTTCGTGTCCTTTGTGAATTTCTTCGTGTCCTTCGTGATGAACCTGCTCCGGCGAGAGCAGGCGCGTCCGCTCAGGGAACGATCACCCTGCGGGCCGAGACGATGCGGATGCGGGGGTCGAGCATCTGGCCGCGCATGAAGCCTTCGCCCTCGGTGGGGGATTTGGGGGCGGCGAGGATGGCGCGGACCACGTCCATGCCCTCGATGACCCGGCCGAAGACGGCGAAGCCGGGATCGCCGGGGGCGGCCCGGCCGGCGTCGAAGCCGGGCAGGTTGCCGACGATGATGAAGAAGTCGCCGTCGGCCGTGCCGGGGTCGAAGCGGGCCATGGACAGGGCGCCGTCGACATGGCGCAGGCCGGTCTGGCTGGTCGGCTCATGGGCGATGGGCGGCAGGATGCGATCGGGGGCGTTGGCGGTCCCGCCCTGGACCACGCCCGTCCCGGCCCCCAGCTCCATGCCGCGGTAGAAGTCGGTGCCGTTGAAACGGCCCTCGTCGACATAGCGCAGGAAATTGGCGGCGGTGATCGGGGCGCGCGGGTCGGTCTCGACGAGGATGGAGCCGGCGCTGGTCTCTAGGATGACGCGGACGGCGGCGGCGGGGACCGGCGCTGCGTCCTAGGCGAGGGCGGGGGCCGACAGGGCGGCGGCGAGGCAGAGGGCGAGCAGGGACCGTCGGATCATCGCCGTCTCCCGCGCGTCAGCGCTTCTCGTAGCGGCGCTGGGACCAGTATTTGAAGCCCTGGTTATGGACCAGGGCCCAGCCGTCGGCGCACAGACGGCGGCCGACCATGTGGTTGAAATAGCCATGGGCCAGGACCAGCACGTCCTGACCGCTCTCGGCGCGGGCGATCAGGGCCCGGGCGGCGGCCTCGGAGCGGGCTTCCGCCTCGGCCCGGGTCTCCTGCCCCTCGTGGTGGTTGAACGCATGCCACCAGAAGCGGGCGACCGCACCCCAGTATTGGGGCGGCAGCTTGAACCAGGCGGGGAAGTGCGGCGGCGGCAGGGGCGCCTCGATAAACAGGGCGTCCGACATGACCTCGCGGCCGGCGGCGATGGCGGCGGCGGTTTCCTGGGCGCGGGGACGGGTCGAGGCGTAGATGGCGCCGGCGCCCTCGGCGGTGGCCAGCAGCTCGGGCGGCGGGGTCTGGCCGGCGCGCAGGCCGCCGACCTCGTATTTGGCCCACCAGTCCCGGTACTGGTCAGAGGTGAGATAGCATTTGCGCGACAGGGCCGGCTCGCCGTGGCGGGCCAGGACGATAGCGCCCGGACGCACCGAGACGAGGGCGGCGCGGGGCGGCGCGGGGTCTGCCTTCGACGGCGCAGGGGCGTCGGCCATCAGTGAGTCTCTGGCGGGGGCGGGCATGATTTCCGGACGTAAGCGATTGGCGAACCGTCCTTTATTCCTCCCCCAAGGCCTGAACGTGGGCGACCGCGGAACGACCGAGCCCCTCTAGGTCGTAACCGCCCTCGAGCGAGGACACAACCTTGCCGCCACAGCACGATCGCGCGATCTCGAGCACGGCGCGGGTCGCCCAGGCGAAATCCTCCGCCTCCAGTGACTGGTGGGCCAGCGGATCGCGGCGGTGGGCGTCGAAGCCGGCGGAGATGAGGATGAGGTCGGGCGCGAAGGCTTCCAGCGCCGGCATCAGGCCGCCGGCGAAGGTGCCGCGCCAGGCCTCACGGGCGGCGTGGGGCGGGACGGGGACGTTGACGATATTGCCGACGCCGGTCTCGGAGGCCGCGCCCGTGCCCGGATAGAGGGGCGACTGGTGGATGGAGCCGAGGAACAGGCTGTCGTCGGATTCGAAGGCCGCCTGGGTGCCGTTGCCGTGGTGGACGTCGAAATCGATCACGGCGACGCGGGCCATGCCTTCGGACTGGGCCACGCGGGCGGCGACGGCGACGTTGGAGAACAGGCAGAAGCCCATGCTCTGGCCGGGTTCCGCATGGTGGCCGGGCGGGCGGACGGCGGCGTAGGCGCGGGCGGTCTCCCCGCGGGCCACGGCGCGGACCGCGTCGACCACGGCCCCGGCGGCGAGACGGGCGGCGCGGACGCGGCCGGGCGACAGGGCGGTGTCGGCGTCTAGCTGGCGC
>JAUYAG010000081.1 GCA_030693575.1 Brevundimonas sp. | reverse complement strand
GCGAGCGACTTCAACGGGCGCTTGTTGGCGCCGGTGATGACGCGGCCGCGACGGCCGTTGTCGAACAGGGCGTCGACCGATTCCTGCAGCATCCGCTTTTCGTTGCGGATGATGATGTCGGGCGCGCGCAGTTCGATCAGGCGCTTCAGGCGGTTGTTCCGGTTGATGACCCGGCGATACAGGTCGTTCAGGTCGGACGTGGCGAAACGGCCGCCGTCCAGCGGCACCAGCGGGCGCAGTTCCGGCGGGATGACCGGCACGACCGTCAGGATCATCCACTCGGGCTTGTTGCCGGACTCGAGGAAGGCCTCGATCAGCTTCAGGCGCTTGGAGGCCTTCTTGGCCTTCATTTCCGAGGGGCTGTCAGCCAGCTCGCCGCGGTGCTTCTCGGCCTCGGCGTGCAGGTCGATGCCGATCAGCAGGTTGCGCACGGCCTCGGCACCGATCTCGGCGGTGAAGCCGTCATCGCCGAACTCGTCCTGGTAGCGGTAGAACTCGTCTTCCGTCAGCAGCTGGTTCTGCTTCAGCGGGGTCAGGCCCGGCTCGGTGACGATGTAGTTTTCGAAGTAGAGCACGCGCTCCACGTCCTTCAGCGCCATGTCCAGCATCAGCGAGATGCGCGACGGCAGCGACTTCAGGAACCAGATGTGGGCGACCGGGGACGCCAGTTCGATGTGGCCCATCCGCTCGCGGCGAACGCGGGCCAGGGTGACCTCAACGCCGCATTTCTCGCAGATAATGCCCTTGTACTTCATGCGCTTGTACTTGCCGCAGAGGCATTCGTAGTCCTTGGTCGGGCCAAAGATACGGGCGCAGAACAGGCCGTCACGCTCGGGCTTGAACGTCCGGTAGTTGATCGTCTCGGGCTTCTTGATCTCGCCGAACGACCACGACCGGATCTTCTCCGGGCTGGCGAGGGCGATCTTGATCTGGTCGAAGGTCGGAGTGACCGGGACCGCGTTGAAGATGTTCAGGACTTCCTGGTTCATCTTGAGTTCCTTGCTGCGGTCGAAACCGCGTAAATTCCAGTGGCGAGTGGCTAGTGGCTAGAGGCGAGTGAGAAGGGCGGAGGCGGCCGTGAATCTCTTCACTGGCCACTAGCCACTGGTCACTCGCCACTCACCCTCAGCTGTTCTCCAGCTCCACGTTCAGGCCCAGCGAGCGCATTTCCTTGACGAGCACGTTGAAGCTCTCGGGAATGCCAGCCTCGAAGCTGTCGTCGCCGCGGACGATGGCCTCGTAGACCTTGGTCCGGCCGGCCACGTCGTCGGACTTCACCGTCAGCATTTCCTGCAGGGTGTAGGCCGCGCCGTAGGCTTCCAGCGCCCACACCTCCATCTCGCCGAAGCGCTGTCCGCCGAACTGCGCCTTGCCGCCCAGCGGCTGCTGGGTGACGAGCGAGTACGGCCCGATCGAACGGGCGTGGATCTTGTCGTCGACCAGGTGGTGCAGCTTCAGCATGTAGATGTAGCCGACCGTAACCGGACGCTTGAACTGCTCGCCGGTCTGGCCGTCATAGACGATCGACTGGCCGGTGCGGTCGAGACCCGCCTTCTCCAGCAGTTCCTCGATGTCGTTGATGTGCGCGCCGTCGAACACCGGGGTGGCGAACGGAACGCCCTTGGACAGGTTGCGGGCCAGCTCGACCAGGTCCTCTTCCGAGTCCGGAAGCGGCGTGTCGGGGCCGTAGATGCTGGTCAGGTGATCGACCAGCGCCTTCTTCTGTCCGCCCTGTTGCCAGGCTTCCAGAAGCCCCTGGATCTGCTTGCCGAGACCGGAGGCGGCCCAGCCCAGGTGGGTTTCGAAGATCTGGCCGATGTTCATGCGCGAGGGCACGCCCAGCGGGTTCAGAACGATATCCACGGCGGTCCCGTCCTCAAGGTGCGGCATGTCCTCGATCGGCAGGATCTTGGAGATGACGCCCTTGTTGCCGTGACGGCCGGCCATCTTGTCGCCGGGCTGAAGCTTGCGCTTCACGGCCACGAAGACCTTGACCATCTTCATCACGCCGGGGGGCAGTTCGTC
>JAUYAG010000080.1 GCA_030693575.1 Brevundimonas sp. | reverse complement strand
TAGTCCTTGCCGTTGGCGCGCACCCAGGCGTCGCCGGTCGGACCCTTGACGATCTCATAGGGGACCATCTTCTTGTCCTTGGCCACCACCGGGTCATCGAACGAGCGGCCGATCAGGCGCTTGATGGCGAAGAAGGTGTTGGTCGGGTTGGTCACGGCCTGCCGGCGCGCCGGCTGACCCACGAGGGTCTCGCCGCCGTCCTGGATGGCGATGACGGAGGGCGTGGTGCGATTGCCCTCGGCGTTCTCGATGACCTTGGGGGTCTTGCCGTCCATGACGGCCACGCACGAGTTGGTGGTGCCCAGGTCGATGCCGATGATCTTGGCCATTGGTGGTCTTTCACTCCATTTCGGCGGGCGATGCGGCGGCCTTTTAAAGCGAAGCGCCGCGCGTGACCGCCCCCGGTGTCAGGGTATTCAGTCGGTTGGTACGGTTCCGGCCTCAAAGCCCCACGCGGGGCGGGGTTTTAGGACGGTTGAGGCCGATATGGGAAACACCCCACCTGCCGCAAGCCCCAATCCGCCCTGACGCACGATTCAACCGTCAGGGTCCGTCAGATGCGGCTGCCCATCGGCAATGGCATAACACTGTCATCGCCGAGCCATCAGGGTCCGGCCGCTGGGGAGAGACTGACATGAACACCTTCAAGAGCATCGCCCGCGCCGCGCTGATCGTCGCGGCCCTGGGAACCGCTTCCGTCGCCACCGCCGCAGAGCCGGTTGTCGCCGCCGACAAGACCGCCGTCTCGGCGCCGGTCCAGTCGCGTGACGGCCTGAACCGCCGGGTGCGCATCCACAACAACACCGGCTGGACCATGCTGCGCTTCTACGCCTCGGATTCCCGGGTCACGAGCTGGGAAGAAGACATGCTCGGCCGCGGCACCCTGGCCGCCGGCAGCAGCATCATGATGAACATCGACGATGGCTCGGGCGCCTGCCTGTACGACTTCAAGGCCGAGTTCACCAACGGCCAGGTGCTGACGCGCTTCAACGTCAACGTCTGCCAGATCGCGGACTATTACTACACGCGCTGAGGCGCGTAGCGCCTCAGCCTGTTTGGGGCGCTAACGCTCGCGACACGGTCGCTCGCTGCTTGAGCGCCGGGGCGGAAGCCCTATCCTCCGGGCATGGGTTCCGCGCGCGAGATCGATACGGGCATGGAGGGCTTCCGGTTCTGGCCGGGAGCCCTTTCCGCGTCCGGGCAGGCGGCGCTTCTGGCCGAGGTGCTGGCGGCCGCCGAACAGGCACCCTTTTATCGGCCTGTGACCCCCGGCGGGCGGCCGTTTTCGGTGGAGATGACCAACCTCGGCCCGCTGGGCTGGGTCTCGGACCGGGGTGGATACCGCTATCAGCCGACCCATCCGGAGACGGGCGCGCCGTGGCCGCGGATGCCGGAAGCGCTGACGGCGCTCTGGAAGGATCTGACCGGCTGGCCGGAGCCGCCGGACGCCTGTCTGGTCAACCGCTATGGGACCGGCGCGAAGATGGGACTGCACCAGGACCTCGACGAGCTGGATCAGGACGCACCGGTGCTGTCCGTCTCGCTCGGCGACACAGCGGTGTTCCGGATCGGCGCGGCGGGCGGCGGGCCGACGCGGACGGTGCGGCTGGCCTCGGGCGATGTCTGCGCCCTGACTGGTCCGGCGCGGCTGGCGCGGCACGGGATCGACCGGGTGATCACGGGCTCCTCCACGCTGGTTCCCGGCGGCGGGCGGATCAATCTGACGCTCCGCCGGGCGCGTTAGCTTCACGGCAATCGTGAATGGACGGCTCGCGGAGGTCGGGCCAAGGTCCGGCCTCGTCCAGCCGGAGGCCGCCCATGACCAACCTGATCCGTCCCGAAGGACCCGAGCCCGACGATTTCCGCTTCAGCCGCCGTGCCCTGGCGACCGGTGCCTTGGGCGGGCTCGCCTTCGCCGGCTACGCGCCGGCCGCCCTGGCCCGGCAGGCCGCGCCGATCACCACCGACGGCGAAGGCCTGACGCAGGAGCAGGCGACCGTAGAGGCGCCCGATGGATTCGCGCTCCCGCTCTTCGTCGCCCGCCCCGCCGGCGACGGCCCCTGGCCGGTGGTGGTGGTCGCGTCCGAGATCTTCGGCGTCCACGAATATATCCGCGACCTCTGCCGCCGGCTGGCCAGGGCCGGTTTTGCAGCGGTCGCGCCCGCCTTCTTCAACCGGGTCGAGGACCCCGCCCCCCTGTCGGACATGTCCCGCGTGCAGCAGATCGTCGGCGCGGCCAACTACGAGCAGGTCATGGGCGACGTCTCGGCCACTCTGGACTGGGTCAGCCAGCAGCTCTGGGCCAATTCCGACAAGGTCGGGATCACCGGCTTCTGCTGGGGCGGCAAGGTGGTGTGGCAGGCCTGCGCCCGCTTCGCCGTGCTGGATGCGGGCGTCGCCTGGTACGGCCGCCTCGCGCCTGCGCCGACCGCCACGCCGGAACAGGCCGCGGCCGGCCAGCCCTGGCCCGTCAATCTGGCCGATGATCTGAAATGTCCGGTGCTGGGCCTGTACGGCGGTCAGGACCGCGGCATCCCCCTGCCCAGCGTCGAGGCGATGCGCGAGGCCCTGCAACGCGCCGGCCAGACCGCCAGCGGCATCCACGTCTATCCGGACGCCCCGCACGCCTTCCACGCCGACTACCGCGACAGCTACCGCGCCGCCGACGCCGCTGACGGCTGGAGCAAGCTGCTGGCGTTCTTCAATGAGCGGCTGAAGCGTTGAGGCTCTGCCGCCCAACGGTCGGAAGGTTCATCACAGCGGACACAACGCAGGCCACAACGGGCACAACGGGTCCTGGGCGGCCGACAGAACCGAACTCGTCAGCGATGCAGTGAGATAACTCCGGATCGACGCCGAGGCGTCGATCGGATCAAGGCGGCGAACGCCGCGACCTAACGATGTGCGAAAGAAGCCACGGGCCGACGACGCGTCCGCGGTCCCGTCGTGACCGTTGTGAAGAACCAGCTTCCGCCGGCGGCCGGAGCTCAGGCTTTCTGGTCGAAATTCCCGCCCGTCGCCGCCGCGGCCGCATAGGCGGCGTTGCCCGCCGCCGCGCCGGAGCCCTTGGCGGCGACCACCACCATGGCCGGGCGCACGGTGCGGCCGAACAGGGCGTAGCCGGCCTGCAGGGTCTGGATCACCTGTCCGCCCTGAACCGTCTCGGACGGCTGTTCCATCATGGCCTGATGCAGGTGCGGGTCGAAGGCCTCGCCCGGCTCGGGCGCGACGCGCTTCAGATTGTTGCTCTCGAAGGCCTGCAGGAGCGACTTCTGGGTCAGCTCCAGCCCGGTGACCAGGCCAGCCTCCCCGGCGTCGGCGTCCTTGGGCGCGGCCATCAGCGCCCGCTCCAGATTGTCGGCCACGCCCAGCAGATCGCGGGCGAAGCGCTGGATGGCGTAGGCGCGGGCGTCGTTGGACTGGGTCTCGGCCCGCTTCTTCGTGTTCTCGGCCTCGGCGACGGCGCGCAGGGCGCGGTCCTTCCACTGGTCGCGTTCGGCGATCAGGGCGTCGATGGGCCCAAGGCCGTCATCCAGGCCGGCGTCGGCTTCGGCCTCCGCGATGTCGGCGGCCAGCTCTTCGGAGTGGGGGAGGTCGTCGTGTGTGTCGCTCAAGTTTCCTGTCCGTCCAGCATTCGCCCCAGCACCCGGGCGGTATAGTCCACCAACGGTATGATGCGGGCATAGTTCAGTCGCGCGGGTCCGATCACGCCGATGGCGCCCAGAACCCGCTGGCGGCCCGTCATATAGGGCGCCGCGATCACGGCGGAACCCGAAAGCGAAAA
>JAUYAG010000072.1 GCA_030693575.1 Brevundimonas sp. | reverse complement strand
GTTTCGTGCCCAGCCAGATGTATTTGTTGGTCCGTACATCGATATCGACGCCGAAGACCTCCGGGTGGTCGTTGCGGATCCGGCTGTTCAGGCCGTCGGAGGCGACAATGACGTCGGCGGGCAGGGCGCGGATGTCGGCGACTTCATCCTCAAACCGCAGCTCGACGCCGAGCGAGCGGGCGCGCTCCTGCAGGATGGTAAGCAGCCGCTGCCGCCCGATGCCCGCAAAGCCATGCCCGCCGGATCGGATGGTCTGGCCATGAATATGGACGTCGATGTCGTCCCAATGGACGAAGGCCGCCTCGATGATCTCCGCGGTCTCGGGGTCATTGGCCTTGAGATTGGCGAGCGTCTGGTCGGAAAAGACCACGCCCCAGCCGAAGGTGTCGTCCGGTCGGTTGCGCTCATGGACGACGACCGACAGCGACGGATCGCGCAGCTTCAGGGAGATCGCGAGGTACAGGCCGCCCGGCCCGGCGCCCACGACGGCGATGCTTCTCACGGCGCTGTTCAACGACATATTTTAAGCTTGAAACAACTCCGCGCGGATGTCCAGTGTCAGCTGCCGGTGAACATGGCCCGGTCGGCCTTGACCCCCTCGACGATCATCGCCGTGATGGCGCGGATGCGCGCCAGCGGCTTCAGGTCTGCGTGGGTCACCAGCCACAGGCTGCGGTCCAGATGCACGGCGTCGGGCAGAACGCGCCGCAGTCCGGTCTCACGCGCGGCGATGAAGTCAGGCAGGACGCACAGACCCGCACCGGCCAGTGCGGCCTGAAGCTGGGCGATCAGGTTGGAGCTCTGCAGGGCGACATGAATGTCGACGTCCGGCGCCTGCATATAGTCGAGCTCGGGCGCGTAGAGCAGGTCGCCGATATAGCCGATGAAGCGCTGACCGGCCATGTCGGCGCGGGTCCGGATCGGCGGTCGCGCGTCGAGATAGGCGGGGGCGGCGTAGAGGCTGAGGCCATAGTCGGTCAGTTTGCGCGAGATCAGCCGGCCCTCGCGCGGCGCACTCAGGGTCACGGCGATGTCGGCCTCGCGCTTTGACAGGCTGAGGACGCCGGAGATGGCCACAAGCTGGATATCCAGTCCCGGGTGGCGGTCGGCCAGCTTCGCCATCAGGGGTGCCAGGACATAGCTGCCGAAGCCTTCAGGGGCGCCGATCCGCACTGTCCCGGACAGGGCCTGGTCCGCCTCGCCCAGTTCATTGGCGGCCAGCAGGGTGAGGCTCTCGATCTTTTCGGCGGTAGGCATCAGCCGCTCGCCGTGCGGGGTCAGGGCGTAGCCCTGGGGACTGCGGTCGAACAGGCGGGCGCCCAGTCCATCCTCAAGCGCCGCGATCCTCCGGGCCACGGTGGTGTGGTCCATGCCGACCCGCGCCGCCGCCGTGGTCAGCCGGCCGGTGCGGGCTACGGCCAGAAAGGCGCGCAGGTCATTCCAGTTGAAATCGGCCACGATCCGCTCCTGTGCAAAAATGCACAATGATTGCTCAGATCGTGGCATCGTAAGAACAGAAAAGCCATGACATAACGACGGCATCCGAACGTCTCCGTTCCGAGGACACCGTCATGGCCTTCGACTCCGCCGCCTATACGCCCGCCATCCGGACCGCTATTCCGACGCCGACAGCCGCGCTGATCGACGCGTTCGAGGCTCCCTGCCCGATCTGGGCGGCCGAGAACCCGGACCGCGCCCTCGCGTTGCTGTTCGTGGCCCCGCGCGATTGCGCGGCCGTGGATGTCCTCGTCTCGCTTTAAGCGGAAAGCCTGCCCCATGACCGTTTCCTCGCCGCCGCTTCCCCAGCTGCCCGATCCGACCGTCGTGGCCGAAGCCCTGACCACCCTGATGCAGAACGCCGCCGCGGCGGTCCGCACGACCATGGTCCAGGCCGCGACGCCCCAGGCGCTGCCCTATGACCCGACGACGCTGACGCGGGCGATGATCGACTTCAACACCGCCGTGATGACCCAGCCGGCGGCCCTGTTTGAGGCCCAGGCGAAGAACTGGAACGACTGGACGGCCCTCTGGCGCACCATGGGCGAACGGGCGATGGGGCAGGAAGCGGCCCCGGTCGCGGCACCGGCCAAGGGCGACCGCCGCTTCTCCGATCCGGCCTGGAGCGACGAGCCGGTCTATGACTATCTGAAACAGGCCTATCTGCTGGCCGCGCGCCAGCTCCAGGATTTCGTCGCCGCCGCGCCGGTCGATGACGCGACCCGCGCGCAGGTCGACTTCGCCAGCCGCCAGATGATGAACGCCCTGGCGCCGACCAATTTCGCCCACACGAACCCGCAGGTGGCGCGCCGCACCATCGAGAGTGGCGGCCTGAGCCTTATGACCGGACTGTCCAATCTGCTGGAGGATGTCGGCAAGGGGCAGGGACTGGTCAGCCGCCGCGCGCCGAACGATTTCGAACTGGGCGTCAACGTCGCCGCCACCCCGGGCGCGGTCGTCTTCAAGAACGACCTGATGGAGCTGATCCAGTATGCGCCGACGACCGACAAGGTCTATCGCCGTCCGCTGCTGTTCGTGCCGCCGCTGGTCAACAAATACTACCTCTTCGACCTGACGCCCAAGGCCAGCTATCTGAAATGGCTGGTCGATCAGGGCCACACGGTCTTCGTCATCTCCTGGGCCAATCCGGACGAGAGCCATGCCGACACCGGCATGGACGCCTATGTGAAGGACGGGGTCATCGCTGCCCTGGACGCCGTCGAGCAGGCGACGGGCGAGGCCGACGCCGATCTGGTTTCCTACTGTCTGGGCGGCACGCTCTCGGCGATGACGCTGGCGTATCTGGCCCAGACCGGCCGGGCCGACCGCATCGCCTCGGCCACCCTGATCGCGACCCTGGTCGACTTCGGCGACATGGGCGAATGGTCGGTGTTCACGAGCGAAGACGATCTGACCGCCTTCGACCGCTATCTGGATGAGAAGGGCTATGTCGAGGCGCACGACCTGACCAAGCTGTTCTCGGCGGTGCGGGCCAATGATCTGATCTGGTCGTCGGTGGTGAACCACTATCTGCTCGGCGACGAGGCGCGCGCCTCGGACCTGCTGTGGTGGTTCGACGACGGTTCCCGCATTCCGGCGCGCATGCTTAAGGAGTACGGGCGTCAGATTCTGCGCGGCAACCAACTGAAGGACGGCGGCGTCGCCATCGACGGCGTGACGCTGGACCTCAAGGCCATCGAGACTCCGGTGATGATCGTGGCCCTCAAGGACGACCACGTCTCGGCCTGGAAGAACACCTATGCCGGCCGGCATTTCTTCGGCGGGCCGTCGCGCTTCCTGCTGGGCGGGTCGGGCCACAATGCCGGGATGATCAATCCGCCGGCGGCCAACAAGCACGGCTACTGGACCAATGACGACGCTCCGGCCGACGCCGAGGGCTGGCTCGCGGGGGCCGAGCAGAAGCCCGGCTCGTGGTGGCCGGAATGGCAGGGCTGGCTCGACGCTGCCGCGGCCGACGACAAGGTCAAGGCGCGCAAGGTCGGCTCAGGTAAGCTCAAGGCCGGCGCCGCCGCGCCGGGCGACTACGTCCGCGTTCGCCACTAGGCTTTCGCGCTGTCTCCTTTTGCCGCTGCCCGCAACAGCAGGGCGGCGGCATATAGGACCACGACGACGACCGCCCAGCGCAGCGGCTCGATCGGCATTTCCTTGACCACGAAGGCGGCGACCAGAACCGCCGGTATGCCGCCCAGCGCGATGCCGATGACGATCCGCACGTCGATGCGCTCGGCGTTGATGTAGCGGAATCCCGTGGTCGGCATCAGGAAGGCGCAGGCGCTGGCCATGACCGGGAAGGCCAGGCGCGGGTCGAGGCCCAGCAGGCTGAGCAGGATCAGGGACGGGGCGTAGAGGCCGATCCCGAAGGCCATCAGCATGCCCATGACGAAATGGGCCGCGACAGCGATCCACATCAGCCGGGGCTCCAGCGCCGTGGCGGTTCCGCCGATCGGCATCAGGTCGAGGTTGCTCATGGCGTAGAGGGCTGCGGCGATCAGCAGGGCCACGCCGACGATCCCCTGCACCACCCGCACCGGCGCGCGAACCATCAGCGGCGCTCCAACCACGGCCCCTGCCACCGCTGCGATGATGCAGGAGACCAGCAGCATCGGATCGACGTGCACGCCCAGCAGCACGAGGAAGACCGCCGACTGCACCATCGTCGGCAGCGCGTGGCCGACGTTCAGGGTCGCGGGAATGAAGCTGTCGGGCGTCATCTTGCGGAACCGGAGCCAGGCGGTCGTCGGGGCGAAGGAGCCGATGCCCAGGGTGTCGAAGAAGTTGGCGACGGCACCGAGGATGATGGACTCAGGTCCGGGCGCGCCGGTCCCGCGCTTCAGCGCTGTGCGGGCCAGCACTACGACGAAGGCCGCCGCCAGCAGGGCCAAAGCGGTGAGCAGAATTGTCAGGACCAAGGTCTTCCCCCCTTGTCGTTCTATGCCCAACTGAGCACGATCGTATACGATACTCAATCCAGCGACGCGCGGAGCAGGCCATGGCGAGCGGTTCAACATCGGTTCCGGCCCCGATCGGCGCGGCCGAGCGGCAGACGCGTCTGGCGGGCCTTCGAAGCGGGATGGAAGCGGCAGGGGTCGAGACCATGCTGCTCGGTTCGACCTCCAGCCTGCGCTATTTCACCGGGCTGGACTGGTACGCCTCCGAACGGCTGGTGGGCGCGCTCGTCCACGCCTCGGGCGGGCTGGACTACATCACGCCTCAGTTCGAACTCGAGAAGGTCGAGGGACTGATCAGCCTGCCGGGCGAGGTGCTGACCTGGGAGGAGGATCAAAGCCCGTGGCGGCTCGTCGCCGACCGGATCGGCCCCACCAGGAGGATGGCCGTCGACGAGCGGATGGCGCTGGCCATGTACCGCAGCCTGAGGGCGGAGATCGACGATGCGCGCCTCGTTGACGCCGCGCCTTTGATCCATGCGCTGCGCAGCCGGAAGTCGCCGGCGGAAATCGCCCTGATGTCACATGCCAAGGCGATCACGATCGAGGTGCATCGCCGCGCCCATGATCAGCTTCAGGCCGGCCAGCGCGCCTCCGAAGTCGTCCGCTTCATCGACGAGCAGCATCGGGCGCTGGGCGGGTCCGGCAATTCCTTCTGCATTGTCTCCTTCGGCGAGGACACCTCCCTGCCGCATGGCGGCGAGGGCGACCGGGCCCTGGCTGAGGGGGACGTGGTGCTGATCGACACCGGCACGCGGATCGACGGCTACAGCTCCGACATCACCCGGACCTATGTGTTCGGCGAAGCGAGCCCGGAGGTTCGCCGGGTCTGGGAGGCCGAAAAGCGGGCCCAGGCCGCGGCCTTCGACGCCGCCCGGCCCGGCACGCCCTGCGAGGCGGTAGACGCGGCGGCGCGGCGGTCGCTTGAGGCCGACGGTTTCGGTCCGGGCTACAGCCTGCCGGGCCTGCCGCACCGCACGGGCCACGGCATCGGCCTCGACATCCATGAGGGTCCCTATCTGGTGAAGGGCGACCGGACGCCGCTGGCGACGGGGATGTGCTTCTCCAACGAGCCGATGATCGTCGTTCCGGGCCGGTTTGGGGTGCGGCTGGAGGACCATTTCCACATGACCGACGCCGGGCCGGAGTGGTTCACCCGGCCGCAGCACAACCTCGACGATCCGTTCGCCGACGTCCCGGACTGGCCCGCAGCCTAGATCTCCGGCAACTGGGCGCGCAGGTCGATCAGGGTCGAGCGGATATGGGCTCGCGCCTCCCGCCGCACGGTCTCGGTCCGGCGTTCCAGCCAGGCCCGCAGCAGATTCTCGTGCTCATGGCTGGCGCGGTCCAGCCGCCGGTGCTCGCCCAGGTGCACCCTGACATAGCGTTCGGACAGGGCCAGCAACCGGTCGACGGTCTCGATGGTGACGCCGCGGCCGGACGGCCGGACCAGCGCCAGATGGAATTCCCGATTGCGCTGGCCGACGTCGGCCAGACCGTTGCGCAGCGCGGCGTCGAGGGCGGCGAAGGCGGTTCGGGCCGCCTCATGCGCCGCGGCGTCGGCCTGCTGCGCGCCCAGCACGCAGGCGTTCGGCTCGATGCGCAGGCGCAGGTCGAAGACATCCTCCGCATCAGCGCGCGACAATGGCCGGACGATGAAGCCGCGGTTGGGGTGGGAGACGACCAGCCCCTCGCTCTCGAGTCGCGCCAGGGCCTCGCGCAGGGGGATCTTGCTCACACCCAGCTCCAGCGCGAGGGCGTCCTGACGGATCGGCGCATCCGCGGGCAGGCGGCCGGAGAGGATGCGCTCGCGCGCCTCGGCGAAGACCTGGTCGGGCAGCAGACGCGGCGCGCGGGTCGTCATCCTCAGACCACCTGGAAGCCGTGGGCGAAGACGTCCTCGTCGTCGATCCAGATCTCGTTCAGTCCGGTGGCGATGGCCGAGCCTTCGACCGAGGGAATGATGGCGGGGCGGCCGCCGATCCCGGTCTCCGCCTCGACGCGGCCGATGAAGCGGCTGCCGATATAGCTCTCGTGGACGAAGGCCTGGCCGACGGGCAGGCGGCCGGTCGCATGCAGATGGGCCAGCCGCGCCGAGGTGCCGGTGCCGCAGGGGCTGCGGTCGATGGCCTTGTCGCCATAGAAGACGGCGTTGCGGCCGTCCGCGCCTTCGCCCTTCGGCTTGTCGGCCCAGAGCAGGTGGGAGACGCCGCGAATGGTCGGGTCGAGCGGATGGACGGGCGTGAAGGCCTCGCGCACCAGCGTGCGGATGACCGGCGACAGTTGCAGGATGCGGGCGGCGCCGAGGGCGTCCAGTCCAGCGTAGGCACCCTGCGGCTCGATGATGGCGTAGAAGTTTCCGCCATAGGCGACGTCGATCGTCAGCGGGCCGAAGTCGGGGACCTCGATCTCGATGCCCTGCTGCGCCAGGTACGACGCAACATTGCGGATGCGAACCGAGCGAACGCGGTCGCCGTCCTGCAGATAGTCCAGTTCGATCACGCCCGCGGGAACCTCTGCCACGACCTTGCCCGGCATGCGCGGCGTGATCAGGCCGTGCTCGAGCGCGAAGGTGATGATGCCGATGGTGCCATGGCCGCACATGGGAAGGCAGCCGCTGGTCTCGATGAACAGGATGCCGACGTCGGCCTCGGGCGTGGTCGGCGGATAGAGGAAGCCGCCGCTCATCATGTCGTGGCCGCGAGGCTCGAAGCACAGGCCGGTGCGGATCCAGTCGTAGCGCGCCATGAAGTCCTGACGACGGGCGCTCATCGTGTCGCCGGTCAGTTCGGGCCCGCCCTCGATCACCAGTCGCACGGGATTGCCGGCGGTGTGGCCGTCGATGCAGCGGAAGACGTGGCGGGCCATGGCTAGAGGACCGGGCGGGTCGCGGCGGCCTTCTCGACCATGGCGATCACCTCGGCCCGGCGGGCGCCGACCAGCGGATGGCGCGGCGGCCGGACGCGTTCGTGGCCGCGTCCCATGACCTGTTCGGCGATCTTGATGGACTGGACCAGATCATGGTCGGCATCGAGGTGCAGCAGGGGCATGAACCAGCGGTAGATGGCCAGGGCCTTCTCCATGTCGCCGCGTTTGAAGGCGTCCCACAGGGCCAGGGATTCCTTGGGGAAGGCGTTGGTCAGGCCGGACACCCAACCCTGCGCGCCCAGCATCAGACCCTCCAGCGCAACGTCGTCGAGGCCGGCGAACAGGACATAGCGGTCGCCGAACTCATTGAGCAGGTCGGTGAAGCGGCGGGTGTCCGGCGCGCTCTCCTTGAGGGCCACGATGTTGGGCAGGTCCGACAGGGCGTGCAGGGCCTCGAAGCCGATGCTGACCCGATAGGCGGGCGGGTTGTTGTAGAGCATGATCGGCAGGCCGGTGGCCTCGGCCACGGTGCGGAAATGGGCGGCGAGTTCGGCCTGGGTCGGGACATAGACCATGGCAGGCAGGACCATCAGGCCGTCGGCCCCGATGGCCTCGGCGTCGCGCGCGAAGGCGGCGGCGCGGCGGGTGTCCAGCTCGGCCACGCCCGCGATCACCGGGACGCGTCCGGCCACGGTCTTGACGGTCGCGGCCAGCATGGCGCGCTTCTCATCGGCGTCGAGCGAGTTGTTCTCGCCCACCGTGCCCATGACGATCAGGCCGTGCACGCCGTCCCGGATCAGGCCATCCTGCACCGTCGCGGTGGAGTCGAAATCGATCGAGAAATCCGCCGCAAACTGCGTGGTGGCGGCGGGGATCACGCCCTCCCAGGAAATCGACATCGGGTCCTCGCTTCCAGTGACTTAAGTCATTATCGTATACGATCCTGAGGTCGAGGCAACGGGAGTCCGATGCAGCCGAAGTCATATCTCGTTATCGGCGGCGGTCTGGTCGGGGCCGCATCGGCGCTGCGCCTGCAGGCCGCGGGCTTCGCCGTGACCCTGATCGACCCGGGCGATCCGCGCCGCGCCGCCTCGTTCGGCAATATCGGCCATATCGCCGCCGAACAGGTGTCCCCGCTGGCGTCACGCGAGAGTCTGCGGACGTTTCCGGGGCGGCTGTTCGGTGTGGGCGGCCCGCTGGATTTCCGCTGGCGGGACGCAGGACTTTGGGGGCCCTGGGCCTTGCGATTCATCGCGGCGTCGGATCCGGCGCGGCATGCGCGGGGGCAGGCGGCCCTGACCGCCATCCTCGCCCATGCCCTGCCGGCCTGGCGGCGGCTGGCGGCGTTCTCAGGCGCGCCGGACGTTGTCGGCCGGGACGGCCATTCCGTGGTCTGGATGTCGGATCGCGCGGCGGAGAAGGGTCTCAAGGCTTGGGAACGCGCGGCGACGGGAAGCGCCGCCTTTCAATCGATGAGCTCTGACGACCTTGCGCCTTATGTGGCTGTGATGACCCGCGCGCCGGTCGCCGGCATCCGCTTCTCCGGCACCGCCCAGGTCAGCGAGCCCCAGGCCGCCCGGGATGCCCTGCTGGCCGCCTTGAAGGCGCATGGCGGCGAGGTGGTCCATGCCAGCGTAGCGCGTCTGTCCAGCGGAGATCTTGTGACCGCCCACCTCGACGGCGGCGGCGTGCGCGAGGCCGAGGGAGCGCTGGTCGCGGCCGGGGCCTGGGCGGGGCGGCTGATGCGGGACCTCGGCGTCGAAGCCCCGGTGATCGGCGAGCGCGGCTATTCCGTGCAGAGCGCTGACCACGGCTGGGACGAGACCCTGCCGCCGACCGTGTTCGAGGAGCATTCCATGGTGGTGTCCCGCTTCACCAGCGGTCTGCGCGCCTCCAGCTTTGTCGAGTTCGGCTCGCCGGATGCGCCCGGCGACCCGCGGAAATGGCGCTACCTTGAGCGACGACTGGGCGACCTCGGCATCCGCTTCTCGCCCGAGCCGGACCGGTGGGTGGGACCCCGTCCGACCCTGCCCGACTATCTGCCCGCGATCGGCCGACTGGAGCGCGATCCGCGCATCCTCTACGCCTTTGGCCACCAGCACCTCGGCCTGACGATGTCGGCGATTACCGCGGAGCTGACGGCGTCACTCGCCCAGGGCGAGGCGCCGGTGATCGACCTGACGCCGTTCAGGATTGAACGGTTCGGCCGGGGCTGAGGGCGGGAAGTTTCGCTTCATTCTGAGCCCCTTTCTGCCCGGTCCAGCAACCCCTCCAGGGTCGACAATTCGTCCGCCTCCCTCGCGGGCTTGTCCCAGCGAATGCGGCTGATCCGGGGAAAGCGCATGGCCACGCCGGACTTGTGGCGTTTCGATCGTTGCAAGCCTTCGAACGCCACCTCCAGCACCAGACCGAATTCCCGGTTCGCCTTCACGGATCGCACGGGGCCGAACCGTTCGACCGTGTTGTCGCGCACGAATTTGTCGAGCTGTTTCAACTCCTCGTCGGTGAAGCCGAAATAGGCCTTGCCGACCGGCGTCAGGGCGTGACTGCCGTCCATGTCTTCGGTCCAGACCCCGAAGGTGAAGTCGGAGTAGAAGCTCGACCGTTTGCCGTGGCCCCGCTGGGCGTACATCAGCACCGCATCGACCAGATGCGGGTCCTTCTTCCACTTGAACCAGGGCCCCTTGGGCCGACCCGCCTCATAGACGCTGTCGAGGCGTTTCAGCATCACGCCTTCCGCCGCCTGCGGATCGCCCTCGGGTGGCGTCGCACGCAAGGCCGCGAGGCCATCCCAGGATGTGAACGGCTGGAGCGGGGACAGGTCGATGCGGTCCGAGCCGAGGGAGGCGATCAGCGTCTCGAGCCGCGCCCTTCGCTCGACAAAGCCCAGCTTGCGCAGGTCGACGCCGTCCGCGGCCAGCAGGTCATAGGCGCGGATGCCGGCGGGGTGCGCAGCCATGATCTTGGCGTCCGCCGTCTTGCGGTTCAGACGCTGCTGGAGGTCCCCGAAGGACCCGACCCGCCCGTCGCGAAGCACCATCAGCTCTCCGTCGATGACGCCCTCATACGTCAGGGCCGCCAGCACGTCCGGGAAGGTCGGGGAGATGTCCTCGCCGGTACGGCTGTACAGGCGTTTGACGCCGCCCTCGCTCACGGCCTGCACGCGAATGCCGTCCCATTTCCATTCGGCGGCGTAGGCGGCGGGATCCAGCCTCGGCATCTCCGCTTCATCGATCGGCTGGGCCAGCATGACGGGCCGGAACCGGCCATGCGCGTCCGCCGAGGGCCGCCCGGCCCGACCGTCCAGCCAGGCCAGAAGGTCGGCATAGGGCGGCGACTGGGCGTGCCAGACTTCCTGGATGTCCGGCACCTCGACCCCGCCGAAATCCGCCGCCGCCTGCCAGGCCAGCCGCGCCGAGACGCCGACGCGCAGGCCCCCGGTGACCAGCTTCAGCAGGGCCCAGCGGCCATCGGCGTCGAGGGCGTCCAGCCAGCCTTCCAGCAGCCCCTGCACCTCGCCGCGCTTCGCCTGCATCAGGGCGTTGATCACCTCGGACAGGTCGGGTTCGCGGTTGGCACCGTGGCGGGCGGGCCAGATCAGGGCGACGGTCTCGGCGAGGTCGCCGACATAGTCGTAGGACAGGCGGAACAGCTCGGGATCGACGCGCGCCTCGACGGCCCGGCGGATCATGGCGGGCTTGGCGGCGGTGAACGTCAGGGCCCCGGTCAGGGCGGCGAGGGCCCAGCCGCGATCCGGGTCCGGGGTGTCCGCCAGGTGGTCGCGGATCAGGCGAAGCTTGGCATTCCGCGAGGCCGTCAGTGACAGACGATCGAGCAGGGCGGCGAAGGCGCGCATCAGTCGTCGTCCTCGTCCTCATAGCCAACCAGATGCAGGGCGCGCGCCGTCAGGCCGTTCAGCTCCGCCCACCGTCGCAGGGCGTCGTCGCGGCCATGGGTGATCCAGACCTCTCGCGGCGACAGTTCGCTCAGGGTCTCGGTCAGTTCGTCCCAGTCGGCGTGGTCCGACAGCACCAGGGGCAGTTCGACGCCGCGCTGCCGGGCGCGGGCCCTGACGCTCATCCAGCCGGAGGCGAAGGCCGTGACCGGATCGGGGAAGCGCCGGCTCCAGCGATCGGCCAAGGCGGAGGGCGGGGCGATGATGATGCGCCCGGCGAAATCCGCCTTCGATCCGGTCGCCGGCGCCAGCGGCCCGAGATCCACGCCGAAATGTTCGTAGAGCCGGTTCAGCCGCTCCAGCGCGCCGTGCACATAGATGGTCTCGTCGTATCCGGCCTCACGCAACAACCGGATCACCCGTTGCGCCTTGCCCAGGGCATAGGCCCCGACCAGATGGGCGCGTTCCGGGAACTGCCGAACGGAGCGCAGCAGACGCGCGATCTCCTGCGTATCCGGCGGATGGCGGAACACGGGCAGGCCGAAGGTGGCCTCGGTGATGAAGACGTCGCTGGGCACAGGCTCGAACAGTGCGCAGGTCGGGTCGCGGCGGCGCTTGTAGTCGCCCGAGGCCGTGATCGTCAGACCGCCCTGACGCACCGTCGCCTGCGCCGATCCGAGCACGTGGCCGGCCGGCGCGAGCGACAGCTCCACGTCCCCGACCCTGATCCGTTCGCCATAGGCCAGCGGCTGGGTATGGGCGGCGAACGCCTCGCCATAGCGTTCGCCCATAATCGCGAGCGTTTCCGGCGTCGCCAGCACGGAGCCGTGGCCCGCGCGCGCATGGTCGGCGTGGCCATGGGTGATGACCGCGCGATCAACCGGACGCGGCGGATCGATGAAGAAGGCCCCGCCCGGACACCACAGGCCGTCCGGCGTAGGTCGGAGGATCGCGCTCAGTCGGCGCGAAAGATGGGGGTCTGGGGTCAGGGGCATGGGGTTCCGGCGCCAACTTGCAGAACCTTGAACGCCGCGACAATGCGAGGTTTCCGCCGGGTCTGCAGCTAGCCGGAAATGTCAGGCCACGGGGGGCCGGATTCGATCAGGCAGCGATCGGGAGGCGCGCCACGTTGCAGTGGGTCCACAGCCTGTCCATGGCGCGGACGAGGTCGTCCATCATGGCGTCGGTGTGGTTGGGCGACGGGGTGAAGCGCAGCCGCTCGGTGCCCTTGGGCACGGTGGGATAGTTGATCGGCTGGACATAGACGCCGTGCTCTTCCAGCAGCATGTCCGAGATCATCTTGGCGTGGACCGGGTCGCCGACGAACACCGGGACGATGTGGCTGACCGACTCCATCACCGGTATGCCCGCGGCCCGGAAACGGGCCTTGAGCGTGGCCGCGCGCTCCTGATGCGCCTCGCGCAGTTCCGGATGGGCCTTCAGATGCCGCACCGAGGCCAGGGCTCCGGCGGTCAGGGCCGGCGGCAGGCTGGTGGTGAAGATGAAGCCCGAGGCCCAGCTGCGCACCGCGTCGATGATCACCGCGTCG
>JAUYAG010000066.1 GCA_030693575.1 Brevundimonas sp. | reverse complement strand
TGCGACGGGGCGGCCCGGCCCGACAGGCCGAGGCGGTGCACCTTGCCGATGACGGCGTTGCGGGTGACGCCGCCGCCGAGCTGTTTGGCGATCTGGCTGGCCGACTGGCCTTCCAGCCAGAGCTGCTTCAGCGCGCCGACGCGGTCTTCAGTCCAGCCTGCGGTCATAGCCAACCCTCCGGGTCTCGGATTCAATATATGGGGTCCAGGCTGCCCTCCCGGGGCCTCGACCTACCACTAATCGTAAACGAGGTCCTAACAGACGCAAGATGTGCGAATCACTCCGTCCACAGGAACCAGATGTAGGGATGGTTAACGACGGGCAGGGATTAGGGATTAGGGATGAGGGATTAGGCTGACGGGCGCGCTGGGCGATCCGGGGTTCACCGGTCCCCCTACTGATCCCTCATCCCTAATCCCTAATCCCTCCCTTGCATCCCGCCGCCGCCCACCGCATCTGCCCCCCATGACCGACCTGAGCACCGCCTCCACCACCCCCCAGCCGCGCAGCTATCCCGGGATCAACTGGATCGGTGTCCAGACCCTGTACCTGCGCGAGGTGCGGCGGTTCTGGAAGGTGGGGGCCCAGACGGTGGCCGGGCCGGTGGTCACCACCCTGCTCTACATGCTGGTCTTCGTGGTCGCCCTTCAGGGCACGCGGCCGCCGCTGCACGGCACGCCCTTTCCGGAGTTCGTGGCGCCCGGCCTGATCATGATGGCCATGCTGAACAACGCCTTCGCCAACGCCTCGTCCAGCCTGATCCAGGCCAAGGTGATGAACACGGCGACCGATTTCCTGACCCCGCCGCTCAGCCCGCTGGAGCTGACCATCGGCTTTTCGCTCGGTGCCGCCACGCGCGGCCTGGTGGTCGGGATCGTGACGGCGCTGTGCGTCATGCCGTTCGCGCGGCTGGAGGTGGCCAACCTCGGCCTGATCCTGTGGTTCGGCCTTCTGGCCTGCCTGATCATGGGGATGCTGGGCGTCTTCGCCGGCCTCTGGGCCCAGAAATTTGACCAGCTCGCCGCGGTGCAGAATTTCGTCATCATGCCGATGACCTTCCTCAGCGGCACCTTCTACCTCGTCGAAAACCTGCCCGAGCCGTTCGCGACGATCAGCCATTTCAACCCGTTCTTCTATCTGATCGACGGCTTCCGGGCCGGTTTCATCGGCAATGCCGAGGGGAACCTGATGATCGGCGTGGTCATGAGCGGGGTACTGGCGCTGTTCATGGCCTGGGCCTGCTGGGCGGTGTTCAGGTCCGGCTGGCGGCTGAAGACCTGATGATCGTCCTGCCGGCGCGTATCGTTCACATCGGCATCGATCGGGACTGGCGCGAGGTCTACGCCTTCGCTTCCCGGCCCGAGAACATGCCGGCATGGCCTTCGAGGCCGACGCCGCCCATGTGCTCAGGGACCTGAGGGCCCCCAAGGCGACAATGGAGTCGGCGGCCTGATCCTTGTCGGGATCACGGATGCAGGGCGATTGGCCGGTGTTGACTAACACCGTCCTCCGGCCGACAAGGCCTGACCCTTATTCCAGCGGTCCCGGCGCTCTCCAGCGGCGGGGCCGTCTCGCTTTTGGAGGCTTGTCCCGTGTCCACTGAACATCTGATGGGTGTCTACAACCGCGCGCCTCTGGAAGTGGACCGGGGTCAGGGCGCGCGTCTCTGGGCCAGGGACGGGACCGAATACCTCGACTGCGTCATGGGCATTTCGACCAACGCCCTCGGCCACGCCAATCCGATCCTCGTCCAGGCGGTCAAGGATCAGGCCGAAAAGCTCTGGCACGTCTCCAACATCTTCAAGATTCCGGGGCAGGAGGCGCTGGCTGACGCCCTGTGCGAAAAGTCGTTCGCCGATGTGGTCTTCTTCACCAACTCGGGCACCGAGGCGGTCGAGTGCGCGATCAAGACGGCGCGCCGGTATCATTTCGCCAACGGCCAGCCCGAGCGGATCGACATCTACGGCTTCGACGGCTCGTTCCACGGCCGGACCTATGGCGCGATCAACGCGGCGGCCAACCCCAGCTACACCAACGGCTTCGGCCCGCCGATGGAGGGCTTCCACCAGCTGGTCTTCGGCGACCATGAAGCCCTCAAGGCCGCCATCGCCAATCCGAACACGGCCGCCATCATCGTCGAGCCGGTGCAGGGCGAGGGCGGTTGCCGCGCCATTCCCGAGGTCTGCCTGCGCGGCCTGCGCGAGATGTGCGACGAATACGGCGTCCTGATCATCTTCGACGAGGTCCAGTGCGGCATGGGCCGGACCGGCAAGCTGTGGGCCCATGAGTGGGGCGGCATGGCCCCCGACATCATGGCCATCGCCAAGGCCCTGGGCGGCGGCTTCCCCATCGGCGCCTGCCTGGCCACCAATCACGCCGCCACCGGCATGGTCGTCGGCGTGCACGGCTCGACCTTCGGCGGCAATCCCCTGGCCATGGCCGTCGGCAGCGCCGCCTTCGCCGAGATCTCGAAGCCCGAGACCCTGGCCCACGTCAACGAGATCGCCGGCTATCTGAAGCAGCAGCTGCACGGGCTGAAGGAACGCTTCCCCGATGTGATCGCCGAGGTGCGCGGCAAGGGTCTGCTGATGGGCATGAAGCTGATCCCCAACAACCGCGAATTCATGGGCTGGGCCCGCGACGAGGCGCATCTTCTGATCGCCGGCGGCGGCGACAATCTGGTCCGTATCCTGCCGCCCCTGAACTTCACGCTGGATGAAGCCCGTGAGGCGGTCGAGCGCCTCGAGAAGACCTGCGAGTTCGCTCGCGGGAAGATGGCCGCGGCCTGACCGGAGACCTGAAGATGGTCCGCCACTTCCTCGACATCCATCGCCTCGAAGCCGCCGACCTGCGCGCCATCCTCGACGACGCCCATGCCCGCAAGGCGGCCCGCAAGGGCTGGCCCAGGGGTCGCGTCGACGCCGACGCCCCGGCCAAGGATCGCGTGCTGGCGATGATCTTCGAGAAGAATTCGACCCGGACCCGTTTCAGCTTCGACGCCGCCATCCGCCAGCTGGGTGGGGCCTCGATCATCGCCAATGCCGGGGACATGCAGCTGGGCCGCGGCGAGCCGGTCGAGGATACGGCCCGTGTCCTGTCGCGCATGGTCGACGCCGTGATGATCCGCGCCAACAGCCACGAGGACGTCGAGCGCTTCGCCCGGGTCGCGACCGTGCCGGTGATCAACGGCCTGACCGACCGCTCGCACCCATGCCAGATCCTGGCCGACATCATGACCATCGAGGAGGCCCGCGGCCCGATCGCCGGCAAGACGATCGCCTGGGTCGGGGACGGCAACAATGTCTGCCACAGCTTCATGCACGCGGCGCCGAAGCTGGGCTTCCACCTGAACGTCGCCTGCCCGGCCGACTACCACCCGGACCTCCACGATCTGGCCAGGGGCGGCAACCACGTCACCCTGACGAGCGATCCGCGCGAGGCCGTGGCCGGGGCGGATGTCGTGGTCACCGACACCTGGGTGTCGATGGGCGACGGCGACTATGAGGCCCGGCTCGAGGCCTTCGAGGGTTATGGCGTCGACGCCGCCCTGATGGACGCCGCCGCCAGCGACGCCGTCTTCCTGCACTGCCTCCCCGCCCACCGCGGCGAGGAGGTGACGGACGCCGTCATCGACGGGCCGAAGTCGCTGGTCTGGGATGAGGCCGAGAACCGCATCCACGCCCAGAAGGCCGTGCTGGCCTGGTGTTTCGCGGGTTAGGGATCAGGCAGTAGGCGTTAGGCAGTAGGGACCGCGGCCGCGGGCACCTGCGCCACGTTCACTACTGCCTACTGCCTGACCCCTGCGGCCTCACTGCAGATTGACGTCCGCAACCCCGCCCGCATCCGGCAGCGTCTTCGTCAGATTGGCCTTGGCCACTTCAAACAGGAAGCCGACCGGGCCCTTCTTCGACACCCAGATGCGGCCGTCGTCGGCGTCGAAACGCAGCAGGGTCAGATGCGGGTCGTCCTTGCCCCCGGGGTACCAGGCGGCGAGGATCGGGTTCCAGTGCTTGTCGATCAGCGCCTCGTTGCGCGGTGTCACCGACAGGGTCCCGTGAATGCAGGCCCAGACTTCCTGATCTTTTGAGCCATAGGTGAACATGGCGCTCTGGCCGCCGGCCGCATCCTTCGCCAGGTCGGTGTCGTCGCGGGTGAAGAACCAGATGACGCCGGTCTCTTCCTCGCGATAGGCGGTCATCGGCTGGCTGTGATAGCCGGGGCGGTCGAGGCCGAGCATGCCGGTGTTCGACTTCCTGAGGTGATCCCAGAACTCTGTCTCGGCCTCGGCGGCGGTGAGGGTCTTGTCGCCCATCGGTGCATCTCCTGATCTCGGGGGGAGAGGCAGGAATGGCCGGGCGGCGGCGGGGTTCCCCGGGGTCTCGCCTAGTAGGGCCGTTGCGGCACGCCCATCAGGGTCCCGAGGTGGATGACCAGAATGAAGATCGCGACGCCGCACAACAGCATGATGAAACGCCACGGGATCATCCGCACGCCGCGCGTCAGGTCCCACGGCCGGGAACCGCGCCAGCCGGCGAAGACGGCCAGGGCGAGGGCGGCGACGAGCAGGGCGAGGGTGACGGTCAGACTCATCCGCGCGAGGTGGTCCGTGGAAGGGCCTGGCGCAAGGGCGAATTCCTTGCCGGGAGGTTAATCTTCACCGCTCGTTAACCACGTCGGCGCGAAATATTCATCGGGTCAGGACGCTTTCCACAGGAAGATGGGGATACCGCTACATCTTGGGGTTAACCACGCGTTTACACCCATCATCTTGGCGTCTAGCGTTCGACGTATGGGTCGGGAGACGAATCAGTGAGCGCAGCCGCGGCGCCTTGGAGCGTAAAGGGCATTGAGCCCAAGGCGCGCGAGATCGCCAAGGACCTCGCTCGCCGTTCGGGCATGACGCTGGGCGAGTGGCTGAACACCATCATCATGGAAGACGGTGACGATGAGGAAGGCGGCTTCACGCCCCTGTCCCGCCGCCCTCATGCCGCCGAAAGCATCGACCGCCGCGGCCGCAGCCGCCGCATGGACGACGCCTATGGATCGGGCGCCAGCGAGGACCAGCTGCAGCGTCTCGGCGCCTCGGTCGAAGCCATCGCCGCCCGGCTGGAAGCCGCCGAGCGCCGCTCGACCGTCGCCATCCAGGGCGTCGATCAGGCCGTCTCCGGCCTCGTGCGCCGGCTGGAAGGGCAGGACCAGACCGGCAAGGCCTATGGCCGCCGCATCGACGACATCGCCGAGGAACTGCGCGAGGGGCACAAACGCCTGCGCCGGTTCGAGCAGGAGGTCGGGCCCCAGACGGCCGAGACCTTCGGCAAGGTCGAGACCACCATGGGCGCGCTCGCCGGCCGCCTGTACGACATCGAGGAGCGCCAGCGTTCCAGCGTCAACGAGCTGCGCCACCGGATGGACGCGGTCGAAAAGGTCGCCGGACCGGGCGTCGGGTCCGAGCTGCTGGCCCAGGTCGGGCAGCGGCTCGATGAGGCGCAAAGCCGCACGGCCGAGGCCCTGCGCAATCTGCAGGCCTCGTTCGCCGGGCTGGATCAGCGCCTGCGCGCCGCCGAGTCGCGGGCCGAGCCCGAGGGCGCGCGCGAGGCCGCCCGTTTCGAAAAGCTGGCCGAGACGCTGAGCCGTCAGGTCGAGGGCAACCGCGCCGAGATGATGCGGCGGCTCGATACCGCCGAGACCGAAGGCCGGATGGACCGCATCGAGCGCGCGGTGCTGGCCATCGGCGATCAGGTCAAGGCGTCCGAGGAACGCTCCGCCAAGGCGGTCGAGAGCATGGGCCATGAGGTCCTGCGCATCGCCCAGAACCTGAACGGCCGGGTCCAGTCGATCGAGGCTGAAACGCCGGTCCGGTTCGAGCAGCTGAGCCGCAAGGTCGAGACCGATATGGGCCGCTTCGCCCAGGGCATCGAGCAACGGCTGACGGCGACGGACGACCGCCACGCCCTGGCGCTCGAGAAGCTGGGCGGGGAGATCACACGCATCTCGGACCGACTGAGCGAACGCATCGCCCAGTCCGAGCGCCGCTCTCAGCAGGCGCTGGACGATATCGGCCGCCGACTGGCCGACAGCTCCAGCCGCATCGAGCAGGGCTATGACCGGGCGTCCGGCGAACTGGCCGAGCGTATGCGGATGTCGGAAGAGCGCACCGCCGCCCTGATCGCCGAGGCGCGCGGCAACATCGAGCGTCGGGCGGAGGCGCCTGTCGCCGCGGCTGCCGTCGCCGCAACCGCGCCAGCTATCGACGCAGACTGGCGCGCCGCCGCCTTCCCGGACGCCGCCTTCCCCGGCGCGCCCTTCTCCGAAACCGCGTTTGACGATCCGGTCTATGCCGAGCAGCAGGCATGGTCCGCTGACCTCGCCCCGCCCGAGCCGGAACCCGCCGCCTTCAGTGCCGAGCCTGCGGCCGATGAGGTGCTGACCGCCGACGCCATCTTCGACGCCGTCATGCGCGGCCCCCTCGCCGACGAGACGCCCGCCGAGGTGCCCATGGCGGCGTCCGCTCCGTTCGGCAGCCGGCCCGCCGGGACATTCGCCGCCGAGGTCGACCCGGCGCCGCAGATCCCCGCCTTCACCCCGCCCCCGTTCAGCGCCGCCCCGCAGGCCCAGCCGGTTCAGGCTCCGGCCGCGCCGACGGCCTTCGGCCAGGGTTTCGGCGGCGCTGACGTCTCGGACGCGCTGGAGGCGACCGCGCCCGGGAACCTCGGCGGCACCTTCGACGGCGGCCATGACGATTTCGACGGCGAGACCGACTTCGTCGACGCCCGCGCCCTGCGCGCGGCGGCGGCCCAGGGGCGCGCCTCCTCCACCCGCCAGACGATCGACGCCGCCCGCGCCGCCATGGCCGCTCCGACCGTCGCCGAGGCGCCCGCCCGCTCCGGCTTTGGCCTGAAGCGCGGCGGCAAGTCCCGCCTGCAGGAGCGGCTGGACAAACAGGCCGCCAAGGATGGCGGCACGGTCCGCAAGGCGCTGGGTGCCTCGGCCATCGCGGTCCTGCTGACCGCCGGCGGGGCCTATGCCACCGGCCAGTTGACCGGCTCGGGTCTGAACATTCCCGGCTTCGCGGGCGCAGAGCCGGCCACGCCGATGGCGGCGCTCGCTGTCGTGCCGGCTGCGGCTTCGGCTGAGGATCTGGCGCGCGGGGAAGCGCTGTACCAGCAGGCCATGACCGAGCTTGATGCGGACGGGCCCGCCGGGATCGAGACGCTGAAGCAGGCCGCCGCCACCGGCTATACGCCGGCCCAGCTGCATCTGGCCGGCCTCTACCAGGACGGCGACACGGGTCTGTCGGCGAATCCGTCGGAAGCCCGGACCTGGGCGCGCCGCGCGGCGGACGGGGGCGATGCCCGCGGCATGCACGCCTACGGCATGTATCTGTTCGACGGTATCGGCGGGGAGCAGAACCGCGCCGAGGCGCTGAACTGGTTGAAGCGTGCCGCGGAACTGGGTCTGGTCGACAGCCAGTTCAACGTCGCCAAACTGTATGAGACCGGCGACCAGGGCATCCGGCCCGACCTCGCCGAAGCCTACAAATGGTATCTGATCGCGGCGCGCGCCGGGGATGTCGACGCCCGGTCGGCGATCGAGCGTCTGCGCACCTCGGTCCCGGCCTCGATCCGCGCCAAGGCCGGAACAGAGGCCGAAGATTTCTCGGTCGAACCACTCGCCTGAGGCGGGAGGCACGAGCTTTTCTGGCGCATCGGGTGGCGGGGGCCGTCCGGTGGGTCTAGGACACCATCACTTCCGTCGTCGCCTTTCCGGCGCCTAGCCTCAGTTCCAGCCGAAGGCGCGTCCTTTGGATATCTATCTGCCGATCGCCGAGGTTTCGGTGAACTGGCCGCTCCTGGTTCTGCTGGGCGCGACGGTCGGATTCGTGTCCGGACTGTTCGGCATCGGCGGG
>JAUYAG010000059.1 GCA_030693575.1 Brevundimonas sp. | reverse complement strand
CCGGCGGAGTCGCCCTCGACGATGAACAGTTCGGACTTGGCCGGATCGCGTTCCTGACAGTCAGCCAGCTTGCCGGGCAGGGAGGCCATGTCCATCGAGGTCTTGCGCCGGGTCAGGTCGCGGGCCTTGCGCGCGGCCTCGCGGGCGGCGGCGGCCTCGATGATCTTGGCGACGACGGCCTTGGCCTCGACGGGGTGTTCCTCGAACCAGGTCGAGAGACCTTCGGAGCACAGGCCCTCGACGGCCGGGCGGACCTCGGACGAGACCAGCTTGTCCTTCGTTTGCGACGAGAATTTCGGATCCGGCACCTTGACCGACAGGACGCAGGTCAGGCCCTCACGGGCGTCCTCGCCCGAGACCGAAACCTTTTCCTTCTTGGCCGCGCCGGCGGCGTCGATATAGCCGCCCATGACCCGGGTCAGCGAAGCGCGGAAGGCCGAGAGGTGGGTGCCTCCATCCCGCTGGGGGATGTTGTTGGTGAAGCACAGCATGGTCTCGTGGTAACTGTCGTTCCACCACAGAGCGAGATCGATTTCGATCCCTTCCTTCGTGCCGCGGATGACGATGACGTCCTTGAGGATGGGCGACTTGGACTTGTCCAGGTGGCGCACGAAGGCCTCGACGCCGCCCTCGTAGTGCAGGATTTCCTCGAAGGGCTCGGCCCCGCGGTGGTCCTGCAGCTTGATGACCACGCCCGAGTTGAGGAAGGCCAATTCACGCAGGCGATGCTCGAGCGTCTTAAGGTCGAAGTCGATGTGGGCGAAGGTGGTGACCGAGGGGTAGAAGGTGACCTCGGTGCCGGACAGGACCTTGCCATTGTCGCGCATCGGCGCGTCGCCGGTGACCTTCAGGCTCTCGACCGTGTCGCCGCGGGCGAACTTCATCTCGTGGCGTTTGCCGTTGCGATAGATGACCAGTTTGAGCCAGTCCGAGAGCGCGTTGACGACGGAGACGCCGACGCCGTGCAGGCCGCCGGAGACCTTGTAGGAATTCTGGTCGAATTTACCGCCGGCGTGCAGCTGGGTCATGATGACCTCCGCCGCCGAGACGCCTTCGCCCTCGTGAATGTCGGTGGGGATGCCGCGGCCGTTGTCCGTGACGGTGACCGAACCGTCGGCGTTGAGGATGACCTGGACCAGGTCGGCGTGGCCGGCGAGAGCCTCGTCGATGGCATTGTCGACCACCTCATAGACCATGTGGTGCAGGCCCGAGCCGTCGTCGGTGTCGCCGATATACATGCCGGGCCGTTTGCGCACCGCGTCCAGGCCCTTCAGGACCTTGATGGAATCGGCGCCGTAGGCGGCCTCTTCGGCGGTGTCTTCGTTACGCGCGGTCGGGGTCTGGTCGGTCATGCATTCGGTCGGTGAAACGCCCTCCAGGAGGGCCTCGGAAGGCGACGGCGGGGCCGCCTTGAACGGACGATTGGCGAGGCGCGAATCCGATCCGCGCCAAGGCCCGCAACATATAGGGATTCAGGGCGAAAATGCGAGGAAAAGCGGCCTTCGCAAAGGGGCGGGAGTGGTGTGTCTCGCGGGGAAAATTTCAGGCGGCGTCCGGCGATTCCGGAAGGCGTCGCGGAGCGGTCCCGGAACCGGCTTTCGCGGCGCGGCGGCGATGGAGATGAACCCTGTCAAAGACCCGTCCTGTCTGGACGAGACCAGAGAGCACATGCCTGCGTCAGGAACGGTCGCAGGCCGGAAAACGGGGCGAAGTCGGGTCGTGCGGAGAGGTCGAAAAGGGCGGGTCGGGGTCGCGCAGGGGCGAGACGACACGGGGCTGGAAGACACTGTTTGGGGCGCTCGAATGAAGCATCCTTCTCCCCTTGAGGGAGAAGGTGGCCCGGAGGGCCGGATGAGGGGTGAGACTCCATCGTCGCCGAGCCGTGCGCGGTCGGCACCGGGAAGGGTATCGAAGACCCACACTGTGGGACCGGCCCCCGGCCGTTCAAGGCAGCGGTGGCGGTGGTTGAGACCGGGCGGCAACTGATCGCACATCAGACCTGACAGCCCGTGCTTCACCCCTCATCCGCCCCCTGCGGGGGCACCTTCTCCCTCAAGGGGAGAAGGAATCGGGTGGGGAGGCTGCGCTACTCCACCGTCAGAGCGCCGCCCTCCACCCGCACGAACTGGGCGCGGCCGCGCAGGGGGGCGAAGAGTTCCGCCTCGGTGCCGGTCATGAAAGCCTGCAGGCCGAGAGCCTCGATCTCGTCGAACAGGGCGGCGCGGCGGGCCGTGTCGAGGTGGGCGGGGGCTTCGTCGAGCAGAAGGACCGGTGGGGCCGGCTGGTCCGCGAGGCGGGTGATCTGGGCGAGGATCAGGTTGAGCACCAGCGCCTTCTGTTCGCCGGAAGACCCCTCGGCGGCGGGGCGGTTCTTCTCGCGGTGCAGGGCGGTCAGGTCGGAGCGGTGCGGGCCGAAGAGGGAGCGGCCGGCGGCGGCGTCGCGGGGGCGGCTGCGGGCCAGACCTTCGCGCAGGGCGGCGGCGATGGCCTCGGGATCGGCGCCGGCGGCGGCCATGGCCTCGGCCTCGCCGGTCAAGCCCAGCTCGG
>JAUYAG010000057.1 GCA_030693575.1 Brevundimonas sp. | reverse complement strand
AAGGGTCCGTTCGACTTGCATGTGTTAGGCCTGCCGCCAGCGTTCGCTCTGAGCCAGGATCAAACTCTCAGGTTGAGTTGACTTCTGACCTAAGCAGATCGGACCGAAATCCGATTTGGCATTAGTTCTACGTATTATTGACGAGATCCCACGAACGTCTCTCCGAAGAGCGACGTCATGGTGTCTTTTCAAAAAGACCGCAGATGTCAGTGTCGATAGACAGTCCCGAAGGACTATCGCTAGGACACCGCCGCCTGCGTTTCTCTTTCCAGATCAACGATTTCAAAGACCGTAGAAGCCGGAGAACCGGCCCCACCGTTTAACGCCCGGTGACGGCGGAGGCGGCGATGTAGTCGCCTCGGTATTCCGTGTCAAGCGATTATTCCGAAGAACAAACTCTCTTCACCGTGTCCCGCCCGGAGGCGAGGGAGGCGCTGTTTAGCGTCTCAGATTTCCGCGTCAAGTGGTTCTTTTTAAAGAAGAACCTTTCTCAGCGAACCCGCCCCGGAGGGCGAGGGAGGCGCTGTTTAGCGTCTCCGATTTCTGCGTCAAGTGGTTCTTTTTAAAGAAGAACCTCTGTCTGCAAATCCGCCCCGGAGGGCGGCGGAGGCGGCTGTCTAGAGAGAGCCATTCTCCGTGTCAACCGGGCTTTTCAGCCATTTTGCGGAGATTGAAATCCGGAGACTTCAGGCCGCAAAAAACCGTCTGGAAAGCCCGAGAGGCTTGCCTCTGTTTCGTTACCGACGATTCGTTTGGAGCGCGGAACCTAACCGAACACCCTTAAGGAAGCAACCCGCTTTCGCGACTTTCTTCCCGAGGGACCTTGGAGGCTTTCGTCTCCGTGGCCCCGGCGGCCGGCCCGTTTCCGAGCGAGGCGGCGATATACGCAGCGACCGTTTTGTCCGCAACCGGAATCCGACAGATTCACGAACTTTCTCGCCGAGTCACGATCGCCGAAGCGTGGCCGTAAAGAGGCCGCCCTAGCCCGCTATATATGTACGCAGGGATTCCGCTTCCTGGGTGGCTTCGGCGATCTGGCATTTGACCACGTCGCCGATCGAGATGACTCCCGCCAGCCGCCCGTCCCGCAAGACAGGAAGGTGCCGGATCCGGCGGTCCGTCATCCGGCCCATCAGAATCGCCACCGTCTCCCCGGGCGCGGCGAAGATCACCTCGGCCGTCATATAGTGTGACACCGGGCGGGCCAGGGCGGGCTGGCCATCACGGGCCACGGCCTTGACCACATCCCGTTCGGACAGAACCCCGACCACCTTGTCCTTGTCGCAGACCATCAGGGCTCCGACCCGCAGCCGGTCCAGCTCGCCGCAGGCGTCACCGAGCGGCATGTCCGGCCCGATGGCGTAGACCGTGTCGCCCTTGTCCTTGAGAATTTCGGCGACCAGCATCGCGGCTCCTCCCTCTCTATCATAGAGCGGGACCGCGGACGGCCCGCTTCAGACGTCAGCGTCGCCCAGATCGGGCGAGGAAGCAAATGGCGCGCGCCGCGCGCCAAACGCCTTCGCCCATGGTCCGATCAGCAGGGCACCGCACACGAATCCGAACGCATGAGCCTCCCAGGCGATCCGGGCACCCTCCATCCCCGGGGCGAGTCCGACCAGGCCGGCGGCGACGTTCACGGCCATGATGACCGCGGCGGGCGTCAGGAAGCGGCGATCCCCCAGCGACCTCAGCCTGTGATCGCGCCCGCCCAGCAGCCGCAGGGCTCCGCCCATCAGCCCGAACACCGCGCCGGACGCCCCGACCAGCGAATCATAGCTGTCCGGGTGGATCAGCCCGTAGCCGCCGGTCGCGACCAGTCCGCACGCCACATAGAAGAGAAGGAAGGCGACCGCGCCCCTCGCCCCAGCGGCCAGACGCGCCACGGGCGGACCGAAGGCCAGGGCCGCAACCGCGTTCATGGCCACATGGGCCCAGCCGCCATGGACGAACATCGAGGTCAGCAGGCCCGGCCACCACTCCCCGGTCCAGAGGGACGAAGGCCGGAACGCGAGGGACAGTCCCTGATCGGGCAGGCGTTCCTGGATCAGGTACAGGGCCGGCATCGACCCGGCGACCAGCACAGCCACAGCCGGCGCATTCAGAATCCGTTCGGCGGGCGGCTGGGTCAGGTCGGGCTCCACTGGATGACGTCGTCTCCCTGTCGGACGCCAAACGACATCATGGCAAGCGCTTCTTAATAACCATGACCCAGATTGGCACGCAGGGTCCTTGCCGGCCCGTAAACCATGTTTGCGTGGAGTTGCCTGCCATGACCGTCCGGACCAAGGCCCTGCCAGCCCTCGCTGTCGCCGCCGTGGCGACGCTGGCGCTGCCCGCCGCAGCCGCCGCTCAGTCCGCCGGGTCCTCTGGCATGGGTGCCTATTCGGCCGGCTACGGCGGGGCCCGCTATACGACGGCGCGTCCGCAGACCGGCTCGACGCGGGACGCCAACGGCAACCGGCTGATCGTGGATGGAATCATCCAGGCCGGCGCCAGCACCTACAACAGCGCCACGGGCGGCGTGTCTTCCAGCTTTTCCGGAGCGGGGGGGACGGGCGGAACAGCCATCGGTGGCTCCACCGCCATCGGCAACAGCCTGAACGTTGTGGTTCAGGGCAGTCACAACACGGTCATCGTCAACTCGACCCAGGTGAACAACGGCGCCGTTACCGCCGGAACCAGCCTGAACGGCACCCTGAGGCTTCCATGATCGCTGGCTCCATTTCACGGCGCCTGAGAACGGCCGGTATCGCCTGCGCGACGGCGGCGTTGCTGAGCGGCTGTATCTCGGCCTCGGCCGGGCCGCGGGGCCTGTACGCCACGCCCATCGGCAATGCGCCGGTCACGGCCAATCCGACCCCCTACTCGGCCGCGCTCTACTGCATGGCCGACTACGCCCGGCGCTACAACCTGCCCTCCCCGCGCATCGCCGTGGGCCGGATCGCGGACTACACCGGCACGGTCTCCGCCGATGGCGGTCGTCAAGTCACCGGCGGCGCCTCGCTGATGGCCATGACCGCCCTGGCCAAGTCCGGCGCACAGATGGTCGAGCGCTATGACACCTCGGTCTCCGAGATGGAGCTGCGCTACGCCAACAACCGCCTGATCGGCGACGACGGCCCGGGCGGCGCCGACGATGTGCAGTATCGCCGCATCCTCGCCGGCTCGGTCCCCGGCACGGACTTCTACATCATCGGCGGCATCACCGAGGTGAACTACAATATCCGGTCGGGCGGCTTCGACATGGCCGCGGGCCAGGCCACCAGCCAGACGCCGCTGTCGACGGCCTTCGCGGGCAAGGCCTATGTGATGAACATCGCCATCGACCTGCGGCTGGTCCAGACCACCACCCTGCAGGTCGTCGACGTCGTCTCCTATCAGAAACAGATCATCGGCCGGGAGATCTCGGCCGGCGTGTTCGACTTCCTGGACGGCAATGTCTTCGACATCTCGGCCGGCGAAGGCGGGCTCGAGCCGGTCCAGCTGGCGGTGCGCGCCCTGATCGAACGCGCGACGGTCGAGTTCATGGCCAACCTCTACGGCGCTCCGGGACCGGAAATCTGCCTCAACGCAGGTCCTGACCCCTTGGGCGGCACGGTCGGCCCGACCGGCGGCTATTATCCCGCTTACCCCAACACGGACACGAACAATGGCGAAACCCGCGCGGATCCGTCTCGCTGGCACGATCGCCGCGACGGTGCTGTGCGCCGCAGCCGCTACTGAGGCCGCGGCGCAGGACGGCACGATCGTCCTGAACCAGCAACTGCAACTGGGCGACGTCTTCGCCGGCCAGACGCTGAACGTCGTCGATTCGCAGGACCAGGTGACGGTCCAGACCTCGGCCCAGGGCAACAGCGCCTCGGGTGCGGTCTACAATGGCTCGATCACGGTCCAGTCCGACCAGACCATGCAGGGCGACGCCGTCGCGACCACCGACATCACCCTCGGCGGCGATACCTGGGGCGTGGTCAGCGCCACGACCCAGGCCGGCGGCAACTATCTGGCTGTCAGCGCCTATGATGCGTCCCTGACCCTCGATGCGACCCAGACCACCGACGACGGCCTGATCAGCGCCACCACCGAAGTCGGCGACAGCAACGCCCGTCTGCACGCCGGCGCCGCCGTCGGTGCCTCGGCCATCTCCAACACCGTCGCCGTCTACGGCCAGACCTCGGTGGTCAGCGGGACGATCGACCAGGCCTCCTCCGCCATCGTCCGCTCTTTCGGCCGGATCGAGAGCCAGTACATCCCGGACGAGGCCAGCGTGACCAGCCAGGCCATCGCCAACGCCATCGCGGTCAACAGCGACAACACCTCGGGCCAGGACCTCAGCATCGCCCAGCGCTCGTTCGGCAGCTTCATCGAAGCCGAGGCCAGCGCCAACGCCGCCAACGCCTGGGATCTCGCCGCCCGCGCCCGCGCCACCGCCAACCAGGCCGTGCTCTATAATGAGGGCGGCTCGGTCGTGACCGCCTCGGACCAGCGGAACTCCAGCTTCGTCCGGGCTTCCGCCCTGACCACCGCCTATGACTACGGCCGCGCCGAAGCCTACGCCCGTGGTGCCGCCAACGAGCTCTCGGTCGGCAACAACGACATCTACGTCCAGATCGACAACACCCAGTTCAACACGGGCGGCGTCGATGTGATCTCCACCTTCTCCGGCACCAATGGCTATGACGTCTCGGTCGGGGCGGACGCCGTTGGCAACAGCGTGACCGGCTACGCCTGCTCCGAATGCGAAGGCTATCTGCAGGCCGGCAACACCCAGACGAGCACCGGCGATGTGTCAGCGGTCGCCAACACAACCGTCGCGGGTTCCAACCGTTCGGTCATTACCGGGGCGAATGCCGTCGGAAACTCAGCCAGCTTCTACGTCTCGCGACCCGGAAATTAACATTCGGTAACTTGAGCCTTGCCGCTTGGTCGCCGAAGGGTTGCGTGGGGCGTCGGCGATAGGTGTATCGCGGTCCTTACCAGTTGTCCGGCGCGGCCCCATCAGGGAGCCATCGCGCCTTTCGGAAAGAGACCGAGAATGCGTTCCGCCCGCCTGTTTCTGCTTGCCGCGGCTTCCGTCGCCGTCCTGACCGCCGCCGCGCCGGCTCTCGCGCAGGTCCAGCCGTCCGATCCATGGGCCCAGGCGACCAGCGACATTCCGGTGGATTCCAACGTTCGCTTCGGCGTTCTGCCCAACGGCATGCAGTACGCCGTCATGCGCAATGCCACCCCGCCGGGACAGGCCTCCCTGCGCCTGCGCATCGACGCAGGCTCGCTGATGGAGAACGAGGACCAGCTGGGCCTCGCCCACTTCATGGAGCACATGGCCTTCAACGGGACGACCAACATCCCCGAGAATGAACTGCTGCGCATCCTCGAGCGTCTGGGTCTGGCCTTCGGGGCCGACACCAACGCCGCGACCGGCTTCGACCAGACCTTCTACCAGCTGGAACTGCCGCGCACGAACGACGAGACAGTCGATGCGGCCCTGCGCATCATGCGCGAGCAGGTGTCCGAGGCGCTGATGGACCCCGCCGCCCTGGACGCAGAACGCGGCGTGATCGAGGGCGAGGAGCGGACCCGGAATACGCCCGGCCTTCGCTCCGCCAAGGCGCAGCTGGCGCTGCTGGCTCCGGGCCAGCGACTGTCGAACCGCTTTCCGATCGGCGACCTGAACATCATCCGCACCGCGCCGCGCGAACGGTTCGTCGAATTTTATCACGCCTACTACCGCCCGAACCGGGCCACCTTCATCGCCGTCGGCGACTTCGATGTCGATGTCATGGAAGGCAAGATCCGCGCGGCTTTCGAAAGCTGGCAGCCGAAGGCCGCCGACGGTCCGGAGCCGGATCTGGGCACGGTCCAGCCGCGCGGGCCCCAGACCAGCATTCTGGTCGAACCCGGCATCCAGTCGTCGATCCAGCTGAACTGGGTCCGCGATCCCGATCTGGACCCGGACACCATCGCCGAACGGCGCTCGAACCTGATCCGGAACCTCGGTCTGTCGGTACTCAACCGTCGTCTGGGAGAAATCTCCCGACAGGAAAACGCCCCCTTCATCGCGGCCGGCGCGTCCAGCTCGACCGTGGTCGACAGTCTGGAAATCGGCGGCATCAACGCCACCTTCAATCCGGGCGGTTGGCAGCGCGCTCTTGAGACGGTCGAACAGGAACAGCGCCGTCTGGTGCAGTTCGGCGTGTCGGATGCCGAACTGCAACGCGAGATCACAGACACGCGCACGGCCCTGGAAAACGCCGCCAATGCAGCCGCAACCCGCACCACACCGGGCCTGGTGAACGGCCTGCTGAACGCCGCCAACAGCGAGTCGGTCTTCACGACCCCGGCCACGAACCTCGCCCTGTTCAACGAGGCCGTCGCGGGTCTGACCGCGGCCCAGGTGAACAGCGTCCTGCCGCCCGTCTTCGAGGGCCAGGGTCCGGTGATTCTGGTGATCACCCCGGTCGAGATCGAAGGCGGTGCGGAAGGCGTGACCGCAGCGCTCGAGGCCTCGCGCCAGGTGCCGGTCACAGCCCCCGCCGCCCAGGCGCAGCTGGACTGGCCCTATGCAGACTTCGGCACCGCGACGGCACCGACGAACCGGACCGAGCTGGCCGCGATCGGGGCAACCGTCGTCACCTTCCCGAACGGCGTACGCCTGACGGTGAAGCCCACCGCCTTCCGCGATGAGCAAATCCTGGTCAGCGTCCGGACCGGCCTCGGCGAACTCTCCCTGCCGACCGACCGGTCGACGCCTCTGGCTTTCGGCGGCTTTGTGTTCCAGGCCGGCGGCCTCGGCAAGCTGACGGCGGATGAACTCACCCGCGTTCTCAGCGGTCGAATCTATAGCGTCGGTTTCAGCGCCGACAGCGATGCCTGGCAGCTTTCGGGGGCGACCCGGCCCCAGGACCTGAACCTGCAGATGCAGGTGCTGGCCGCCTATCTGACCGATCCGGGCCTGCGTCCCGCGCCTTTCCAGCAGATCCAGGCGCTGTTCCCGCAGATCATCGCCCAGCAGATGGCCACGCCGGGCGGCGCCTTCGCCCTGCAGTCAGGCGAACTTCTCGCCAGCGGCGACAAGCGCGAAGCGCTTCCGACCGCCGCGGAGGTCGCCTCCTGGACGATCGATGAGCTGCGCAGCGGCGTGACCGCCGGCCTGGCCTCTGGTCCGATCGACGTGACCATGGTCGGCGACGTGACGGTTGACGACGCGATCGCCGCAGTCGCCGCGACCTTCGGGGCCCTGCCCGCCCGTGGCCCCGCGCCCCAGCCGGCACAGGGCGCGACCGAACGGCGCTTCCCGGCCGGCACGCCCGAGCCGGTGGTGCTGAAGCACAACGGTCCCGGTGAGCAGGGCCTGGCCTACATCGCCTGGCCGACCACCGACTCGGTCACCGACCGTACGGAGGCCAGGACGCTCCAGATCCTGGGCGAGGTGATGAGCCTGCGCGCCACGGAAGAAATCCGCGAACGGCTGGCCATCGCCTATTCGCCCGGTGTCGGCACCAGTACGTCTGACACCTTCGCCGGCTACGGCTCGATCTTCGTCCAGGCGCTGACCCGCCCCGAGTCGTTCACGGCCTTCTATGACGCCGTGAACGCCATCACCGCCTCCCTCCGGGATACGCCGATCACCGAGGACGAGCTCAACCGCGCCCGTCTGCCCGAAGTGGAGCGGCTGAAGCGCAGCCAGGCCGGAAACGAATACTGGCTGGGCCAGCTGTCCGGAGTCGCCGCCAATCCGGCCGACGTCGACCAGATCCTCACCCACATCTCCGATCTGGAGGCCATCACCGTGGCCGACATCCAGCGCGCGGCCCGCCAGTATCTGCGGGCCGACACGGCCTGGCGCGGTGTGTCGGTCTCCGACAACCCCGTCGCCCCGGCCGCCCCGGCCCAATAGGCAAAAAAGGCCCCGGCTCTTGCGAGCCGGGGCCAGTTTGCTTCTCAGGATCGTCGACGGAGCCGACGTTCGCACTATGGGCCGCCGCGACTGACGCGCGGCTGAACGCCGGTGTTCACTCCCGCGTCAGAAAACCCGGCCGCCGACGCCGCCGTCCAGGGTGATGGTCGCGCCCTGCACGGCATAGCCGGCCTGTTCGACCACTTCCTCGCTGTACTCGGTGTCGGTCGCCTCGCGGACCCAGGTCAGGATCTTCACGCCCGCGCCGTAGCGGCGCAGCAGCGAACGCTCGTTGCACTCGCGCTCGGCCCGCTGGGCCTAGCACTCGATCCGGCCGCCGCGGCCGTGCCACAGGGCCTCGCCCTTGCGGCAGTCCATGGTCTCGCCATGACCGAAGTCGGCGTCGCCCGTGTATTCCGCCCAGGTGATCTGAAGCCAGGTGCCGGCCAGGCAGCGATACAGCTCGCCCTCATAGTCGCCGTCCACGTCCCGGTCGGGCCGCACCTGCGACGCCGGATGCGGCACATTGCGGTCGTCGATGCAGAAGGCGCGGATCACGACCCGCTTCTCCCACCGCCGACGCGCCTCATAGGGCACGCGGATGACCTGGCGCACACGTGCGCCCTCGACCATCAGGCCGTTGATCGTGGTCGGATAGGGCTGGTCCACGGTCACATAGGCCGAACCGCCGCCGCGACCGCCGCTGGAAAAGCTGCCGGCGCGGGCACCGATTCCGGCCCGGGCGGCCGCACTGGCGTTCGAGTTGGCGTTCGAGTTCACATTGACGTTGACGTTCAGATTGCCGCCGCCGCCGCAGCACGGAGGCGGCGGCGGGTTCTCGCAACAGGGCGGTGGAGGGGGCGGCGGAGGGGGCGGCGGCGGCGGCGGTTCGCAGCACGGCGGGGGCGGCGGAGGGCACACCGGGCCGCACTGGGCCGCCGCCTTGTCGGCGAACAGCGTCAGGGCGAAGAAGCCCGCGAGCGCCGGCAGCCATGTAATGATCCGCACCCGCATGGGCCGACCTCCCGTCAAGTTCATGCGAGCCGCGTCGGGCGCAGCTCGCTTCAGCGTCCATCTGAACCGCAAAAGCCTTTCATTTCCGTTGCCTTCCGCCCGACCCGTCACAGGCGCGGGCCTTGCGTCGTTACGGCCAGAGGCGAGAACGATGTTTCATCCTGATACGCAGTTCCTGATCGACCACTGGACGGGTTTGTCCCGCCGGGGTGCCGTGCGCGCCGGGATTCCCGACCGCGCCTCGCTGGAGCCCGACGCCCTCGGCCTGCGCCTGCCGCGCGCCTTCATCGCCGAGCGCAACGGCGACGACGCCGTCATCCGCCTCGCCGGCAGCTGGATCGAGGGCTTTCACGGCGAGCCATTGAAGGACCGCTCCCTGCTGTCCGTCTGGCGCACCGCCTCGCGCCCCCTGGTGTCCGCGGCGATGACCCAGACCGTGCGCGAGGCCCGGCCCGTCGTCATCGCCAGCCTCGCCGGCTTCCTGTCGGCGCAGATCGAGATCGTCATGGTCCCCCTGCGCGGCCCCTCGGGCGGCGTGGACCGGATCCTGGGCCTCTATGCGCCGCTGGCCACCCTCAGTTTCGCCGCCGATGAACCCCGCCTGCTGACGGCCCGGGTCTCCATCGGCGTGGGCGAAGCCGCCCGACCGGCCCTGTCGCTCGCCGCAGTCGGCGGCCGCCGGATCGCCTGACCGTTCCGGCTCAGGCCTTCAGGTCGCGCGCGTAGCGCTTCCAGTTCTGCACATAATGGGCGGCCGAGGCCTTCAGCGCCTCGATCTGGCCCGGCTCCAGCTCCCGCACCACCTTGCCCGGCTGGCCCATGACCAGTGACCCGTCGGGGATGACCTTGCCCTCGGTGATCAGGGTGTTGGCCCCGATCAGGCAGTTCTTCCCGATCTTCGCCCGGCCCAGCACCACCGCCCCGATGCCGATCAGGGTGTTGTCGCCGATCTCGCAGCTGTGGAGCATGACCATATGGCCGACGGTCACCCCGTCGCCGATCGTCAGCGGCTCGCCGGGGTCGGAATGCAGCACGCTGCCGTCCTGGATATTGGTGTCCCGGCCAATGGTGATGGGGTCGTTGTCGCCGCGCAGAACAGCCCCGAACCAGACGCTGGCGCCCGGTTTGAGAATCACGTCTCCTACGAGTGTTGCGTTCGGTGCCACCCAGTATTCGCCCTCAGGCGGAAGCTGCGGTTTCTTGTCGCCGAGACCGTAAACATTCATCAGAACACCGCCATTTCTCAATAAATCGAGGGCTTTAAGCTCTCGTAAACCACGTTAGGCTCATCATGTAGATGCGATTCGAGGCCGCCATTTCGGCCCCGGATTGGAAGCCGGATCAAGCCCGGTCCGGTCAGACCTCGGGGATTGTGCGTGGTGCGCTCGGCTCGGCGGATGATTCCGCTGGAAGTTGATCCTTCTTCCGACCCGGGCGGATGCGTCGCGTCCCCTTCTCTCTTCCCCACCTTCGTTCGAGGCGATGCTTTTCCGGCGTCGCCTTTTTTCATGCCCTGCGGCGACGCGTTTTCCGCGTCGTCGTCTTCCATGCCCTGGAGGCGTCCATGACCAAGCGTGCGGCCATCAAGCGTCAGACCCGCGAGACATCCCGTGAACACGGTGTGCTCGATTCCCGTCAGTTCATGGAGGACTCAAAGGTACGCCGGCTTCCAACCCACGCCGGCTGGTCGCCCTATCCATCCAACGACGATCGCGACCAGGCCTATCTGAAGACGCTGAAGCCCAAGTCGGACGGCCAGGCCGAACTGATGACGGCCATCGACCACCACAATCTCGTCCTGGCCCTCGGGCCGGCAGGCACCGGCAAGACCTATCTGGCCGTCGCCAAGGCGGTCGAGGCGCTGGAGGCCGGAAAGGTCGGCCGCATCGTCCTGTCGCGCCCCGCTGTTGAGGCAGGCGAATCGATCGGCTTCCTCCCCGGCGACATGGAGGACAAGCTCGCCCCCTACCTCCGTCCGCTCTACGACGCCCTTTCGGACCGGCTCAGCATGAAGCGGGTCAAGGCGTTGATGGCCGAGGGCCTGATCGAGATCGCCCCCATCGGCTACATGCGCGGCCGCACCCTGAACAACGCCTTCATCGTCGTCGATGAGGCCCAGAACTGCACCTATGTGCAGCTCAAGATGCTGCTGACCCGCCTGGGCTGGCATTCGACCATGGTGGTCACCGGCGATCCCCAGCAATCCGACCTGCTGCCGGGCATCTCGGGCCTGACGGACGTCGCCCAGCGGCTGGAGCCCGTGCCGGACATCGCCGTGGTTCGCCTCGCCGAGCAGGACATCGTCCGGCATCCGCTGGTGGCCTCGATGATCGGCGTCCTCTGACGCCAGTCCACGTCTGACAATCAGGCCGTCGCCGGGTTCACGGCGGCGGCCTTTTCTTCGGCCAGGATCAGGCCCTCGGGCGATCCCTTGAGCGGCGGCTTCGGCCGCGCGCCCATCCGGTCGATCAGGGCGAAGACGAACGGGTTCAGCGAGATCGACAGCAGGGCCGCCGCCAGGATGAGGTCGTGGGTCTCCTGCGTCATGCCGCCAAGCTGAACGCTCACGGCCGCCAGAATGAATGAAAACTCGCCGATCTGGGCCAGGGCGGCGGCGACGGTCAGGCTGGTCGCCCGGTCCAGCTTGAAGGCGGTCGTGATGGCCAGCGCCGCCAGCGACTTGCCGACGATGACGATCCCCAGCACGCCCAGCACAGCCAGTGGCTCGCGCACCAGAATGGTCGGATCGAACAGCATGCCGACCGAGACGAAGAAAAGCACCGCAAACGCGTCCCTGAGCGGCAGGGAACGCTCGGCCGCATTGTGACCCAGCGGCGAACTGTTCAGCACCAGCCCCGCGAGGAAGGCGCCGAGCGCGAACGAGTGGAACAGCCAGTAGGCGATCCAGGCGATGCCGAGGGCGATGGCCAGCACCCCGAGGGTGAACAGCTCCCGCGACCGGGTATGGGCGATGCGGATCAGCAGCCACGGCAGCAGGCGGGCCCCCACGACCAGCATCACACCGGTGAAACCGGCGACCTTGAACAACGTCCAGCCGATGGATTTCGCCAGGTCGGCACCGTCCAGGGCTTCGCCCGGCTGGATGATCAGCAACGGCAGGATGACCAGCGCCAGGACGATCACCAGATCCTCGACGATCAGCCAGCCCATGGCCAGGCGACCGGCCTGGCCCTTGACCTGCTTTCGCTCCTCCAGCGCCCGCAGGAGCACGACGGTCGAGGCCACCGACAGGGCGAACCCCATCAGGGTCGCCTCCAGATCGGTCATTCCCATCAGACGGCCCAGCCCCCAGCCCAGGGCGGTGGCGGCGGCAATCTGGAACAGGGCGCCGGGGACGGCGATCTTCCGCACCTTCATCAGGTCGGCGAGGGAGAAATGCAGCCCGACCCCGAACATCAGCAGGATCACACCGACCTCCGCCAGCTGTGGGGCCAGCTCCGTATCCGCGACGAAGCCCATGGTGTGCGGCCCGACGGCGATCCCCGCCACCAGATAACCGACCAGCGGCGACAGCTTCAGCCGGTTGGCCAACATGCCGAACACGAAGGCCAGCACAAAGCCGCCGACCAGGGTGAGAATCAGGCTGTCGGCATGCGGCATCGGCGCTCCAGGGATGCGGGAGAGGATTGATCGGCGGGGCCGTTGTAATTGGGGCCTTGAAGCCGTCGGGACAAGCGCGGAGACACGCTTGCCTCTCCGTGACACGATTGCCCCTTCGCGCACGGCGCGGGGGCTGCTAACCGGACCCCCTTCACATTTCAGCGACCCGAATGAAAATCCCCCGCATCGCCTACGCCGCCTTCGGCTTCGCCCTCATCGTCATCGTCCTGGACCAGCTGACCAAGGCATGGATCATGGGTGGCCTCGACCTGCGCGAAATGGGTCACATCCCGGTTCTGCCGCCGCTCTTCAACCTGACCTGGGTCGAGAACCGGGGCGTCAGCTTCGGCCTGTTTGGCGACGGCTCCGCCCGGTGGATGCTCAGCGCCTTCTCGATCGCCGTGGCCGGCATCCTCGGCTGGTGGGCGTTGAAGGCCGACCGTCGTCTGCTGATCACCGCCATCGGCCTGATCATGGGGGGCGCGCTCGGCAATGTGATCGACCGGATCCGCTTCGGCTACGTTGTCGACTTCCTCGACATCTCCGGCCCGCATTTCTTCCTCGGCTCTATGAAGATCAACTTCCCGTGGATTTTCAACGTCGCGGACAGCGCCATCTGCATCGGCGTCATCCTGCTGATCCTCGACAGCGTTCGGGCCGAGCAGGAAGCCAAGGTTGGCCTCGCCGCCGAAAAGTCGTAATCAGCCGCTTCCTGTAGGGTTTACGCGCGCGCCCTTTCCGGCGCCCCGCACCGAGATATCAAACATGCGTCTTCGCACCGTCGCCGTTCTGACCCTCACCACCTCGATGTTCGCTCTGGGCGCCTGCTCCAGCCTTCGGACGGGCGTTGGCCTGAACAAGATCACGCCGGACGAGTTTCTGACCGTCTCGACCGCTCCCCTGACCGTCCCGCCCGAATACGGCCTGCGCCCGCCGGCGCCGGGCCAGCCGCGTCCGCAGGAACTCGCCCCCGAATCCGCCGCCCGCCAGATCCTTCTCGGCCAGCGTCAGGCCGTGACCCGGTCGGAAGGCGAGCAGGCGCTCGTCGCCCAGGCCGGCGGCGACCGCGCCGACCCCCTCGCCCGTTATGTCGTCGACGACGAGTTCGGCGATCTGGCGCACAAGGAAGAGAGCTGGGCCAACCGCATCATGTTCTGGCGCCGCGACGACGCCGCGACCCAGCTGCCCACCGCCATCCAGACCTCTGAAGGCGCCGTGAACGTCGACGCGGCCAGCGAATACGCCCGCCTTCAGGCCCTGACCGGAGGCCGCGCCGGCATCTCCATCGCGCCGCGCCGCGACACGGGCTTCAAACTCCCGGGCCTCTAGGTTCGAACCCAATCTGCAGAAAGGCCCGGTTGCGAAAGCAGCCGGGCCTTTTTCATGGCCGCGTCGGATCGACAGGGCGGAGCCCTGTGACCGGGGCCCCGCGAGCGGGGATCAGCCCTTGGCGGCACCCGCCCTCAGCCCGCGCTCGGCCAGGGCGACAATGGCCACCCCGCCCATGGTCAGGGCCGCACCGACCAGAATCTGCGGCGTCAGCACATCGCCCATGAAGCCCCAGCCGATCAGGATCGACACCAGGGGCGTCGCCAGCAGATAGGGCGTCACCCGCCCCGCCTCGCGCTTCTGCACCAGCCAGAACACCAGCGTCGTGGCCAGAACCGACGACACCAGCCCGGCCCAGATCACGCACGCCCAGACAAGCGCGTCGGCCTGCTGCACGGCCTTCCACTGACCCTGTTCGAATACGGCTGAAGCGAAAGCCAGGGTGGGCAGGGTGACCAGTGCCAGCAATCCCTGCATCTTGAGCGGCGGGATCGAGGTTGTCCGCCGCGCCACGACCGTCGTCAGCGCCCAGGCGCAGGCCGCGCCGGTCCCGACGAGGATCGCCTTCCAGTCCAGCAGGGCGTGGGGATCGAGCGTCATCCAGGCGACGCCGAGGAAGGCGACGGCCACGCCCGCCAGCGCAATGCGAGACAGCCGCTCCCGGAGCAGCAGAAAGGCGAACAGGGCCGTGAACGGCACCCACAGCTGGGACGCCACGGACACCGGGCTGACATCCTTCGCCAGCCAGTAGGCAAGGTAGATCAGGCCATAGTGGACCGGTCCGCCAATACCCGTGATGATCAGCAGGCTCTTCCAGTTCGGAAATGGTCGCCGCACGAACGGCACCAGACAGGCCGCCGCGATGGCGAATCGAAGGGCACCGGTCAGAAGCGGCGGCAGGGTTTCCGTGGCCAGTTTGGCCGCCGCATTGTTGACGCCCCAGATCACAACCACCGCGATGATGGCGAGGATCTCGACGGGCGAGAGCGGGCTGTGCGGCTTGTCGGTGTGAGTCACGGTCCGGCTATGTCACAGTATCGACGGGCCGTAGCGTCACAGCTCGTAACCGCGCATTTCAGGGCGAGAGGGGCCCCGGCCGGCCTCGGCTAGTGGGACAGCAACACCGGAAGCCGCAGATCCTTCAGGATGCCGGCCGTCGCGCCGCCCAGCACGAAATCCCGCATACGCGAATGCGCGAAGCCGCCCATGACGATCATCCCGGCACCAATCTCGCTCGCATGGGCCTGCAGGGTTTCGGCGACGGGACGACCCCGTCCCTGAACCTGGGCCACGGTCGCCGTGATCCCGCGCCGCGCAAGGCATTCGGCCAGCCGTTTTCCCGGATTGTCGTCCGGCAGCGCCTTCTCATCGATCACCAGAACAATCGTGACGGTTTGCGCACGCTCCAGGAAATCACGTGCGTCGGACACGGCGCGCGCGGCGAACCGACTTCCGTCCCAGGCGATCATGACATGATCGAAGGCAGCGATCGGGGTGGCTTGCGGAACCAGCAAGGTCGGTTTGCCCGAACCAAAGATCACCGACTCTGCGGTGGCCTGCGGCGTCACGTCGCCTGGCTCGAGTCCTATCAGGACCAGATCATGGTAGTGGGCAAAATTGCTGACCACGCCCGCAAGGGTACCGGTGAAGCCTTCCACGTGAGTGGTTCGAAGCCGGCCGCTGGCAGCCCCCATTTCCACCTCCAGCGCCTGCGCGACAGCGACACCATGCTCTCGGCACTTCGCCTTCGCGCCGCCAATCATCGCGGGCACGTCGATGAGCATGTTGCCCAGGGCGCTGGCGGCCTGCGGAAAGTCGGCATTGAGGACCAGCGCATGCACATCGGCGTCCAGATACCGCGCGATGGCCGCGACCTGACCTGTGAACTCGACCGGCGTACCGTTCGGGTAGGTGTGGATTGGCACCAGGATATCCAGTTTCATCCGACTGACTCCGCTTCAGGGGTGAACAATGCCCGGCACTTCAGCCGACGTCCGGATGTGAGGGGTGCCAGGTGTGGGGAACCCGCCTGTTCCGGTCCGCCTCGCGACGCAGAGGAGGGTGTCATCAATCCTCTCCGGCCCGGCGATCCGCGTGCCGTGCGTCCGTGGAGACCTGGTGCGAAGCCGCCGGACCGTCACCAACGGAGCCGACCGCAACGGATCCACGCGTTTTCCACAGTGAGACCAGAACCCCGGCCGCAATGATCGACAGTGTGACGCCGAGCGAAATCGCGGGATCGACCTTGCCGACAATCTGGTTCCAGAAGATCTTGGCACCGATGAAGACGAGCACGATCGCGAGCGCGTACTTCAGGTACTCAAAGCGGTGAACCATTGCAGAGAGAGCGAAGTAGAGAGCTCTCAGGCCCAGGATCGCCATGATATTGGCCGTGAACACGATATAGGTGTCGGTCGTGATAGCGAAGATCGCGGGCACCGAGTCGATCGCGAACACCAGATCGGCAATGTTGATCACCACCAGCGCCAGGAATAGGGGTGTGGCGAAGAGCGCGAGGGTCCCCGTCTTCGGATCAGACTTGCGGACGAAAAAGCGTTCACCGTGCAATTCGCTCGTGATCCGCATCCGCGCCGAGAGAAAGCGCACGACGGGATTCTTCGAGACGTCCTGCTCGCTCTCACCCATGACGAGCATCTTGATGCCTGTGGCGATCAGGAAGGCACCGAAGACATAGAGCACCCACTCGTACTGCTGAATCAGGGCCGCGCCTGCCGCGATCATGATGCCACGCAGGACCAGCACCGCGAGGATGCCCCAGAGGAGGGCCCGGTACTGGTATTTGGGGGGGATGGCGAAATAGCCGAATATGATCGAGATCACGAAGACGTTGTCGATCGACAAGGCCTTTTCGAGCGCATAGCCCGTGAAATACTGCATGCCGGAGATCGGGCCCATCGACCACCAGACCCAGACGCCGAACACCAGCGCGATCATGATGTAGAAGGCCGACAACCGCAGGCTTTCCGCGACCCCGATCTCCTTGCTGTCCTTGTGCAGGACGCCCAGGTCGAAGGCCAGCAACAGGCCGACAATGCCGAGGAAGCTCAGCCACAGCCATGCGGCCTTGCCCAGGAACTCGCTGGTGAGAAAGCCTGCAATCAGGTCCATGTTTACCCCAAGGTTCGGCAATCAGACGCCAACAGGGCGTCCGAGGTCCGACATCACGGCCATGTTCGGCCGCCAGAGGGGCCCGGACCTTCCGGGTGGGAGGCTTATGGCGGTAAGCCGCCGCAATCGCAAGGGCGAATACGCCGCAGTGCGGGGGCGCACACGGCCAGTTCGACGCCACACGGGGACGATCCGGATTGAGGGCGTCCGATGGGCCAACATGCGGTTGTCACCATGCCCCCGGCCGCCGTCATGGTGCCGGCGACGAGGCGCGCGATCGCGCATACTCCGGCGGCCCTGCCCTGTCCGCCCTGCGATCAGGCGCTACGGGCCTGACCTAGAACGGAATGTCGTCGTTCAGGTCGTAGCTTTCCTTGGGACCGCTGGGCTTGTTGGCGCCGCCGGTCGAGAAGCCCGAGGAATAGTCGTCGTCGCCGCCGCGCGAGGCACCGCCGCCGGCGCTGTCGCTGCGTCCGCCCAGCATGGTCAGCTCGCCGCGGAACTTCTGCAGCACGATCTCGGTGGTGTATTTCTCGACCCCGGCCTGCTCGTATTTCCGGGTCTGGATCGAGCCCTCGATGTAAACGGTCGAGCCCTTCTTCAGATAGTTCTCGGCCACCTTGACGATGTTCTCGTTGAAGATGACCACCCGGTGCCACTCGGTCTTTTCCTTGCGCTCGCCGGTGGCCTTGTCGCGCCACTGCTCCGAGGTCGCGATGGACAGGTTGGCCACCCGCTCGCCCGAGTTGAGCGTGCGGATTTCCGGGTCCTTGCCCAGGTTGCCGACCAGAATGACCTTGTTGACGCTGCCCGCCATCGCCGAGCTCCTTCTTCGTTCTGGCCCGCCGCGCTTCGCGCTGTTCGGAGCCGATTGCCTGTTGTCCGGGCCTAGCGCGCTTTCGGCCCCTGCGGGTCCGGTTTGTCGTCACCATCCACAGGAACGCGTTGTTCCACGTTTGTTCTGTTTCGTCTAGGGCGTGGGCGGCGCGGTCGGATCCGGTTCGGGATTGGCGGATACGGCGATCGGCGTGCCGTCGATGGCCCGCTGGATCGCGCCCGGCATGGCCAGACGTCCGTCGCCGGTCCGGGCCATGGCGTTGAACCGTCCGCCGTCCAGCGTCCGGGAAAGCCAGACGCCGCCGCGGTCGATGAAGATGAACTGACCCTGATAGGCCCCGGTTATCTCCTGGCGCGACCCGCCTATGCGCAGGAACCGCAGCCGGACCTCTTCCAGTCGCGCCGCACAGAACTCGATCTGGGGCTGGTTGTCGGCCACCTTGTTGAACCGGGGCGCCTCGCCCTCGGCTCCGCGTTCGACCGCGTAACAGACGCCTTCGTCGAACGGTGCCTCAATGGCCTTTTCGCAGGCCGCCAGCGACAGTGCGCCGACGGCGAAGGCGGTGATGGCGAGATATTTCATCAGCGCAGTCCCGGGAATGTGCAGCTTCGATCCTGTTCGGCCAGCGTGCGGAAGCGGCTGTTGTCGTTCGACTGCTCGACCCGACGCGGCACGAGCCTCAGCGTGACGTCGCCCCAGCGGCCATACAGCGCCTCGCCCGGCCGCACGCAGGTGCCCGAATACAGCGCCTGCACGCAGGCGTTCAGGCTCATGTTCGACGACAGCGAGCGCCAGTCCGACCCCGTGTGCCGCAGGCAGGCGGAGCCCGACGCCGGCTGGACCGAAGGCTCGACCGGCTGCGGATCCGTCATCGCCGGCTTTTCGACCTCGGTCAGTTCGATGGGCGGTGCGCTGGGCGGCGGCGCAAAGGCGGCAGTCGGCGCGGCGGCGAGGGCACCGGTCTCGTCAATACCGACGTCGAGCGCGTCCGTGGCCACGCCGTTGCGTCGCGCGCAGTCGGACAGGGTCGCCAGACCGATGTACTGGCCATCGACGAAGCAGCGCAGTTCACGCGTGGTGTTCAGTTCAGGCGCGTCGGCAACATCAACCGTCAGCCCGCCCTGCGCCGCCGGCGGGGGCGCGGGATTCCGTTCCCGTCCGGCGCTGAAGATCAGGGCGATCACGACGGCCGCGACAACCGCCAGGCCGGCGCCGATGGCGATGAGAAGACGATTGTCCTGGGGCATGAAGGGCTCGCGCGGATGGAGCCTCCAATAACCCCGCCCGGCCCTTCCGCGTCAACGCTCTTCGTCGGTGAAGCTCTATCCGCCGAGGCGGGCGAGGGCCGCCTGGTAGTTGGCCAGCTGCGCCGTCAGATAGGCCGGTGCCGTGCCGGTGATGGCCGGCTTGTTGGCACCGGGAGCCAGCCCGCGATAGGCGCTCCGGACCGCCGTCATCGCATCCTGGAGCGACTTGATCGACGCCTTGATGTCGTCCGACCCGGACAGTGACAGGGACGGCGGAAGCGCCAGGGCGAAGATCTTCAGGTCGCCGGTTCCCGGCTTGGGGCTGATGAGCCCGGGCGACAGGCCCAGCGCCGACAGCGCGTCCCGGCCCGTTTCGCCACTGGTCAGGGTCGCCCCTTCCCGCCCGCTTCGCGGAACGATGGACAGTCTCTGCGGCCGTCCGCTGGTGATCAGTTCGCCGGTGGCGCTTTTCAGCGTGTCGGTGACGACCGTCACGCTCAGCTGGCCGAAGCTGGCCTGTTCAATCTTCTTGGCCAGGGTCTGCAACGTGTCGCGGGCGTCGATCGTGACCGCCCGCGACCGGCTGCCGTCCGCGGGCGTCACATAGAACCGGTCCCCGGGCCGGGCCGCCGTGACGGTGGTCAGGATCTTGGAATCCCCGGTCGAGACAAGACCATCCGGCAGACCCAGCCGGTCCAGCACGCTCGCGCCGTCCGTGGCGACCGCGAGCGTGAGTGGCGACGCCTGCTGGTTGGCGCCGGGCCATGTCCGGGTCCATTCGACCGCCCCCGTCAGCGGGTCCAGCCGGGTGAGATAGCCCTGCCTCGGATCCTCCGCCTTAGCGCCAACCGGACGATCGGCGAGCCCGGTCAGCCAGACCTTTCCGTCATGCACCTTCATGTCCGAGACGGTGTCGTCGCCGGCGGTGCCGACATAGGTCAGACGATCCGCGGCGCTGGCCGAAAGATCCGCCTCCAGCACCGCCACAAAAGCATCCGTGCCGCCCGAATGGGCCGTGTTCACTGTTGCGATGTCGAGGGCGGCGTTGCTGGTCGTTCCGGTCAGGACCACCCGGCCGTCGGCCACGGAGATCCCCGTCACGTCGCCGTTGGCCGCACCCAGATCCCGCACCGCAGCCAGGCTCGGCCTCCCGTCAACGTCGGGCGTATAGTGGCGGACCATCACCCGACCGCTCTCAACCCCGGCCGTATAGATCGACGAGCCATCGGTCGTCATGGCCTTGACGCTGTCGTCGCCGGCGGTCCCGAACTGGTCGATTGACACCGCCGCGCCGACCAGGGGCGCCAGGCTGTGCGCCCGGGTGGCGGTGAAGCCCTGCAGATATCCGTCCCAGCCGCCGATGCCGGACGCGCCGGGCATGGACGACTTCGCCCGCCCGGCCACATAGACCCTTCCATCCGCCCCGAAGGACACCGCCGTGGCTTCGTCCGCCGCCTTGGCTCCCCGCCTTTGGGTCCAGAGTTCCTCGCCGGCTCCATCGAAGACGGTGACGAAGCTGTCGGCGAGGTCGGCGTCCGCCGGCTTGACCCCGGCTTCGAGCGCGCCCGTGACAGATCCCGCCACGGCCACCCGTCCGTCGGCGGCGATGGCGATCGCATAGCCGCTGGCCGTGTCCGCGGCGCCGAGCATCCGCGTCGCCACCAGACGGCCAGACGGGTCGAATTTCATCAGGGCGACATCGCGTTCGCCCTTCACCGGCTGCTCGCCCGGCGCGGACTCCACGTCCGCGACCATCCACAACGATCCGTCCGCCGCGACCGCGCTGGCCCGTACCGTCTCGACGCCCTTCGGCAAGGCGGTCTGCGAGGCGCGCCCGGCGACCCATCCGGACTGCACGCCGATATCAACCGGTTCAGGGGCCGCGCCACCGTCGCTCTGGAACTTCAGCAGTTCGTTGCCGCCCGCGGCCCCCGCGGCCTGGACAACGTAGACGGCGTCGGACTTCTGCGTCGTCGCGAACCGGACTGATTCGACATTCGTTCCCTGGATCACCAGCGCCCACTGGTCGGAACGGGCCGGCAGGGTGATGGTCTTGGTTCCCGCCTTGATCGTGCGCGGCGGCCCGGTGACGTTTTCCCGTCCGAACCGGGTGGCCACGCCGGCGTCCGCCAGCTTGCCGTTGATGTGCGAGAGCACATCGTCGAACGTGCGGGTCTGGGCCCCCATCTCCGCCAGGTCGATCGATATCGTCGTGTCGCCGTTGATCGTTCCGATGGTGATGTCGAACCTGACATCGCCCTCGAAGGACGCGACTGAAGAGGTCAGCGGGCCATCGTGCACCGGCCTGGTGACGATCCGGGTTGCGTCACGCGGCACCGCCGCCGTCGTCTTGGCGGTCGTGGCGGACACGCCTTCGACCAGACGGATGCCGTCAAATCCGGCGGTCCGCAGATAGCCGCTGACTTCGGACATCCCCGCGGTGAAACGTTGGCGGATCAGGGCCGACTCACTGGCGCTCACCCCACGCTGATCCGCGCGGTTGGCGAGCGCCGTCAGGGAGTCCAGGCCCTTGTAGAGGGCAAACAGCTTTCGATAGTCCGTCGACGCGCCCGGCACGTCGAGACGTTCCACGCCCTCGTTGATCAGCCGGTTCCCCGCGAGCGCCGCCCGCACCAGCGCGCTTTGCTCGGGAACCTTGGCCCCCGCTGACCAGGGCGCGGTCGGCTGCGTCTTCCGCGTTACGGTCGTGGTTCCGCCCGACGTGGACGAGGTGTCCACGCTCGCTCCGTACAACCCGAGCAGATAGCTGTTGTTGATCACAGGCGGCTCCCGGCCGCCATTGTGACCGGCCAACCGTAACGGGCGCTTAACGTCCGGCTGCTGAGCGACTTTGCGCGCGACTCAGGGAACAATGATCTGGCGGACCCGTTAACGACCCGCTGGATGAGGAGGACGCCGTGAAGACCGCCTTCGTCAATGCCTTGAAATCATTGCTTTCACTGTACGGAATCGGGACGCGCCGACGCCCCGCGGCCATTCAGATCGGTCCCGCCGGCGTGCGCCGGCCAGCCTAGCTCTTGAACAGCGACAGGATGATCTGCGGCGCCTGGTTGGCGATCGACAGCGCCTGTGCGCCGAGCTGTTGCTGCACCTGCAACGCCTGAAGGCGGGCGCTTTCTTTCGCCAGATCCGCGTCGACCAGCTTGCCGATGCCGGTCTCGAGCGAATCCATCAGCTTCGAGACGAAGGTGTTGTGCGTCTCGATCTGCTTGGCCTGCGCGCCCAGCGAGGCCAGGCCGGAGTTCACTGTCGCCAGCGCCGTATCGATGACGCCGAGCGCGGTCGCCGCGGCGGCGGGCAGAAGCAGGTTCTGCGTACTGAGGCCCAGACCGGCCCCTGTGAAATTGTGCGGGTCGATCGAAATCGTATCGACAGCGTCAACGTTGGCGAGGAAGTCGAGCGCCGCCGTCAGGGAGTTGTCCAGCAGGTTCACCCCGTCAAACGAGGCGCTGTCGGCGAACTGCTGAACCGACCGCACGAGGCTCTGGAAGTCGTCGTCGTAGGCCGCGCGGGATTCGGGCGTCTGCGAGAGGTCGGAGGCCGCCACGGCCTTCTGGCGCATCTGGATGATGAGGTCGGAGATCGCCTCTCCGGCCGCCAGGGTCACGTCCGCCAGCGAGGTGGCGCGGTCGAGGCTGGTTTTCACAGCCCCGAGCGCCCCCAGATCGGCGCGCTGATTCTGTGCAATCGCCCAGACCGCCGAATTGTCCTTGGCGCCGTCGACCTTCAGGCCCGTGCTGATGCGGTTCTGCGTGGCCGCCATCCGATCACTGATCTGATTGAGGTTTTGCAGCGCGATAAGCGCGGAGGTGTTGGAGTGGACGCTGTTGGTCATGGCATTCGGCCCTGGATCGTTTCAGGCTCAGGCTATGCCGCGAGTCGTGAGCGTATGGTTAACGCAAGATGACCGGGCGCGCGGCTGCGGCCCGGGCACGGTCCGTCCTGACTGGCGTTTCAGGCGGTCGTGTTGATCACCGCGCCGACGCCGTAGTCGTCCCTCTGCCTCAACTTGAGCACTTCCTCACTCGGCAACTGCCGGACGATCTCGCCGGTTTCCCGGTCCAGCGTCTTGTACACAAAGGACCCCGCACTGGGGCCCTGCTCGATCACCAGCCGATAGCGGGCCTGGCGTTCCGCGTCTTCAGCGGGTCTGGATCTGGATTCCTGATCCGCTCCGGACGGCAGCGGTGTTTCGACAGAGACTGCCGGAACCGCTCTTATCGTTGCATCTGCATTCATCTCCTGAACGTCGGCGACTAGGCCGGCGCCTCCCGGTTAGAGGCCACGGGAAGTCGGGACGGAGCCGCGTTCGACTCCGTCCCTTCCCCGGTATTAGCGGAACAGGCCGAGCAGGATGGAGCTCGACTGGTTGGCGATCGACAGCGCCTGCACACCCAGCTGCTGCTTCGTCTGCAGAGCCGTCAGGCGGGCGCTTTCCTTGGCCAGGTCGGCGTCGACCAGGTTGCCGATGCC
>JAUYAG010000030.1 GCA_030693575.1 Brevundimonas sp. | reverse complement strand
TATGTGGCCACCGGCACCACGGTCGGACCCAAGGAGGTCCGCACCGTGCCGAGCACCATCTTCACCGAGATCGAGACCGCGCGGATCACCGCCGCCGCCGACCGCGACGGTCTGGCCGCCCGGCTGGCCGTGGCCGAGGGGCAGCTGGGCCAGCTGCGCTCGCGTCTGGCCGAAATGACCCGGCTGGAATCGACCAACGCCAATCTGGCCGGCAATCGCGAGGTCCTGACGACCCTGGTCCGCGACTTCCAGCAGCGCGAGAGCGCCGCCCGCGCCGACAGCGCCCTGGTCGCCGCCGGGGCGGACAACGTGAATGTGATCGAACGCGCCGAGGCCCCGACCCGGGGCACCAGCCTCAAGGCGCCCCTGCTGGCGGTGGTCTTCCTGTTCGCCGCCTTCACCGCCCTGTGCGTCGGCCTGCTGCGGGTGTTCACGCGGCGGGGCTACGTCACCCCCGCCTCGACCGGACGGACCCTCGACATGCCTGTTCTGGCAGTGGCCCCGATGAAGGCCCGATGACCCCGCCCGTGTTAGCGTAGGAGCCTGTAACGGGCGCGTAGCGATTCGATGGTCGATCTGACATCCGAAATGGCGGCTCTCTGGGCCGCGCTGGGACCGGCGCGGGGCCATCGCGGCCGCGTGCTGCAGATTGCCGCCGCAGCCTCCGGCGAGGGCGTGTCGACGGTCGCGCGCGAATACGCCCGGCTGGCCGCCGTGCGCGCCCGCCGTCCCGTCTGGCTGATCGACGCCGACCTGGCCCAGCAGGACCAGATGGAGGCCGTCGCGGCCGAACCCGACCGCTTCGGCACGCTGGGCAAGGCGGCCATCGCCACGCCGGACGGCTCCATCTTCTTCGCCGTCACCCCGCGCATCATGGACCGGGCGGGCAAGCCCGTGCACCCGGCCCGGCTGATGAGCGCCCGGCCCTGTCTCGGCGGGCGGCTGTGGGTGACCCGGTTCGCGGCCGAGCACCTGCGCTCCGGACAGCGGGCCGAGGCGGTCAGCGACGCCCGCTACTGGGACGCCCTGCGCAAACATGCCGACACGGTGGTGATTGACGCCCCCGCCGCCGACCGCAGCGACATGGCCATCACCCTGGCCCCCTATGTCGACGCCACGGTGCTGGTGGTGGCGGCCGAGAGCGGGGCGGCCAATGAGCCGTTGATGCTGCGGGACGAGATCGAGGCGGTCGGCGGCAAGATCGCGGGGGTGGTCGTCAATCGCTCGACCTACAACCCTCCGGCCTTCCTGAAGCGGCTGACCGGCTAGGGTCCTGTTCGCAAGTTGGTGCGCCTGCTTCAGCGCGAGCTGGTTCATCACGAAGGACACCAAGGGATCACAAAGGACACAAAGGGTCCTGAGCGGATGACAGAGCCGGAGCTCCGCGCGACGCATATGTGGGATCGGACCGCGCCCTTGCCCAAAATGCGGCGTACGCCGCGATCCCGGCATTTGCGAAAGAAGCGCCGGCCTGGAAGCGCCTCGGTCCCTTCGTGTTCTTTGTGATCCCTTGGTGTCCTTGGTGATGAACCTTCCGCCCATCGCGCTCAGGCGCGACCGCCGGATTGAGGACCCGGACGAGGCGCTAGGGTCGCGCCGCATCCAGTCGGGCCACTTCCCGCGCGCCGTAGAAGTGCGGCTCGAACCCCTTCATCCAGAACAGTTTTCCGACGCCGCGCGCGGTGCGGTCGTACATTTCGGCCCGCTTCGGACTAGCGATGAGGGTCAGGGCCGCGGAGGCCGCGCCCCAGACGGCGGTCTGCGCCGCGCCGATGACCATCCAGCGCGCCACGCCGGGCCAGTTGCGCGCCGCTGCCGCCGTCTGGCTGGGCCCCTGGCCATAGGCGAAGGCGCGGGCGAGGGCGTAGTTCAGGGTGGCGCGATGGGCCGGCGCGAACTCCTCCACCCGGGCGTCTGCGGCCCAGCCGAAACGGCCGCCACGGGCCGCCAGGGCCGCGAACAGGGCGTCGTCCTCGCCCCCGGCCTGATCCGTGCCCGCGTCGAACGGCGCCGGGCCGGGCAGGGCGGTCGCCCGTACCATCAGCGAGTTGCCGCAGCCGAAGGGGTGATCGATCAACTGTGTCCGATCGGGACCTTCGCGGCCGAAGAACCGCTCCAGCCAGGGCTTCAGCCAAGGCGCGGCGTCGGGGGCGCGGCCGGTGATCGGACCGAAGACGGCGTCGGCACCGGTGTCTTCCCGGGCCTTCAGAAGGGCGGCGAGCCAGCCCCGCGAGGCCGCTTCATCATCGTCGAGGAAGGCGATCAGCGGCGCATCCGTCGCGGCGAGGCCGGCGTTTCGCGCCGTGGCGACGCCGGGCCGGGGCGCGTGCACATAGGTCAGGGGCCAGGGCGAGTCGTTACGCAGCGCGTCAACGGTCGCGGCTGCCGAGCCCACCGGATCATTGTCGACCACGACGATCGCGCTCACCCGTTCGGCGACGCGGGTCTGGGCGAACAGAGAACGCAGGGCGCGCTCGAGGCTCTCGGCCCGTCTCAGCGTCGGAACGATGACCGCGACGTCCGCCATCAGACGGCGTCCGCATACAGGGCGGCGCGGTACAGGCGCAGGGAGAAGGCGCGCGCGCCGACGGGCAGCCAGGTCGCATCCGCGCCGCGCCGCATCATCCTGCGCAGCTTCGGCAGGCCGGGGAGGCGCTTCAGCAACCGGGCCGCCTTGTAGCTGGGATAGGCCGCGACGATCGCCGGATGGCGTTCGGCCATGCGGGCGAAGTTCGGCGCTGACTGCTCGTATTTACCGGCGAGGGCGGCGACCGTGTCGAGCCCCATATGGGTGGCGGCGTTGTCGAGGTGGACGACGCGGAAGCGGCGCGAGACCCGCATGGCCCATTCCACATCCTCCCAGCCCCAGCCGGTGAATCCGGGGTCGAAGGCCTCGGACTCGAACACGTCGCGCCGGACCAGCAGGTTGGAGGTGTAGACGTATTTCTCCGGCTGTTTGGCGCGCTCCGTATAGGGCACGCACTCCGACTTCGCGGCCATGGCGCGGTGGACGGCGAAGCGGGCGTCGGTGGGCGCCTGCAGCAGGGAGAAGCCGCCGAAGGCCACGGCCGGGTCCTCGCGCGCGGCCAGATCGGCCCAGTCGCGCAGGAAGCGCCGGTGATCGGGGCGCATGTCGCTGTCGAGGAACAGCAGGCTGCCGCCGCGCGCGGCGGAGGCCAGCCGGTTGCGCCCGATCGAACGGCCCTCATTGGCGGGCAGGGTGATGAGGCGGACGGGCAGGGCCATGGCCCTGATCTGCGTCGACAGCCGTTCGGTCAGGGTCGCATCGCGCGTGCCGTCGTCCAGCAGGACGATCTCGACCGCGCCGTCGACCGAGGCGGCCTCCTCGTCGAGCAGGCCCAGCAGTTCCGCGGGATCGTCGCGCAGGAAGGGGATCAGCACCGAGACGGCGGGGCGGGCCGCCTTCCAGGCGGGGCTGTCGGTCATTTTGGCCCGCGCGCTCATGCCGCCGCTCTCCGTAGTCCGCGCCCCGCCATGAGCCCGAGCGCCACGGTCCGCACGCCGGCGGCATTCAGGGTCAGGGCCGCCGCCGCATAGACGATCGCCCCGACGCCGGCGTCGAGGATCAGTTCGCCGAGGCCGCCGATTGCCGGCAGCCGCGATACCACCAGCGCCATGATCCCCGTGGCCACGCCGCATCGGGCGAGGCTCTCCCACGGGATGGGCAGGGCCACCACGCGCCGTCCGATCAGCATGGTCGCGACCATGCCGAGCCCGAAGCTGGCCGCCGTGGCCCAGGCCGCGCCCATCAGGCCGAAGCGCGGCACCAGGATCAGGTTCAGGATCACATTCAGGCCGGCCGGGATGGCCATGGCGAGCAGCAGCCGCCGGGTCTTCTTGCCGAGGGTGAAGGCCTGGCCGAAATAGTAGGCCGTGAGACCGAACAGCAGGGCCGACAGGGCGATCCACGGCGTCACGCTGGCCGCGGCCGTGCGAAGCTCCTCGCCGATCAGCACCTCGGACAGCGGCCGCGCGACCAGCGCCACGCCGGCCGCCGCGGGCAGACCGACCAGCAGGAAGGTCGACAGCTGTTCGCGGGCGGCGACCTTGAGCCGGTCCATTCCGCCGCGCTCCAGCGCCATGACCAGCGCCGGTTGACCGGCCGTGCCGAGCCACAGGAACAGGACGTCCAGCGTACGGTTGGCGATGGAATAGCTGGCGTGATAGGCCCCCACCGCGGCCTCGCCCAGATACGCATCCAGCACGAAGCGGTCGGTCGAGGACAGGACCACGGTCAGGGCCAGGGAAGCCGCGATCGGATAGCCGTACATCGCATAGTCCCGCACACGCCCGGCCTCGAAGGCCCCGCCGCGCGCCTGTTTCAGCTCGCCGGGCAGGACGAAGGGCAGGGCGGCCAGAGGGGCGAGGCCGAGGCCCAGCAGGGGCGCAGCAGCACCCATGCCTGCAAGGGCGAAGCCGACGCCGATGGCCAGGCCGCCCGCGGTCACGGCCATGTCCAGTCGGGCGGACTTGCCCACTTCGCCCTCGGCGCGGAACCGCTCCTGGGCCAGTTTGACCATGCAGCGCGCCGGGGCTCCGGCAAGACCGGCGGCCAGGGCCAGTTTGAACAGGGGATCGGTGGGCAGGAGCCAGACCACAAGGCCGGTCACGACCAGGAATCCGGCGCTGAGCACGAAGGCGGTGCGATACAGGCTGGCGAAATGTCCCTGGGCCGCCCCGGGCGTCTGGGCCGCCCAGAAGCGGGCCATGGCCGCCTCCAGCCAGCTGAACACCGCCACATGGGCCAGGGTCATGACCGAGAAGGCCAGGGCGTAGCGGCCGAAATCCTCGGGACTGAGCAGTCGGGTGAAGAGGATGATGGCCAGGAAGCCGACCACGCCCTGCACGATATTCGCGGGCAGATAGCCCCAGACGCCGCGCCAGAACATCAGCGAGCCTCGCTCACCGGATCGCCGCGCGATCGCCCAGCAGCACCGGCACGGTGATGGCCATGATCCACAGATCCATCCACAGGGACTGGCGCTCGATATAGTCGACGTCGAGCTGCACCCGGCGGCGCACGTCCTGGGCGGTGTGCAGCGGGCCGCGCGAACCGTTGACGGCGGCCCAGCCGGTCATGCCCGGCTTGATGCGGTGGCGGTGGGCGTAGTCGGCGACGAGACGGGCGCTCTCGACGTGGCCGGTCTTCATGCCGATGGCGTGCGGGCGGGGCCCGACCAGCGACATCTCGCCGGCGATCACATTGAGCAGCTGCGGCAGTTCGTCGAGGCTGGTCTTGCGAATGAAGCGGCCGATGCGGGTGACCCGGTCATCGTCATGGGTGACCTGACGGCTGGCGGTCGCGTCGGCGGCCTCCTGCTTCATCGAGCGGAATTTCCACACCACGATTTCCTCGTGGTTGAAGCCATGGCGGCGCTGGCGGAAGAAGATCGGGCCGGGGCTGTCCAGCCGGATGGCGAGCGCGATCAGCGCCATGACCGGGGCCAGCAGGACGAGGGCGATCAGGCCGAGGATCATGTCCTGGAGCCGCTTGTTGAAGGCGCGGCGATCGTCGTCGGCCGGCCCCTGGACATCCGCCAGCGGGGCGGCGGCGAGCCGGTCCAGCGCCGATTGGGTCTCGGCCACGCCATCGGGTTCGACCAGCAGGGTGACCTCGTGCGGCAGGGTGCGGAGGGTGGCGTTCAGTTCGCGCACCCGCGCCTCGGCCCGCGGGTCGATGGCGAGAACGATGCGGTCGACATAGGGCGTCATCTTGTGGGTCAGCAGATCGGCCGCCTTGCCCAGCACCGGCACGCCCTCGATGGCCCGCGGGCTGCGCGCCATCCGGTCGTCGAAAATGCCCAGCACATTGAGATCGCGCCGCTTCAGCGCCTCGCGGATCAGGGACTCGGCGTGCCGGGTCGCCCCGACCAGCACGATATTGGGCGTCAGGGCGCCCGAGGCCCGCCAGCGTCCGACCAGATCGCTCCAGCCGATATGCAGGGCGTTCAGGGTGATCAGCATCAGACCGGCCCAGACGAGATAGGCCGAGACCTGCGCCGTGCCGCCGCGCAGGAGCCAGCCTGAGACCAGGGCCACGACCGCGCCGACCGCGACCATGGCGGCGACCGCGGCCAGGTGCCGCGCCGTGCTCTGACCGCGCGCGAACCGGTAACGACCGAGCGATCGCATCATGCCCAGCACGGCCGCCGCGCCGAGGGCGAAGGGCAGGACCCGCGACACCTCGGTATGGATCAGGGCACCGGGCGCCGCGGCCCAGGCGCAGAGAAGGCTGACCGCGACCACGGCCAGGGTGTCGAAGGCGCGGAAATAGTGGGCCGCGAGCCGCGAGGCGTGCCGCTGGCGCGCGTTCAGCCAGACCTCGGGGCGGAACGGGCCGCGGCGGGCTGCGCCTTCGGCCACGGCTTCCGGCGGCGCGGAGACGGCCGCGGCGGCAAGGGCCTGAAGCCCGGTCGCGTCCATCCCGCCGGTTCCCGGCAGGGCGGCGTCGAACGAATGGCGGCGGACGGCTTCGGTCATGGGGCTCGCGGCGAGGGAGTTCCCGCGCACCATGCACGCCCGCCCTCACTGTCCCGTTAACGCAGGGCCATTCTCCGGCACCGTGCGTGTTGCCCGTTGCGCCGGCCCGTTTGCTCGGCTAATCACGCCGCCTGCCGGAGACGTGGCCGAGTGGCTGAAGGCAACGGTTTGCTAAATCGTCGTACCCTGTAAGGGGTACCCAGGGTTCGAATCCCTGCGTCTCCGCCATCCTGCTTCGCGCTGACGCGCTTCGCAGGACTGGCGTCCAGGGAAACCGCGAAGCAGGATGCCCTCCGAAGCCTTGGCGGAGGAGGGCTCGTGAATGCCCAACCGGTCCGCGCTTCAGCGGACAATCCGCACAATCGCTCCTTCAGCCGGATCCGACAGGCCGTCGGCCAGACGGCGGACCACCTGCGCCGCGGCCTCCAGACCCTGATGCTCGATGATGCGAATCCAGGGCGAGGCCGGATCGACGACGCGTTCGAAGAACCGGCTCTGGTCCGCGAGGAAGCGCTCATAGAAGGCATTCAGCGTGCCTTGCGCCCGATGATTGTCCAGACAGGTGGCGGCGAAGAAGAAGACCGGTCGCGGGCCCGTGAGGGCCGGATCGTCGGCGGTGAAGCTGTCACTCTGCGTCGATCCGACGAGGCAGTCGTAGACAAGGGCCGGGCCGAACCGGGCGTGGACACGGCGTCTCAGCTCCGGATCGCCCGCCAGGTCGAGGTACAGGGTGGGCAGGGACGCATCCAGCGTCTCCACCGCCTCATAGCCGTGCACGGCGTCATGGATGCCGAGGCTTTCGACGAA
>JAUYAG010000026.1 GCA_030693575.1 Brevundimonas sp. | reverse complement strand
CAATGGCCCGCCGCCGTCGGATTGGGCCCGAAGATGTGCAGGCCCTCATTGCGCATCAGCCCCGCCGCCCAGCTGATGTCGAAGGGCACGACCCTGTCGCGGCCATGGATCCGCTCGCGCAGCATCTCGGCCCGCACGCCCGGCGACAGCACGGTCCGTCCGTCCAGCACGCCGCCGTTGGCGACCACCGCCATGATCCGCGCCAGATCCTTCGCCGTGCCGTGCAGATTGGCCGAGGGCAGCTCCATCGTCCGCCATTCCACCGAACCGCGCCCGCCGGGGGCCGAGCCCGTATCGAGGAAGGCGGCGCGCTTGACTGCATCGATCACACCCAGATCGGGCGCCGCCGTCGGCTTCTTCATCTGCGCCACCCGGCCGTGCTCGGCCTCCGGCAGGCCGATCCACAGGTCGAGGCCCGGGAAGTCCTCGCGCAGCGCCGTCCCCATGCTGCGCCCGTCGACGATGCGGAACAGCTCGCCGGCCAGAAGCCCGATGGTGATCGGGTGATAGCCGGACGCCGTCCCGGGCGGCCACATCGGCACCTGCGCGCACAGCCGCGCCAGCGCCGCCTCCCGGTCGAACCATATGCTCGGATCCACGCTTTCGGAGAACCCCGGCAGCCCCGCCTGATGGCTCATCAGCTGCCCGACCGTGACCGCCGCCTTGCCCGCCTGTCCGAACGCCGGCCAGTAGGCCGAAACGGGCCGCTCATAGTCCAGCAGACCGCGCTCCACGCAGGTCGCGATCAGCAGCATCATCACCGCCTTGCCGGTCGAGAACACGGGCGTCAGCGTGTCCTCGCCATAGGGCGTGGTCTTCGCTGCATCGGCCCAGCCGCCCCACAGATCGATCACGACCTCGCCGCCGATACAGACGCTGAACCGCGCCGCCTGTTCGTTCAGCCCCTCGGGCGCCTCGGTGAAATTGGCGGCGAAGGCGTCCTTCACGGCGGCGAAACGGGGCGGGCAGACGCCGTGGATGTCGGGGAGGGTCATGGGCACGGGTCTAGACTCCTTCTCCCATTGGGAGAAGGTGGCCCGAAGGGCCGGATGAGGGTCGACCGTATCCGTCGGCGTGAGCCGCCGCTCCGGACAGCGACACGGCTTGCGCCGACGGATACGGTCGACCCTCACCCTTTCGCGCAACCGATCGCTACGCTCCCGGGCGCTCAAGCCCTCTCCCAACGGGAGAGGGAAGGGTTACCGCCGGGTCGCCGCCGACGCCTGCCTTGCCGCCTCGAACTCCGCCCCCGCGTTCCACGCCGGCCAGGCCCGGCTGTCCGCCAGATCGCGACCCACCAGGTACAGCAGGTCCACGTCCACCGCCGCCCCGTCCATCACCCAGTCGCTCGTCCACTCGTCCGAGGGCTTGTGATAGCGGTTGGCTACATAGTCGCGGCTGGCCGCGTTGTGCCCGGTGAAGCCTGCCGCCCCGAACAGGGCCGGCACGCCCATCTTCGCCAGCGGGAAATGGTCCGAACGATAGAAGCCGCCGGCCTGGGGCGCCGGGTCGGGGATCAGGGTGCGGCCCTGTTCCGTCGCGCGCCGCTCCAGCCAGGCGTCCGTCTCGCTCTTGCCGGCCCCCATGACCACGATCTGCGGCGAAACCTCGGCGCCCGGCAGGAAGCTGTCAATGTTGATGTTGGCCACGGTCGTCTCCAGCGGCCAGACCGGATTGGCGGCGTAGTATTCGGCCCCCAGAAGCCCGGCCTCCTCGGCCGTCCAGGCGGCGAAGACCACCGACCGGTCCGGGGCTGCGCCCGCCTTGAACAGCCGCGCCAGCTCGATCAGCCCGGCCACCCCCGTCGCATTGTCGACGGCGCCGTTATAGATGTCGTCGTCCCCCACCGGCGTCGCGCGGCCATAGGCGTCCCAGTGGGCACCGTACAGAACCGTCTCGTCCGGATGCCCGGCGCCGGGGATGCGGGCCAGCACATTGCGGCTCTCGATCCGGTCGGCGGTCTGGCCGAAATCGATCGACATCGTCACGCCCGTCAGGGTCACCGGCGCGAAGTCCGGCGTACGCGCCGCCGCGCGCAGGGCGGCGTAGTCGAGGCCTGCGTCACGGAACAGCTGCTCCGCGACGGGTCCCTGGATCCAGCCCTGGGCCGGCACCCGCTCGGCGTCCGGATCAGCCCGCACGATGTCGAATTTCGGCGCCGTCGACGACCCCTCCAGCACGCTCCAGCCATAGCCGGCGCCCGCCGTGTCGTGGATCACCAGCACCGCCGCCGCCCCCTGCCGCGCCGCCTCCTGGAATTTGTAGGTCCAGCGGCCGTAGAAGGTCATGGCATTGCCGTCGAACCGTCCCGCGACCGGATGCCCCTCGGGCGCGCCGAAGTCGGGATCATTGACGATGACCAGCAGGATCTTGCCCCGCAGGTCCATGCCCTTGAAATCGTCCCAGCCGCGCTCGGGCGCGCTGACGCCATAGCCGGCGAAGACCACCTCGGCGTTGGCGACCGTGATGTGATCCACCGGCCGGTCGCTCGACACCAGCAGCTGCGGCCCCCGCTCCAGCGCCCGCGTCGCCCCGCCCGCCGTCACCGTGATCGTCGCCGGCCCGGCCTGCCGCGTCCTTCCCAGTTGCGCCGTCTGCACCCACGACCCGTCCGGCCCGCCCGGCTCCAGCCCCAGGGCCCGGAACTGCCCGACCAGATAGTCGACCGTCAGTTGCTCCCCCGGCGTCGCCACCCCGCGCCCCTCGAATTCGTCCGACGCCAGCACCCGCACATGCTCATTCAGCCGCGCCCCTTCGGCCTGCTGGGCGAGGGCGGGGCCGGCCGACAGGAGGGCGGCGACGGCGGCGAGGAGGATGCGGTGCTGGGTCATGCGACCGTTCTAGACCCATCCTTCAAAGGGCGTCACCCTTGGGCTGATCCCTGAGGTCCCCCTTGTCATCCCGGCCGAACCCCGGCGAAGGCTTGGGGAAGAGCCGGGACGGCAAGCTCAATCACCCACAATTCCTATCCTCCCGGAAGCGGCGTCAGCCGCTATCCGGGAGACGGGTCAGGCCATGGCGCGAGGGTCGCCTGTCTCCCGGATAACCGCTTCGCGATTTCCGGGAGGCCGATGAAAAGGCGCGCTCCGTCCCCGATCTCCGCTTCGCTCCGTCGGGGATGACAAGGAGCCGCCTCTCACCGGCGTGACAGAGACCAGCGGCGGGCCGAAGCGGTCATGCGGAATGTCTGTTGAGCCCACCGTCGGGAGCGGACGGTGGGCCAAAGGCGGATAGCAGACCTCGTCAGTCGGTGAGACTCGCCTCGCGACCACCGCTCGTTTCATGGCGGTGGCTGGATGACGTTCAAACGCCCCCTGACAGGATAGCGATCATCACGGCCCCGAGGGCCCCGACCAACGCGTAGGAGAGGACCCGCAACCAGGGTCGCGGCCGGTAGGCGAGTTCCGGGTGTCCGACAGGAAACAGCAGTCGCACCGCGGCACCTTCCCTGGGTGTACGATGCGGCCACCAGACGTCGTCGGTCTGCTCAAAGGACTTGCCATCGATCTCATAGCCGACAATCGCGGCATAGGTATGGACCCCGTCCTTGAGGCTCGCCACATGGCCCATGACGGTTCCGCGCGCGGCACTCTTGCGGCCCGACCGCCGCAAGTCGGTGCTGACAAGCGACGCCAACATGAATGCGCAAATGAGCAGGCCGGCGACGGCGGCCAAGGTTCGCATATCAGGGGGAGCCATCGCAGCCTGTTCGTTGGAGATACACAGTTGATTATCGCTGTCGGCTCAGGTGGTCCACTCTGCAACACAACGCCTTGGCCATGAGGCGACGACCGTACCGACCCGTCCCGGGCTCAGGCGCGCTGGCTCAGCCCGAAAGCGGACCCTGCCGCCTCTCCAGCCACCCCAGCACCCCGTCCGCCACCACCACCCCCGAGGCCATCGAGGCCTGCAGCAGATAGCCCCCGGTCGGTGCCTCCCAGTCCAGCATCTCGCCGGCCACGAAGACGCCGGGCAGGGCGGTCAGCATCAGCCCCGCATCCACCTGGTCCAGCCTCACCCCGCCCGCCGAAGAGATCGCCCGCGCCAGCCCCTGCACCCCCGTCAGCGTCAGCCGCACGGCCTTGATCCGCTTGGCCAGCTTGTCGGCCCCCGCAGGCAGCTCGCCCGGGATCTCGCGCAACAGGCCCACCGCCGCCGGCGACAGACCCGCCACCTTCCTCAGCCAGTTGGTCGCGCTGTCCTTGCCGCGCGGCTTCGCCAGCCGCCCCGCCAGCGCCTCGACCGTCAGGTCCGGCCGCAGATCGACGGTCAGCGCCGCCGACCCGTCCCGCCCGATCGCGTCCCTCAGCCCGGCTGACAGCGCATAGATCGCCCCGCCCTCCAGCCCGTAGCGCGTGACCATGGCCTCGCCCCGCACCGTCCGGTCCCCGTGCGTCAGGGCGATCGGCTTCAGCGGCTGCCCCGCGAACCGGTCCGCGAACACCTCACTCCACGCCACATCGAAACCGACATTCGACGGCCGGAACGGCTCGACCGCCACGCCTTCCGCCTCCAGCCAGTCCCGCCAGGTCCCGTCCGACCCCAGCCGCGGCCAACTGGCCCCGCCCAGCGCCAGCACCACCGCATCCGCCGTCTCGACCCGCTCGCCGTCCGGCGTTTCGAACACCCAGCCGCCCTCACGCCGCCCGACGAGCCGCGACCGCGTCCGCACCTCGACCCCCAGCGCGTTCAGCCGCCCCAGCCAGGCCCGCAGCAGCGGCGAGGCCTTCATCGCGCGCGGAAACACCCGGCCTGAAGAGCCCGTGAACGTCGCCTGCCCCAGCCCTTCGGCCCAGCCGATCAGATGGGTCGGCGAGAAGGCGTCCAGCCACGCCCCGACCGTCCCGGCCGCCTCGCCATACCGTCCCGTGAACGGCGCGATGTCCTCCGAATGGGTCAGGTTCAGCCCGCCCCGCCCGGCCATGAGGAATTTCCGCGCCACGGACGGCATCGCCTCATGCACCGTCACGGCAAGGCCCGCCCGCGCCAGCCGCTCGGCGGCCATCAGCCCGGCCGGCCCGGCCCCGATGATGTGTACGGTCCTGTTTGTATCGCTCATGGCCGACCCACTACCCTGTTCTGGGGCGAACGTCCGGCGAAAGCGGGTTCATCACAACGGGCACAACGGGGTCACAAGGGACACAACGCGTCCTGTGAAGCGGAAGCAGCCCGACCCGTCCTCGATCAGACTAATGCGGCGAACGCCGCAATACCCGGCACACGGATCAATACACGGACGTCGACACGCCCCCGGGTCCCGTCGTGTCCGTTGTGACCCCGTTGTGCCAGTTGTGATGAACCTCCACACCGCAGGCCGAAAAAACCGCTCCGGGAACCCCCCAAACCCGCATACGCTCATCCCCCATGAGCGTCGCCTTCACCCGCGAGGAAGATCTGGAGGCCACGGCCGCCGACCTTCCCGACCGTCCGATTTCGCCCCACCCCAATCTGGTCACCCCGTCGGGCCTGGCGCTGATCGAGGCCGCCCTGGCCTCGGCCCGCGCGGCATACAGCGCCGCCCAGGCTCACGGCTCCATCGAGGCCGACCGCACCGCCATGGCCCGCGCCACCCGCGACCTGCGCTACTGGTCCGCCCGCCGCGCCACGGCCCAGCGGGTCGAGACCGAGCCCGACGGGCGGGTCCGCTTCGGCGGCTCCGTCACCCTCGAACGCGCCGACGGCCGCACCCAGACCTGGCGCATCACTGGCGAGGACGAGGCCGACCCCGCCGCCGGCTCGGTCAGCCATGTCTCGCCCCTCGCCGTCGCCCTGATGGGCAAGCAGGTCGGCGACGAAGCGGTCGTCGCCGGACAGGCGGTCGAGATCATCGCCGTCGATTGACCGTCAATGGTTGCCCCGGCCCCCTGCTTGCCCCACTTTGCAGAACCGACGACGGCCCAGCGGCCGATCCCGCGCCCTCGGTGCCAACAACCTGCGCTCAAGTAGCGCGAAGCGCGGTAGCGCCAACAAGAAGAGAAGGAGCCGCCCATGGCCCGAAAGCCCAACTACAGTTTCGAGCGTCAGGAACGCGATCGCGCCGACGCCAAGAAGGCCGCCGAGAAGGCCGCCGCCAAGGCTGAAAAGAAAGCCGCCGCCGCCGCCCGCAAGGAAGCCGGCCTGCCGCCGCTCGAGGACTGAGGCTCCCCGGACAAACGGTCGCGGCGCGCTGAGGCGGTCGCGACGGGCATTGCGTGTCTGAACGCCCCGGCTATGGTCACGACCGTCAGTCAACAGGGGTGTTCTTCATGCGTCGTCGTCTCGTCTCGCTCGCGGCCATTCTCGCGGTCATTGCGCCAGCCACCTCGGTCTGGGCCCTGTCGCCCGACACGGGATCCGCGCCGGTCGCCGTCGCCGTCGCCTCCGCCCTGCCCCAGGCCGCGCCGCTCCAGGGCGCGCCGGTCGCCGACCTGGTCGCCCGCGTCGACATCCCCTGGTCGCGCTTCCAGCTCGACAACGGCCTGACCGTCATCGTCCATGAGGACCGCAAGGCCCCGGTGGTCGCCGTGTCCATCTGGTACAATGTCGGCTCCAAGGACGAGCCCGCCGGTTCCACCGGCTTCGCCCACCTGTTCGAACACCTGATGTTCGGCGGCTCCGAGAACTCCCCGACCAGCCACATCCAGGCCATGAGCGCCGCCGGCGCCACCGGCCTGAACGGCACCACCTGGTTCGACCGCACCAACTATTTCCAGACCGTCCCGACCCCGGCGCTGGAACAGACCCTGTTCCTCGAGAGCGACCGGATGGGCTTCCTGCTCGGCCAGGTCGGCCAGGAGGTGCTCGACCTGCAGCGCGGCGTCGTCCAGAACGAGAAGCGCCAGCGCGACAACCAGCCCTATGGCCTGTCGTCTTACGCCCAGCAGGACGCCCTCTTCCCCGTCGGCCACCCCTATCGCCACTCGACCATCGGCTCGATGGCCGACCTCGACGCCGCCAGCCTCGAGACCGTGCGCAACTGGTTCCGGGACAACTACGGCCCCAACAACGCCGTGCTGGTCCTGTCCGGCGACATCGACGAGGCCACCGCCCGCACCCTCGCCAACCGCTATTTCGGCTCCATCCCGCGCGGTCCGGTCAATGTCCCCGCCGCCGCCGACATCCCCACCCTGGCCGCCCCGGTCGAGGAAGTCCTGCGCGACCGCGTCGCCCAGACCCGCGTCAGCCGCGCCTGGGTCGTGCCCGGCATGCTGGACCCCGACGCCGTCCCGCTCAGCGTCGGCGCCTCCATCCTCGGCGGCCTCGCCTCCTCGCGCCTCGACAACGTCCTCGTGCGCGGCGACCAGTCCGCCTCCGGCGTCAGCGCCGGGGCCCAGGCCTTCCACCGCCTCGGCTTCTTCTCCTATTCGGCCAATGTGAAGCCCGGCGGCGACGCCGCGGCCGTCGCGGCCCGCATGGACGCCGTCTTCGCCGACCTGATGGCCAACGGCCCGACCCAGGACGAGATCGACCGCGTCGTCACCCAGTACGCCGCCCGCACCATCCAGGGTCTGGAACAGGTCAACGGCAAGGCCTCCGCCCTCGCCGAGGGTCAGCTCTACGCCGGCGACCCCGACTTCTACCGCACCCAGCTGGCCGCCTACGCCGCCGTCACCCCGGCCCAGGTCCGCGACGCCATGCAGCGCTGGCTGAGCCGCCCGGTCTACAGCCAGATCGTCGTGCCCGGTGAGCGTGAGGCCTATGTCGAGGCCGCCGCCGCCCCCTCGGGCGCCACCCCGGTCCCCGCGACCGAGATCGTGCGCGTCCCCCGCGACCCCATGCCGACCATCGGCGACGTCCCCAACATCGACTTCCCGACCGTCGAGCGCGCCACCCTCTCGAACGGCGTCGAGATCGTCTATGCCCGGTCGACCACCGTCCCCGTGACCCGCGTCGCGGTCGAGTTCGACGCCGGCTATGCGGCCGACGACGCCAACAGCCTCGGCGTCCATTCGATGATGCTGACGCTGATGAGCGAAGGCACCACCACCCGCGACTCCAACGCCCTGGCCGAGGCCCAGGAGCGGCTCGGCGCCTCGGTCAATGTCGGCGCCTCCATGGACCGCACCGCCGCCAGCCTGACCGCCGTCACCACCAACCTCGACCCCTCGCTCGTGCTTCTGTCGGACATGGTCCGCAACCCGGCCTTCGCCCCGGCCGAGGTCGAGCGTCTGCGCGCCCAGCGCCTCGCCGGCCTGGCCAATGAGCGCACCCAGCCCGCGGCCATCGCCGCCCGCGCCCTGCCGGCCCTGATCTATGGCGAGGCCAACCCCTATGGCCGCCCGTTCGGCGGCACGGGCACGCCCGAGACCATCAGCGCCCTCACCCGCGAGGACCTGATCGCCGAACACGCCGAATGGGTCCGCCCCGACAACGCCCGCATCTTCGTCGTCTCCGACCTGCCGCTGGCCGATGTCACCGCCCGGCTCGAGCGGGCCTTCGGCGACTGGCGCGCGCCCTCGACGCCGCGCGGGACCAAGGCCTTCCCGGCCGACATCCCCGCCACCACCGCCCGCATCGTCCTGATCGACCGGCCCCAGTCGCCGCAGTCGATCATCTACGGCGGCGCGGTCCTGGGCGTCTCGGGCACCGACGACCTGCTGACCCTGCAGGCCGCCAACACCGTCCTGGGCACCGACTTCCTGTCGCGGATCAATGCCGATCTGCGCGAGACCAAGGGCTGGTCCTACGGCGTGCGCGGCTCGATCAACACGCTCCAGCACCGGGCCCCCTACATCGTCAACGCCCCGGTCCAGGCCAACCGCACGGGTGAGTCCATCGCCGCCCTGATCGCCCAGTACGAGCGCTTCCTCACCACCGACGGCGTCACCGCCGCCGAGCGGGACCGCACCGTCAACGGCGACACCCGCGGCCTGGCCGGTGGCTTCGAGACCTCGGGCCAGATCCTCGGCGCCCTGCGCTCCAACGCCCTCTACGGCCGTCCGGACGACTACCAGGAAACCCTGGCCAGCCGCACCCGCGCCCTGACCGCCGAACAGATGGACGCCGCCGCCCGCGCCGCCATCGACCCGGGCCAGTTCGTCTGGGTCGTCGTCGGCGACGCCTCCGTCGTCCAGCCCCAGCTGGAAGCCCTCGGCCTGCCGGTCGAAGTCCGCCCGGCGCAGTAAGGCAACGGACTCTCCTCCCCCTTCATGGGGGAGGGGGGCCGCGCGAAGCGTGGTGGAGGGGGCCAGACACCCCCACCATCCGCTCATCCCGGCGAAAGCCGGGACCCAGTGCTTTGGGTGATGTCAGCCCGAGCCTGGAACACGCCCGCGCGTCCTGAAACACCGGTGTCAGGCTGGACAGCACCGGGTCACGGCTTTCGCCGGGATGAGCGGTTTTAAAGAGCCTGACATCCCAAACGTCGGCGCGCCGGGGCGGGTGGCCTACCCTGCGCGTCTCCTGCCCATGCGATGGCGAGGGGTACCATGCGCAGCGTGGTGCGGCGGTCCTTCTTCTCCCTGACCTCGACTTCGGTCGAGCCGCCGACGCGGATGACCGCGACGCCGCCGGCCAGCTTGGCCAGACGTTCCTGCAGCTTCTCCTTGTCGTAGTCCGAGGTGGTGTCCTCGATCTGCTTCTTGATTTGGCCGATGCGGGCCTCGATGGCGTCTCAGAAACGCCGGGTAACCATCAACACAATGCTTCTTCCTATCGGGTCACGGTCATGGCGCCCGTACCCGGGGGCGATCCGTCCATCGCCCAGGCGCGCTCCGGGTCGGGAATCGAACAGGTTGTCAATCGTCAGGTCCAGGCCGATGTCGTCGCGACGGCCGGGGGCTGATCCTTCCGACGGGACGGACCGGGTCAGCAGATAGCTGAGTCTCAGGTCGACCGTCGCCATGGGATCGACAATCAGGTCGTCAGGGCCGTCGTGCCCGGCATTACGTCGGGTGCGAGATCCGCTGCGCCACTGCATGGACCCGTTGAAGCCCCATTTTCCAAGGCGGCTGTCGATGGTGAGCGCGAGCTGATGACGGGACTGCCCGCCACTGTCGCCGGCCAGTCGATCCATCTCGATGAAGCCTTCGCGAATGACCAGCGCGTTGGAGAGCTGCAAACTGTGACGCAGACCCAGTTGGATGGAGTCGGTTCGACCGGGGGTTTGGTTGAGGGGGATGCTCAGGTTCAACGTCGACGCCAACGCTTGATGTCGGCTGAGCCTCATGTTCACAGGTCGCAGATCGACCCGGATCAGACCGCCATTGGCGTCCCGAACAAACCGTTCGGGAAAGGCGGCTTCCACCTCAGGCGTGATGCCCGGGAGGGATGCGATGCCGTCGGTGGTTTCCGTTCGCGACAATGTCGAGCCGCCGCCGATCCGCCACGATGTGAATGGCCCCAGAAAGAGGCCTATCGCTGCGTCGGTGGAGTTTTGGGGCCGCAGATCTGGATTGCCGCCCAGAAGAGTCGCTACGTCAGCGGCCCGACCGGTCCGAAAGTCGAAGAGAACGCGGGTAGGGCCCTGGATCGTGGGGTCGAGCCGCTGCCGGGCGGACGGGCTGTCAGTCGCGGTCGACCAGCGGGCGTTGAGCCGGATCCCGCGAGACGGGGTCCAGACCAGTGCGGCGTTGTACCCGTCGTCCACGGCGTAAGACTCCCCGTCGGCGCGCGCGCGGGCGCCCAGCGCCAGCGAGGCGTCGCCCGGGTTCGTCGCGCCCGGCCGTCGACTGTTCAACAAGGGCACGGCCAGCGACGCCCGTACATCGTGATCCTGGGTCGAGCGTGTGAACCGGGACTCTTCCACGAAGGAAACGGACCGCGCGAATTCGTGGCGGCTGCTCAGACTGATGCGAAGCGGTCCGGCCGGGAGGACCGCCGACCTCCGATCAGCGGCCATATCGGCGACCAGCGAACGATAGTCCGAGCTCAGGGGATTCAGACCCCCTTGCTCCGACTGTATCGTCAGCGCGTTGAGGGCGGCCCGCACATTCCACCCCCGGGCCTCACCTGTCATCCCGCCCATAGCGGTAAGCGAGCGGCTTGACTGCTCTATCGGGTTGATCCGGCCATCGCGGACAGGGACGGTGGCGCGGGCCTCCCGTTGGCTGCCCATCATGCTGAGGCTGGCCGACCAGTCGCCGACCGGGCGCGTTGTCGAGAAGTTCGCCGCAATGTCCCGGGTGAAAGGAGCCAGGGTCCGGAGTGGAGCGTCGGGATGGTCGAAGCGATAACCGGGGCGTTCATCGCTCCATAGGGCCGTCGTTCGCGCCGCCTGCGCGCCGAACTGCAGGGTGTTGTCATCCTGGATTTCGGATTGGCGAAGATCACCCCTGAGGCCCGAGGTTCCGCCCCCGGTCGGAAAGGTCGCGGCCAGCTGCGCGTCCCGGCTCTTGAACCGGGGCTGCATCACGATGTTGACGACCCGCTGGGCGGGTTCCCCGCCAAACAGGCTCGCGGCCTCGGGCGGCAAGGCTTCGACCCGCACCAGCGCATCCGGGGGAAACCGGAGGAAGTCGGACGCATTCACGATCCGCCGGCCATTCACGATGATGATCGGCGGGCGATCCGGGCTGAGGGTATCGGCCAACCGCGCCACGACCTCGCCGACGTCATAGGCGCCGATGGCGTGGATTTCCTCGAGGCCCAGCTCCAGCTCGGGGGTCAGGCCCGTATCGCCGCGCCGTCGGCCGGTGACGATCACGTCTTCCAGTATGGCCGGTGTATCGAATTGAGCTTGCGGCGCCCCGTCCTGTTGCGCTGTGACAGGCATGCCGAGCAGGGACAAACACAAGAGCGGCAATGTCAGCATGCCGGCCATGTATAACTTAGCGTGTGGACAGAGTTAAATGTTGATGCCACGTAAATTGTCTTTACAGTCTACCACTAACAACATCATCGACTTACAAACCTGTGAGCCACACTGGCGCGAAGTTGAAGATCGCGTGCATGGTTACAATCAGCACGATTGATCCTGTTCTCAGCCACAGTGCGCCAAGAGCAAAACCGATTCCCAGTTGCCACACAAAGCGTGGAGCATATTCTTCCGCATTATACCTAAGGAGAGAATAGTCCATTTCCAGAAGCGGTTGCAGGAAAACGCCCGGTACATGCATGAGCGCAAAGGCGACAGATGAAAGGATCAATGCGTGGTTTGACGAACGACTGGCCTGAATCAAGGCGGTCAGCAGAAGAACACGGAAAAACACCTCCTCGATAACCGCTTTAAAAAATAACGCCGGAATCACCGTAGTAAAACGAGCAAGAGACAGTTCAACGCGCTGTCCGTCGTAAAGCATTACGGTCACAAGGTTTAATACACTCATCAAAACGACTGCTATAGCGGCGGTAGCTATAAAATCCGTCTTTGACGGGCTTGCTACCCGCTTCGGCCATTTTACATAACGGGTACCGATGAAAACCAAAAATATGGCGGTCCAGACCACGTCTGATGTAGCGCCATACGACATCGAGGCCAGCTGAGGGAGATAGGTGGCCTCCGCCAACATCTGCGCCGCCCAAACAAATGTCTGGACGACCAGGCAAACCATTATCATCTGGGCAACGCGCGGGGCCTGCGCCGGCTCGGCTGCCGATTGCCAGTACGGGGCTGAAGCGGGAGCCCCCAGGCGCAGGGCCGCAAGAGTCGAGCCGCCCATCAGGCAGGCGACAACAGGCGCGCCCGGAAAGCCGTTGGGGGCAAAGGTTATCCAGATCAGGAAAGCGAGAACGCCGAGGACACAAATCCAGGAGAGGGCTCGATAGTATTCCAACGAATCACCTGTTTGATGAATCGGGTTGAGCGGCCTCATGAGCCGCTCAACCCGATGGACTACTCAAACCTCTTAGTCTTCAGGATTGATTTCAATCTGTACTTCCGTGCGATACGTTCTGCTTCCATCTGGGTGAATTGTCACCTCGCGAACAGCTCTCGCGCTACCGCGGGGCTGGATCGCGTCTCTGACGGCCGACCCGATCGCCCGAACAGTCGCGATGTACCAGGCTTCGCGCCGGGTTGTATTCTGGCCGGCGGGATCGGACCGTCCCGTGGCCCTGCGGCTTTGCATGTTGACGAGCACGTACTCCGCCACAGCCTTGGCCTCGGCGTCGCTGAGTTTGGCGGACGTTATGCCGACCTTGAAGGCACCAGGGCCCTGACGGACACCCGATGCGGCGGCCAGCATCAAGGCATCCTGTTCGTTCGCCTTCAGATGCGCCATGACATCGTCCAGCTCGATCTCAACCTCGATCACATCACCGGGTTGCAGCAGGTCATCACCGTTCTCGATAATCCCCGTAACCTGCACAGCGACGTTGTCCGCGGTATGGGCCGTCAGGTTCAGCGGCGTGTAGTATGTCGTTGGGGGACAGATTTCGCCGTCCGGTGACAGCTCGATCTGCTGGTCCCCGCCCCCGCCCCCGCCCCCGTCGCCGTTGACCGGACATTGGGCGCTGCCCGCTTCCGCCGACTGCGCCGCGAGAGCGACAGCCATCGCGACGCCCACGCCTGCTAGATTAACGCCAAGCTTTCTCATCTTCGCTCCAGTTCAACCTAATGTGGATCGTCCACACGCCAAAGAGGAAGTGAAAAACAGGACAAGCGCAAGATGAAATTCGGTTCGACGAGTCTCGATATGGGCGTGCGGTGGTTCAACCAAAAAGGGCGGCCCCGTCCCCGGAGCCGCCCTCTTCTGTCTCAGCCTAGGCTAAGCCGGTCGAGCCGGACTTAAAAGTCCATCCCGCCCATGCCGCCCATGCCGCCCATGTCGCCGCCGCCGGCGCCGCCACCGCTCGCCTTCTTCGGCGCATCGGCAACAGCCGCTTCCGTCGTGATCAGGATCCCGGCCACCGAGGCCGCGTCCTGCAGGGCGGTGCGCACGACCTTGGCGGGGTCGATGACGCCGGCCTTGATCATGTCGACATATTCCTCGGTCTGGGCGTTGAAGCCGTAGGTGGCCGAGGGGTTTTCCAGCACCTTGCCGACGACGATGGAGCCTTCGACGCCCGCGTTCTCGACGATCTGACGGATCGGGGCCTGGATGGCGCGGCGGATGATGGCGATGCCGGCGGTCTGGTCGGCGTTGTCGCCTTTCAGGCCTTCCAGCGCCTTGGTCGCCTTCAGCAGGGCGATGCCGCCGCCGGGGACGATGCCTTCTTCAACGGCCGCACGCGTGGCGTTGAGGGCGTCGTCGACGCGGTCCTTCTTCTCTTTCACTTCGACTTCGGTCGAGCCGCCGACGCGGATGACCGCGACGCCGCCGGCCAGTTTGGCCAGACGTTCCTGCAGCTTCTCCTTGTCGTAGTCCGAGGTCGTGGTCTCGATCTGGGCCTTGATCTGGCCGATGCGGGCCTCGATCGCGTCCTTCTCACCGACGCCGTCCACGATGGTGGTGTCGTCCTTGGTGATGGTGACCTTCTTGGCCTTGCCGAGCATGTCGAGGGTGACGTTCTCCAGCTTGATGCCGAGGTCTTCCGAGATGACCTGGCCGCCGGTCAGGACGGCGATGTCCTCCAGCATGGACTTGCGGCGATCACCGAAGCCCGGAGCCTTGACGGCGGCGACGCGAAGGCCACCACGCAGCTTGTTGACGACCAGGGTGGCCAGGGCCTCGCCCTCGATGTCCTCGGCGATGATCAGCAGGGGGCGGCCCGACTGGACCACGGCTTCCAGGATCGGCAGCATCGACTGCAGCGACGAGAGTTTCTTCTCGTGCAGCATGATGAGGGGCTCCTCGAGCTGGACCTCCATCTTGTCGGCATTGGTGATGAAATAGGGGCTCAGATAGCCGCGGTCGAACTGCATGCCCTCGACGACGTCGAGTTCGGTTTCGGCGGTCTTGGCCTCTTCAACCGTGATGACGCCTTCGTTGCCGACCTTTTCCATGGCCTTGGCGATCATGTCGCCGACTTCCTGGTCGCCGTTGGCCGAGATGGTGCCGACCTGGGCGATTTCGGAGTTGGCGCTGACCTTGCGGCTGGACGCCTTGATGTCGGCGAGGACGGCGGTGACCGCCTTGTCGATGCCGCGCTTCAGATCCATCGGGTTCATGCCGGCGGCCACGGCCTTGAGGCCTTCCTGGACGATCGACTGGGCCAGGACGGTGGCGGTGGTGGTGCCGTCGCCGGCCTTGTCATTGGTCTTGGAGGCGACTTCCCGGATCATCTGGGCGCCCATGTTCTCGAAGGCGTCTTCCAGCTCGATTTCCTTGGCCACCGAGACGCCGTCCTTGGTCGAGCGCGGGGCGCCGAAGGACTTCTGGATCACGACGTTGCGGCCCTTGGGACCGAGGGTGACCTTGACCGCATTGGCCAGGACGTTGACGCCGCGCAGCATCTTTTCGCGCGCGTCGGTGGAGAACATAACCTGTTTGGCAGCCATCTGGCAGCTCCTTGAAGAAGTGATTGGTGGTTAGTGGTTAGTGATTGAGGGGATTAGCCGCGGCGCCAGGACCTGATCCGGTCGCGCCAGCCACTAATCACTCATCACTAATCACCCAGTTCAGCTCAGGACGCCGAGAACGTCCGATTCCTTCATGATGATCAGGTCTTCGCCGTCGATCTTGACCTCGGTGCCCGACCATTTGCCGAACAGGATGCGGTCGCCGGCCTTCAGGTCCATGGCGACGTGCTTGCCGTCTTCATCGCGGGCGCCGGGCCCGACCGAGACGGCTTCGCCTTCCTGGGGCTTTTCCTTGGCCGAGTCGGGGATGATGATCCCGCCCTTGGTCCTGGATTCCTCTTCCACGCGCTTTACCAGCACGCGGTCGCCGAGCGGACGAAACGCCATTTGTCTGTCTCCCAAAGTTTGTATTCAGCGCCCGGCGCGGCCGATTGGCAGCCAACAGGTCCGAGTGCTAACGCGAGCGGCAAATAGGGACCGGCGCCGCCACCGTCAAGCGCGGCCGGGCGGGATTTCAGCGGGGTTTCAGTCCGTCGCCGCCGCCAGCGCCCAGCCGGCCTCGACCTGACGCGCGAACAGCGGCCGGGCCCCGCGCACCCGCGTGCGCCAGTCGCGGCCGCGGCCGTCCTGCCCCAGCAGGTCGCCCAGCTCCGCCCGCACCAGCCGCAGCGCCTCGTCCGGCCGGTCCTGCCGGATCAGGAAGCCGGCATGCTTCTGCGCCCCGTCCATGGCGTCGGCATGGGCCGGCGGCAGGCGGGTCGAGGCGATGACCAGGGCCCGCCGGTACAGGGCCTCGGCCTCGTCGGCGCGGCCCAGCTGGTCCAGCACGGCGGCATAGCCCTCGATCGTCTCCAGCAGATCCGGGCTGTCCGCTCCCACCCCGCCCTCATAGGCCGCCAGCCCCTCGCGGAACGGCGCCTCGGCCTCGGCCCAGCGGCCCTGGTCGGACAGGGCGTAGCCCAGATTGGCCCGCGCATTGCCGGTGAAGGGATGGTCGGGCCCGACGATCTCCAGCGCCAGCGCCAGCGCCCGCCGGAACGCCGGCTCGGCCCCCACCCCGTCCCCCGTCACATGCAGGAACCAGCCCTGGTTGGTCAGGCACTGGGCCAGCAGCACCGGATCATCGGCCTGCTCCGCGATCGCCACCGCCCGCGCATACAGCGGCGCCGCCTGATGCGCCCGCCCGGTGCGGCGCAGGGAGTTGCCCAGGTTCGAGAGCACGATGGCCACGTGATAGTCGGTCGGCCCGTACAGCACCTCATACATGCCCAGGACCTGGCGGTAGAGCGGATCGGCCTCGGCGTGCCGGCCCTGGGCGGTCAGGGCATTGGCGACCAGGTTCAGGCTGTCGGCGGTCTTCTCATGCACCGGCCCAAGGTGCTCGCGCCGCAGGGCCAGGCTGGCCCGCGCCGCCGCCTCCGCCTCCTCGTTGCGGCCGAGGAAGTCATAGGCCCGGGCGCGATCATAGATCAGCGTCGCCCGATGCACCGGGTCCGGCGCGGCCTCCCGGTCCAGCAGCGTCAGGGTCCGCTCGATGTCCGCCAGGGCGCCGCCATAGTCGCCCTGCTCCAGCTTCAGCCGCGCCCGCACGGTCAGCGGCCGACCGACCGGGGCCCCCTCCGGCCCGAACCGGGCTTCGACGACCTCGA
>JAUYAG010000025.1 GCA_030693575.1 Brevundimonas sp. | reverse complement strand
GCTCCGCCGTCCTCGCGCCCCCGCTGTCCTGAAGCCTGAGAGATTCCGGCGGTCACCCGCCTTGCTCCGTCGGCGCATCCCGAAGGATGACTTTCCAGCGTCCGTATGTCCTCGCGGTCCGTTTGCCTGAGCGTTTCCGGGGCGGTTGCGCCTTCGGCTCCGGACCCCCCGAAAGGGCTCCGATCTCTCCCGCGAGAGCGATCGGACCTAGGCCCCGACTCTGGCCGTGAGTCAAGCGGAACGGGCGGCCCAGGCCTCGACTTCGGCGATCCGGGCGGCCTTGTCGGCTTCGGCCAGGAACGACCCCTCGAAGCTGTTGATCGCCAACTGCGTCACCTGCTCCCGCGTCAGACCCACGGCCTGCGCCAACTGGCGGTAGTTCTCGTTCACATAGCCGCCGAAATAGGCCGGATCGTCCGAGTTCAGGGTGACGTGCAGGCCGCGCCGCAGCATCTCGGGCACGGGATGGTCCTTGAGGTCCTTGACCACACAGAGCTTCAGGTTCGACAGGGGGCAGACGGTCAGGGTCATCTGGGACGCCGCCAGCCGCTGGATCAGGGCCTCGTCCTCCATGGAGCGGTTGCCATGGTCCATCCGGTCGATGTGCAGCAGGTCCAGCGCCTCGCGCACATAGGCCGGTGGACCCTCCTCGCCGGCATGGGCGCAGAGCTTCAGGCCCAGTTCGCGGGCGGCGGCGAAGACCCGCTCGAATTTGGACGGCGGGTGGCCGACCTCCGATGAGTCCAGTCCGACGCCGACGAAATGCCGCAGGTAAGGCGTTGCGGCCTCCAGCGTGGCGAACGCTTCTGCCTCGCTGAGATGGCGCAGGAAGCTGAGGATCAGGCCCGAGGTGACGCCGAGTTCGGCCTTCGCCCGGTCCATGCCGGCGATCAGGCCCTCGACCACGACGCCGAAAGGCACCCCCCGGTCGGTATGGGTCTGGGGGTCGAAGAAGATCTCCGCGTGGCGGACATTGTCCGCGGCGGCACGCCGGAAATAGGCGAAGGCCAGATCCTCGAAATCGCGGCGGGTCAACAGGACGTTCGCCCCGGCGTAATAGATGTCGAGGAAGTCCTGCAGGTTGGAGAAATCATAGGCGGCGCGCACCGCCTCGACGCTGTCGAACGGAATGGCCACGCCGTTGCGTTGCGCCAGTTCGAACATCAGCTCGGGCTCGAGACTGCCCTCGATATGGAGATGAAGCTCAGCCTTGGGCAGGCCGGCGATATAGGCGTCGAGCGACATGGAGGGGCTCCTTCCGGGGGTGACCGAGTCTAGCCTACATCCGCTCCGGCGTGTCGATGCCGAGCAGGGTCAGGGCCGCTTCCAACTGATCCAGCGCGGCCTTCGACAGGGCCATGCGGGAGCCACGCGTCGCTTCGTCCGGGGCGATCAGCACCGGGCAGGCGGCGTAGAATTTCGAAAAGCCCTGCGCCAGCCGGTAGGCGTGTTCCGCGATGATGTGCGGCATCCGCTTGTCATAGGCCTCGGTCACGGCCTGGGAGAAGGCATCCAGCGTCAGGGCCAGGTCGCGTTCGGCCGGTTCGGCGATGACGATGGGGCCCGGCGTCGCGCCCTGGTCCGCGCCCTTGCGCAGCAGGGATTTGATGCGGACGGCCTGGTACAGCAGGTACGGCCCGGTCTTGCCCTCAAAGCTCATGAACCGGTCGAGGTCGAAGACGTAGCTGGTGGTCCGGCTGTTCGACAGGTCGGCGAACTTCAGCGCGGCGACGGCCACCTTGTGGGCGATGGCCTCGAACTCGACCTCGGGCAGGTCGTCGCCCAGCCTGGCCTCGTGCAGCCGCTCGCGGGCCTTGTCGACCGCCATGGTGATCAGGTCGTGCAGCTTCAGCACGCCGCCCGCGCGGGTCTTGAAGGGCTTGCCGTCGGGCCCGTTCATGGTGCCGAAGCCGAGGTGATCCAGCGAGCCCTCGACGGCATAGCCCGCCAGATACGCCGCGCGGAACACCTGTTCGAAATGCTCGGCCTGACGTTCGTCGACGACATAGAGGATCAGGTCGGGGTCGATGGCCTTGCGACGGTCGAGGATCGTGGCGAGGTCGGTCGTGCCGTACATGGCCGAGCCTTCCGACGAGATGACCAGCAGCGGCGGCGGGCTGGGGGCCTCGATCACGGAACCGTCGGCCAGCTTGCGTTTGCGTGTCTCACCCGGCTTGGCGACGTGGACCACGCGGGCGCCGTCGTCCTCGACCAGCAAGCCGGTCGCTTCCAGATGGGCGATCATCTCGGCCATCACCGGATCGGCGTCGCTCTCGCCGTTCCACAGGTCGAAGGTCACGCCGAGGGCACCGAACTCGCGTTCCAGCGCCGTGCGGCTGACCGCGACGAAATGGGCCCAGAGGGCGCGATAGCCGGGACGGCCACCCTGCAGTTCAGCGGTCGCCTTGCGGGCACGGTCGCGGAAGCCGGCGTCTTCCTTGGCCATGGCGGCCGCGGCGGGATAGAGCCGCTCAAGATCCTCGAGCGAGACCGGGCTTTCGGCCGGGAAGGGGCCGTCGCCCTCGATCAGGAAGCCGCCGGCCTTGCCCTCATCGCCGACGGCGACGATCAGCAGGCCCATCTGGAAGCCCCAGTCGCCGAAATGGGCGTCGCCCCAGACGGTGTCGCCCCGGAAGCGGAAGATGCGTTTCAGGCTCTCGCCGATGATCGAGCTGCGCAGGTGACCGACATGCATCGGCTTGGCCACGTTCGGGCCGGCGAAATCGATCACCACCTTGCGCGGCGAGTCGACCAGCGAGGCGCCGGCGTGGGCGCCGTCCGCGGCGACTTCGGCGGCGCGGGTCGACAGGGCGCTGTCGGCCAGCTTCAGGTTTATGAAGCCAGGCCCGGCCACCTCGACCGAGGACAGACGCGGATCGTTCGCCAGCCGTTCGGCGACACGGGCCGCCAGTTCGCGCGGGTTGGCCTTCAGCGCCTTGGCGGCGGCAAGCGCGCCGTTGGACTGGAAGTCCGCCAGGTCGGGACGGTCGGAGGTGGTGACGCGCGCAAGGGCGGCGTCCACGCCTTCGGCGGCGAAGGCGGCCCCGACCGCTTCGCCCAGAACAGTCCTGAGATCGGTCATTTACTGCGCCGGAGGCTGGGCGGCGCCGGTTCCGGCGTTGGCTCGGAAGCGGTTGCCGTTGCGATTGAACTCGGCCATCGCGGGCGTCACGTCGAAGCCGACCAGGACTTCAAAATGGTCGCCGCTGGTGGTCGCCTCGGCGCGCGGGATGACGATGGTCTGGTCCTGGGTGACGGTCGCGGTGGTCGCCCCGTCGAAATTGACGGGCAGGTCGAAATATTCCTTGGCCAGGACGGCGCGGTTCCGCTCCGTCACGGCGATCCAGTAGCGGTAGGTGCGGCCGTCGCCCTGGGCCTGCGGGCCGCGGCCGAGGTTGAACTGGACCCGGGTGTGAACCGTGATCGGCTGGTCAGACTGGTAGGCGCAGTCCGAAACGAGGCCCTCGATCTCGCCGGTAAAGCCGACGTTGGCCATGGTCACCCGGTCGCCGGTCAGTTCGACATAGCGGGCGGCGTCGTACAGCACCTTCACATAGGGGCAGGGGCCCGCCGCGGCGCTGCGGCGCAGCGGCGCGATGCGGGGCGGACGCGGGCGGTCCGAGGTGGAGCCGTCCTCCTGTTGTTGCTGCCCTGGGCTCTGGCCGGGGCGACCCTGCTGGCCTTGCGGATACTGGGCGCTGGCGGCGGTGGGCAGGACCATGACAGACGCGGCTGCGGCGACGAGGGCCGAGGCCAGGGAAACCTTGAGGACGCGACGCATCGAATATTCTTCCGGAAACGAGGAGGTGCGGCGACAGCCCGACGCGGGGCGCACGCTGGTTGCTGATAGCGGCTAAACCGAGGCGCGGCAAACCCGCGCGAGCCTAAAGCGCAGTGGCGATGATGGCCTCGAACGACTAGGTTCCGTCCATGACCGTCCATGCGCCTGCCCGGCCGCCCGCGAAGCTCCCTCTCACCGTCCGTCTGGCCACGCCGCGCGGCTTCTGCGCCGGCGTTGACCGGGCGATCCAGATCGTCGAACGCGCGCTCGAGAAATACGGCGCGCCCGTCTATGTGCGACATGAGATCGTCCACAATCGCCACGTCGTCGAACGGCTCAAGGCGATGGGCGCGATCTTCGTCAAGGAACTGGACGACTGCCCCGACGACCGGCCGGTGGTCTTCTCCGCCCATGGCGTGCCCAAGTCGGTGCCGGCCACGGCCCGGGCGCGCGAGATGCTGTATCTCGACGCCACCTGCCCGCTGGTCTCCAAGGTCCATGTCGAGGCGGAACGCCATCATGCCGCCGGCCGCCACATCATCCTGATCGGCCATGCCGGACACCCGGAAGTGGTCGGCACCATGGGCCAGCTGCCCGCGGGTGCCATCAGCCTGATCGAGACGGTCGCGGACGCAGAGGCTTTCCAGCGACCGGGCGATACGCCGCTGGCCTACGCCACCCAGACAACGCTCTCGGTCGACGATACGGCGGAAGTGCTCGCCACCCTGAAGCGCCGCTTCCCCGAGCTGCCGGACCCGCACAAGGAAGACATCTGCTACGCCACGACCAACCGTCAGGAAGCGGTCAAGCGCCTGGGGCAGGGCTGCGATCTTGTGCTGGTGGTCGGTTCGAAGAACTCCTCGAACTCGGTGCGGCTGGTCGAGGTGGCGATGCGGGCCGGGGCGAAGGATGCGCGGCTTGTCGACGACGCCGGCCAGGTTGACTGGTCGTGGCTGGAGGGCGTGTCGACGCTCGGGATCACGGCCGGCGCCTCCGCTCCGGAAAGGCTGATCGAGGAACTGGTCGAGGCAGTGCGGACCCGTTTCGACGCAGAAGTGGTCGAGGACGCGGGCGAGCGTGAAACCGTGACCTTCAAATTGCCCCGCGTCCTCGCGACCTGAGCCGGCGGGGTTGCGCAAGCGGAGCCTTTGCCGTTCGCTGGCGTTGAAGCTGCTCACCACGGGACACCTCCATGCGCCGCATTCGCCCTGTCTTCGCGTCCGTTTCGGCCGTCGCCCTGTTTGCAGCGGCGGCCTGCTCGCCCGAAGCCGAGGCACCGCCCGCTCCGGTCACGCCGTCGCCGGCTCCCGCCGCACCGACGGCGCCCCCTGTGAGCTATGCGTGTGAAAGCGGCCAGTCGGTCATGGTCGCCTATCCGGACACGGCGACCGCCCAACTAAGCTACAGGGGTCAGAGCTACACCCTGCGCACGGTCCAGTCGGCGTCCGGGGCCCGCTACGCCGGGTCCGGTCTGGAGTGGTGGAGCGCCACCCGCGACGGCTCGGAGAGCGCCACGCTCAGCCGCCTCGGCCCCAATGAGGATGTCGGCGTCGCCGTGCTGGAGCGGTGCAGCCGCCCGTCGTCCGGCCCCGTGGCACCCGGCCCGGTTCCCGGCCAGCAGCCCGCCCCGGGCGGCGTGCTCCCCGTCGCCGCACCGTGCCGCGGACCGCAGCTGAAACTCTCCGCGGACGGAGGCGATGCGGGGGCGGGAAACCGTGTCTCCATCCTTGGCGTCCAGAACGTCGGGGCCCAGGCCTGTAGCCTGACGGGCTACCCGACCGTGGTCCTTCAGGACCGGCAGGGCCGCAATCTGACGGCCATCCGCGCCGACCAGACCCTGGGCAGCTATTTCCGTCAGGGCCAGGCCCCGGCTCCGGTCGAATTGGCACCGCAGGGCAAGGCTTTCTTCGACATCGCCTGGAATGTCGTGCCGAACGAAGGGAACGGGGAAACGACCTGCCCGTCCGCGACGCGCATCCGAATGACGGCCCCCGGCGACACCTCGCCGGTGACGCTGGCCCAGACCTTTACGCCGTGTGGCGGCCGCATCCGCGTCAGCCCGTTCCGACCGGTCGCCGAGCCCGCCCCGGAACCGGCTCCCGCCGCCACGACTTGACGCGGGGGGGTTCAAACGCAGCCTGAAACCGCGTAGCGGAGCGCGCATGACAGCCAGTTTCCACGACCGCGTCCGCGCGGAACTCGCCGATATCGACGCCCAGGGCCTGACCAAGCCCGAACGCATCATCGCCTCCCGCCAGGGGCCGGTGATCCGGGTTGGTGGCCGCGACGTCCTGAATTTCTGCGCCAACAACTACCTCGGCCTCGCCGGCGACGAGCGGGTGACCCAGGCGGGGATCGCGGCGCAGCAGAAATGGGGGGCCGGCACGGCCTCGGTCCGCTTCATCTGCGGCACGCTGGAGATCCACAAGGCGCTGGAGCGCGCCGTCGCCGACTATCTCGGCTTCGAGGACACGATCCTGTTCGCGGCCGCCTTCGACGCCAACGGCGGCATCTTCGAACCCCTGTTCGGAGCCGAGGACGCCATCGTCTCGGACAGTCTGAACCACGCCTCGATCATCGACGGCGTGCGGTTGTGCAAGGCCAAGCGCTACCGCTTCGCCAACTCCGACATGGACGACCTTGAGGCCCAGCTGAAACAGGCCCGGGCCGACGGCGCGCGCGAGATCGTCATCGCCACCGACGGCGTCTTCTCGATGGACGGCTATATCGCGAAGCTGAAGGACATCCGTGCGCTGGCCGACAAATACAGCGCCCTGATCATGGTCGACGACTGCCACGCCACCGGCTTCCTCGGTCCGCAGGGCCGCGGCTCCTATGCCCACCACGGCGTCGAGATCGACTTCCTGACGGGCACCTTCGGCAAGGCGCTGGGCGGGGCCATGGGCGGCTTCATCTGCGCCACCTCGGAAGTCGTGTCTCTGCTCAAGCAGCGGGCCCGGCCGTACCTGTTCTCCAACGCCCTGGCGCCCGCGATCTGCGGCTCCAGCCTTGAGGCCATCCGCATTGCCGGCGGCGACGAAGGCGACACGCTGCGCAAGCAGCTGTTCGCCAACGCCGCCCGCTATCGCGCCGCCATGACCGAGGCAGGCTTCACCCTGCTTCCGGGCGAACACCCGATCATCCCGGTCATGCTGGGCGACGCCAAACTGGCGCAGGACTTCGCCGCCCGCGCGCTGGAACTCGGCGTCTATGTGATCGGCTTCAGCTTCCCGGTGGTGCCGCGCGGCCAGGCCCGCATCCGCACCCAGATGTCGGCGGCGCACACCTTCGAACAGATTGATCAAACGGTCGCGGCGTTCACGACGGCCGGCAAGGAATTGGGAGTTATCTGATGGCTGACACCATGAAGGCCCTGGCGAAGACGAAGCCCGGCATCGGCCTCGAACTCATCGACGCGCCGATCCCGGTCGCCGGACCCGAGGATGTGCTGATCCGGGTCAAGCGCACGGCCGTCTGCGGCACCGACATCCACATCTGGAATTGGGACGAGTGGTCCCAGAAGAACGTCCCCGTGCCGATGATCACCGGCCACGAGTTCGCCGGCGAGATCGTCGCCATCGGCAAGGACGTCGACCGCCGCCTGAAGGTCGGCCAGCGCGTCTCGGCCGAGGGTCATGTCATCGATCTGAATTCCGAAGCGGCCCGCGCCGGCCATTTCCACCTCGACCCCGACACCCGCGGCATTGGCGTCAACCGTCAGGGCGCCTTTGCTGAATTCGTCGTCGCCCCCGCCTTCAACGTCATCGAGCTGCCCGACGACGTGCCCTATGAGATCGGCTCGATCCTCGATCCGTTCGGCAATGCCGTGCACACAGCACAGCAATTCGACCTGCTGGGCGAGGATGTGCTGGTCACCGGCGCGGGCCCGATCGGCATGATGGCCGCCGCCGTCGCCCGCCACGCCGGCGCGCGCACCGTCGTGCTGACCGACATCAACGACTTCCGTCTGGAGCTGGCGCAGAAGGTCGCGCCGGGCGTCCGCACCGTGAACACCACCCGCGAGGATCTGAAGGACGTCATGCACGAGCTCGGCCTCAAGGTCGGCTTTGATGTGGCGCTGGAGATGTCGGGCTCTCCGATCGCCTTCAAACAGTGCGTCGACACCCTGATCATGGGCGGCGGCATGGCCATGCTGGGCATTCCGTCGAAGCCGATGGAGACCGACTGGGGCGCCATCATCCTGAAGGCCCTGACCATCAAGGGCGTCTACGGCCGCGAGATGTTCACGACCTGGCGCAAGATGCTGGGCCTGCTCAAGGCCGGCCTCGACCTGACCCCGCTGATCACCCACCAGATGGGCTATGAGCGGTTCGAGGAAGGCTTCGAGGCGATGCGTTCCGGCCAGTCGGGCAAGGTGGTGCTCAACTGGGACAAGGCGGCCTGAGGTCGACGGACGTGGCCGCCCATCCCGTCGTCAGGTTTCTGGAAGGCGAGGGGACGGACGCGCGCGGCCGCTCCGTGTTCGACGTGATCTCGATGAATGACGTGGCCATCGAGCGGACCCACGATTTCATCCAGTGGCTGTTTCCCCTGCCCGAGCCTTCGGCCGCCATACCCGACTCGCCGGTGCTGACGCCGCAAGCCATCCAGGACATTCGTGTATCCGAATTGGCGCCGATCGCCCTGGCCGCCGGCACCGACCGCATGGCCGCCTTCTATCAGGCGACCCACGAATGGCTGATGCCGAACGACCACAACCATCGGCGCATCACCCGCATCATCCGCTCGCTGCGGCTGCTGGTCGGCGACGCCGAGGCGGACGCCTTCCATGCCTTCATCATGGCCCGGGTCGAGGCGACGCAGGCGCCGGTCAGCGTCCGCAGTCGCGGCTACTGGGCGACGGCCTGAGGATCAGGCGGCCGCGTCCTTCGCCATCGTCGCCTTGAAGACGATGACGATAAACAGGGCCATCGACGCCACCAGCATGATCTCCGACGCGATCATGCCGGGCATGAACAGCGGCCTGGCCAGCAGCATCAGGGTCAGGGACGGCATCAGGATCAGGAAGCCGACGACCGACAGGACGAAATGCGCCATCGGCAGCCAGCCCCGGCCGGCGGCCGGGAAGGCGCGGTAGAACAGGCCGAACAGCATCATCGAGGCGAAGCCCAGCAGGTTGATGTGGGCATGCACCGGTCTCAGCGTGAAATTCTCGTTCGCGCCCATCCAGACACCCAGAGCCATCCCGACAAGGGCGGACAGCGCGCCGAGGCGCAGGAAATTGTTCGACACGAACATCGCGGATCCCTCCATTGAAGGGCGTTCGTAAACCGCCGTTCTTCCCGAGGTTCAAGTTACATCCCGGATAGGCTGACGGCGCAATCAGGACGCGTTGGGGCGTCGGGCGCGGCTGCGCCACTGTTCGGGCCGGTCGAACGAGCCGTCCCAGCCGCCGACGCCCCGGGCGCGGGCCGCCGTCTCTGCGGCGACATAATCCTGGCTGTAGCGGCGATAGGCGAGGGCCAGGCCTTCGGCCACGAGGGCGCCGCCGATATCGACGCCGTCCTGTTCACAGCGGCTGACCTTGCGGCCATAGCGGTCGGTGTCCAGCACCCGGCAGACCAGTGGTCGGCCCTCCGCCCGATCGCGGAGCGACTGCGTCGCCGCCGCCCCGCAAGCCCAGGCACCGCCCGGTCGGTCGCACATCTGGTTGCGTTCAAAGGCGTCGATGCCGTGCAGGCGCACCCTCACCGGGCCGACGTCAAGCGTGTCGCCGTCAACGACCCGTCCGAGGCCTTCCAGCCGCGTGTCGTCCGCCCGGGCCGCGACCGTCGGCGAATCGACCGCCGCGCGCGCCGTGTCGGTCCCGGGCCGCAGGATGAGGATCACGGCCAGCACCATCACCGACAGGATCAGGGCCTCGGTCAGGACGGCCACGCGGGACTGGTTCCTGCGTCCCTTCCAGTGATGCACGCGTCCTGCCACCCGTCGCTCCCGCCGATCTGATGGTCAGGGTGGACGACGAACCTTTCCGGGACCTTGCCATCAGCCCTTGAGGGCCTTGGCCAGGGCGCGTTCGAAGGTGGCGGCCTCGGGTCCCGGAAGGACATCGCCGAGCCGGCCGCTCTGGTAGAGATCGAACACCGCCGGGTGGACGTAGGACGTCCGACAGACCGTCGGCGTATTGCCCAGCAGGCCCGCCACCGCCTTTACGCACACCGTGATCCGGCGTTTCGCATCGGTGGGCGAGCTGGGTGGCTCCGTGTCCCGCAATACCCGCGCCGCAGACACCGTCCCGGCCCAGGTGCGGAAGTCCTTGGCCGAGAAGCCGTCGCCCATGGCCTCGCGGATATAGGCGTTCACATCGTCCGAGGTGATGGCGCACAGGGTCCCGTCGGCGTCGCGGTATTTGAACAGCTGCTGGCCGGGCAGGTCGCGCAGCGACCGCACCACGGTGGCCAGCCGCCGGTCGCGCACCTGCACCTCGTGCTCGACCCCGCTCTTGCCCCTGAAGGCGAAGGTGAGGGCCGTTCCCGTGAGATCGAGATGGCGCTTGTTCAGCGTGGTCAGGCCATAGGACCGGTTCTGCTTCGCATACTGGGCATTGCCCACCCGGATGAGGGTGAGTTCCAGCAGCCGGACCGCGGTGGCCAGCACCTTGTCGCGGGTGACGCCGCGCCGGTTGAGGTCAGCCTCGACCCGTTTTCGCAGTCGGGGCAGGGCGCGGGCGAAGGCCGGCAGACGCTCGAACTTGCTCTCGGAGGCGTGGCGGTTCCAACCGTCGTGATAGCGGTACTGTTTGCGCCCTTTCACGTCGCGGCCGGTGGCCTGGATGTGGCCGGTGGCTCGCGGGCAGATCCAGACATCGGTCCAGGCCGGCGGGATGGCCAGCGCGCGTATGCGGTCGAGGGTCTTCGCTTCGCGGATCAGAGCCCCCCGGGCGTCGTGGTAGGCGAAGCCCGTGCCCGAAGGCGTGCGCTTGAGGCCCGGATGTTCGTCACTGCAATACGTCAGGCCGTCAGGGACCTCGGCCCGCTCGGCCAGCTCCACGGCACCATCGGCCATCAGGGTCGCCTGCGCGGTGATTTCGTCGCCATCTCAACCTCTTGCGGATTTGCGCAGCGCCAACGCCGCGCGAGGAGCACCGGTTCCCCTTGACCCGCGCCCCGGGTCGCGAGAGGGCAGGGCGATGAACTATCGCCACAGCTTCCACGCCGGAAATTTCGCCGACATCGTCAAACACGCCCTGCTGCTCTGGCTGCTGGAACGGCGGCAGGTGCAGGGGCCGGTCAGCGTGATCGACACCCACGCCGGAGCCGGCCTGTACGACCTGACCGGCGACGCCGCGCGCTCGAAGGAGGCCAAGGCCGGGATCGCCCGGCTGATGGCCGCCGCCGACCGGCCGCCGTTGATCGAGGCGCTGGCGGCCGAGGTGGCGCGGCTCAATCCTGATGGTGGCGTAACCCTCTATCCGGGCTCGCCCCTGCTGATCGCCGGGCGACTGGGCGGGGAGGACCGCTACGTCGGCTTCGAGCTGAATCCGCCGGTGCTGGACCTTCTGACAGAGGCGCTGGAGGCGTTTCCGCAGGCCATGGCCCAGGGCGGCGACGGCTATGACCAGGCGCGGACCTGGGCGGCGGAGGCGACCGGCGCCTTTGTCCTGATCGATCCGCCGTTCGAACAGCCCGACGACTACAACCGCGCGGCCGACACGGCCGCCGCCATCGCGCGATCCGATCCACGGGCGACGGTGGCGATCTGGACCCCCCTCAAGGACATGGAGACCTTCGACGGCTTCCTGCGCCGGCTGGATCAGGCGGGGATCAAGCGGATGCTGGTGGCCGAGGCCCGCCTGAAGCCGCTGACGGATCCGATGAAGATGAACGGCTGCGCGGTCGTGGTCCTGAACCCACCGCCGGGCGCCGAGGCGGCGGCGAACGAGGTCTGCGGCTGGGTCGCCTCGACGCTGGGCGGCGCGACGGCCCGGTCAGAGGTGTGGATGACGGGTTGACCGCTATTCGATGACCTCGCCCGCCTCATAGAGGTGGGGTTCGAAGGTCGCGATACCCATGATGGGCTCCATGGCGGCATTGACGGCGGCGCTTCGGGCCATGGCCTTCCAGTCGGCGGCCGAGCGCCAGACGGCGTGCACCGCCGCCACCTTGCCGTTCAGGCCGCGGTGCAGGGTCGCCGAGATGAAGCCGTCGGCGTCGCGCTGGGCCCGGACCATGACGCCGATGAGCTCCATCAACGTATCCATCCGCTCCGGCTCGCAGCGGTAGACATTGATCAGGACGACGGGCGCAGGTTCGGTCATGGCGCGCCCATAGCCGACCGCTCTTCCGCCGTCTTGCGCGATCGCCCATATCTTTTGTGTCGAGGAGCCCCGAATGACCCGCATCGCAATTCTCGAGACCGGTGCCCCGCCGCCCGCCCTGAAGGCGGCGCACGGCGACTATCCGGCGATGTTCCGGGACCTGCTCGGCGAGGGTTTCGACTTCGAGACCTTCAACGTCCAGGCGGGAGATTTGCCGGACCCGGCGGCCTTCGACGCGGCGATCATCACGGGGTCTTCGGCGGGGGTCTATGAGACCGACAGGTGGATTGCTGACCTGCTGGACTGGATCCGGGCCGCCAAGGGGCGGACCAGGCTGGTCGGCGTCTGTTTCGGCCATCAGGCCATGGCCCAGGCCCTGGGCGGGCGGGTCGAGAAGTCCGACAAGGGCTGGGGCGTGGGCCTGCACCGCTATCAGGTCGCCTCGCCCGAGCCGTGGATGACACCGGCGGCCGCGACCGTCGCCATTCCGGCCTCGCATCAGGATCAGGTGGTCGAGCCGCCCGCCGACGCCCGCGTCATCCTGCGCAGCGACTTCACGCCGTTCGCCGGACTGGCCTGGGGCGAGGACGCAGTCTCGATGCAGCCGCATCCCGAGTTCACCCCGACCTTCGCGACCGAACTGACGGCGGGTCGGCACGACCGGATCGATCCGGCGCTGGTGGCCCGGGCGGTGGACAGTCTGAAGGCGGCGGACGATCGTGGCGTGGTCGGGGGGTGGATCAAGGCGTTCATCGGCCACGACGCTACGACCGGGGCACCAGCGGTCGCTTCTTGAGCATTTCTGCCGTCGCGAGTGCGACCTCAAGGGTGGAGCCCAAGCTGCGGATGGGAACCAGCCATCCATGGTGGATTTCGGCATCATCCTCGGTTTCGATAGCCCAGAGATTTACCTGGACCGCCCGTTCCGCCCCGTACATTTCCGGCGGCTCGATCGATATCTGGAAGCAGTCCACGGTGCCGCTTGTGTAGACAAAGCGACGAGGCTCGCCGCCGAACGCATCGAACAACTTGAGGCGGTGCTTCGCACACCAGGCGTCGATGACCGGATCGATGTCCAGATAGGCTTTCAAGGCCATTTCACCATGGGCGGCATCGAACTGAGGATCGACTCGACGTTGCCCCCGGTCTTGAGCCCGAACATGGTGCCGCGGTCGTAGAGCAGGTTGAACTCGACATAGCGGCCGCGCCGGACCAGCTGCTCCTCGCGTTCTTCCGCCGTCCACGGCTCACCCATCCTCCCGCGCACGATGGCCGAATAGGCGTCGAGGAAATTCACGCCGACATCGCGGGTGAAGGCAAAGTCGCGGGTCCAGTCACCGCTGTCGTGGTGGTCGTAGAAGATGCCGCCCGTGCCGCGCGGTTCGTTGCGGTGGGGCAGGAAGAAATACTCGTCGCACCACGCCTTGAATTTCGCATGCCAGGCGGGGTCGTGGGCGTCGCAGGCGGCCTTCATGGCGGCGTGGAAGGCGAGGGTGTCGGGGTGGTCCTGGCGCCGGTCGACGTCGAGCACCGGCGTCAGATCGCCGCCGCCGCCGAACCAGCTTTTCGTCGTGGCGATGAAGCGGGTGTTCATATGCACCGCCGGCACACGCGGGCTGACCGGGTGGGCGATCAGGCTGATGCCGGTGGCGAAGAAGCGCGGGTCCTCGGCGGCGCCGGGCACCGACTTCGCATAGTCAGCCGGGAAGGTCCCATGGACGGTCGAGACGTGGACCCCGACCTTTTCGAACAGCCGGCCGTGCATCATCCCCATGACGCCGCCGCCGCCCTCGGGCCGTTCCCACGGCGTCCGGACGAAGCGGCCGGGCTCGCCGGGGAAGAGGTCGGCGGGCGCCGCGTCCTCCAGCGCCTCGAAACCGGCGTGGATGCGGTCGCGCAGGGTCTCGAACCAGGCGCGGGCTTCTGACTTCTGGTCGTCCAGCGAGAGATCGGCGGAGGAGTTCATGCGGCGCTTCCTAGCCCTTCTCCCCTTGCGGGAGAAGGTGGCCGAGCGCAGCGAGGTCGGATGAGGGGTCGCACCGCTCGATCCGCGCGACCCCTCACCCAACCGCGCAAGGACGACGGCTTCGCCGTCGTGCGCGGTTTCCCTCTCCCGCAGGGGGAGAGGGCGCCGCTCTTGCCAAGCCTGCATCCTCTGCCACTGTCCGCCCTCGTTCTTTCCGGGAGTCCGCCATGATCCGCACCATCCTTCTGACCACCGTCGCCGCCGTGTTCATGGCTGGTCCGGTTCTGGCCCAGACTCCGGAGGCCGCGGGCGAAGCCCGGGCGCGACGGATTCTGGAGCGGACGCCGCTGATCGACGGGCACAACGACCTGCCCTGGGCGCTGCGCCAGAACCACGGCAACGATCCCCATGCGGTGGACCTGACCGCCAATCTCGACGCCTCGACGGAGCTCCACACCGACATTCCCCGCCTGCGCGCCGGCGGCATGGGCGGCCAGTTCTGGTCGGTCTATGTGCCCGCCTCGATGACGCCGCCCGATGCGGCCGTGGCGACCTTCGAACAGATCGACACGGTCAAGCGGCTGGTCGCCGCCCACCCCGAGGTGTTCGAACTGGCCACGACCGCCGACGACATCCAGCGCATCCACCGCCGTGGCCGGATCGCCAGCCTGATCGGCATGGAGGGCGGCTATTCGATCGACGATTCCCTGGGCCTGCTGCGCGAGTTCTACGATTCCGGTGCCCGCTACATCACCCTGACCCACTCGAAGACGACCACCTGGGCCGACAGCGCCACCGACGCGCCGAAATGGGGCGGGCTGTCGCCGTTCGGCGAGGATGTGGTGCGCGAGATGAACCGGCTGGGGATGATGGTCGATCTGAGCCACGTCTCGGAAGAGACCATGCTGGACGCCATGCGGGTCTCGGATGCGCCGGTGATCTTCTCCCATTCCTCTGCGCGGGCCGTGACGGGCCATGCGCGCAATGTGCCGGACAGCGTGCTGCGGCTGATGGCTGAGGACGGCGGGGTGGTGATGGTGACCTTCGTGCCGGGCTTCGTCTCGGAGACGGTGCGGACCTGGAACAGCGCCCGATCGGCGGAGGACGCGCGGCTCAAGTCGCTGAACCCCGGCGCTCCGGCGGCGGTGACGGCCGGGCTGGCAGCCTGGACGGCGGCGCATCCGGAACCGGTGGCGACCATCGCCGACGTGGTGGCCCATATCCAGCATGTCAGGGACGTGGCCGGGATCGACCATGTCGGCATCGGCGGCGACTATGACGGCGTCGACTCCCTGCCGGTCGGGCTGGAGGGGGTGGACGCCTATCCCCGGCTGCTGGCGGCGCTGATGGCCAACGGCTGGAGCGAGGCCGACATCCGCAAGCTGGCGGGGGAGAATGTACTGCGGGTCATGCGGCGGGTCGAGGCCGTCGCCGCCGGCAGGCGCAGCGAGCGGCCGAGCCTGGCCGCCCTGCCGGCGGCGGGGGCGCCGGAGTAGGGCCGCTCAGCCCTCCGCTTCGGCCGCGATCCGCTGGAACACGACCATGACCTCGTCGGGTGTCGCCCCGCTCGGGCGCGCCGTCGCGACCTGGGTCGGGGTCCACATCCAGGAGCGGGCGGGGTCGTGGCGCATGGCCCAGGCGGGGAAGATGCGCGCGGCGGTCGGGCCGGCGACCAGGCGTCGGACCTCCAGATGGCGATCATCCTGCGCGATCCGCTCGAAGT
>JAUYAG010000024.1 GCA_030693575.1 Brevundimonas sp. | reverse complement strand
CCTTCGAGGCGAAATTGGTCAGGAACAGCGCCTCCTCGACCGCGGTATTGCCCCCGCCGACGACGATGACCTCCTTGCCGCGATAGAAGAAGCCGTCGCAGGTGGCGCAGGCCGAGACGCCGAAGCCCTGGTATTTGGCCTCGCTCTCGATCCCCAGCCATTTGGCCTGTGCGCCGGTCGAGATGATCACCGTCTCGGCGAACAGCTCGGTCCCGGAGTCGAGCGTCAGCCGGAACGGCCGCTGCGACAGGTCGGCCTTGACCACGATGTCCTCGATGATCTCGGTCCCGACATGCTCGGCCTGGGCGCGCATCTGCTCCATCAGCCAGGGGCCCTGGATGACATCGGCGAAGCCGGGATAGTTCTCGACATCGGTGGTGATGGTCAGCTGGCCGCCGGGCTGCAGGCCGGCGATGACGACGGGGTTCAGCAGGGCGCGCGCCGCATAGATGGCGGCGGTCCAGCCGGCGGGGCCGGAGCCGATGATGGCGACGCGAACGGTTCTGGGAGTGCTCATGGGGTCTATTTAGGCGGTGATTCCCCTTCGCGCGATGTTAGGCTGCAGGGAAACTGGGGAGGATCGAATGGCGCAGGCAACCTGGATGGGCATGGGCGTCGCCCTCGGCACGGCGATCGGCGTGGCGCTGGGGCTCGCCATGGACAATCTCGCGCTCGGCATCGGCGGCGGCATAGCCATCGGCGTGGCCATCGGGGCGGGGATGGATGCGAGCCGGAGCCGCAAGAAAGGCGATGGTTCCGGTTCGGACGGCGGGACGACCTACACCTCCGACGGCGGCGGGCGGGACAAGAGCCCGGACGGGGGTGGGGATAACGGCTCCGACAGCGGGTCAGGTGGCGGAGATGGCGGCGGCGGCGGGGGTGGCGACTAGCCCCTGGTCATCCGGTCCAGAATCACTCGCGCGGCCCGGTCCGTTTCGGTCAGCGGCGCATAGCTCCAGACGTTCAGCGACCCGTCGAACGGCCGCGCCGCGCCGCGTTCGCGCAGGTCGGCATGCAGGCGGGCGAATTTGTCGGCCGGCTTCAGCGGGATCATCGGCAGGATGTGGACGGGGGCACCGGTCGAGGCGGCCTCGGCCGCCATGTTGGCGCTGTCCTCGGTGACCAGGATGTGGTCGGCGAACTTCAGGAAGGCGAAATAGGGGTTGGCGCCCTCGCCGTTCCAGATCAGGCCGGGCAGGGGGGGCAGTCGCGCGGTCATGGCCGCCTTCGCCGCTTCCGGCGTGCGGCGCGAGAAGGTCAGCATCAGCGAGCCGCCGACGGCTTCCACGGCATCCGCAATCCGGTCAGCCAACCCGGCGGCGTGCGCCTCCGGCAGGTCGAACGCGCGCGACCGTCCGCCGATCAACACTGCGACGCGGGGGCGAGGAAGGGCCTGCAGCGTGTCGGCGAAGGCGGCAGCGCCCTCGGCCAGCCTGTCCGCTGTCACCCGATGCGGCGAACCCGTTATCGACAGGACGTTGGGACCGGCGACGCCGTCGTGGGCAGGCGCGACAATCAGGTCATAGACGTCGTTGCGCCAACGGGGGTCCTGGGTCTGGACCACGAAGGTCTTGCCGCCCGATCTTGCGCGGACCCGCGCCGACAGCGGCAGGGTGGCGCGGCCGGTCGCGATCCACAGATCAGGCCAGGTCTCGCCGGGGGCGGGTTCGACGGCATCGGACGACGGGTCCAGCATCCACGGCGCCTTCAGGGCCGAGGGCAGTTTGTCGAAGGCTTTGCGCCAGCGGACGCGTTTGACGACGATGCGCGACGAAAAAAGGCGCTGGATGGCTTCCGCCAGACCCAGCGCCTGATTTTCCATGCCGGTCCGGCCGTCAGAGACGACCTGGATCGAAAGCGGGGTCTGGTCGGACCCTATTTCCACTCGACCTTGAGGATCTCATAGGCCTTCACGCCGCCGGGCGTGTTGACCTCGACCACGTCGCCGATCTCCTTCGAGATCATCGCCCGGGCGATGGGCGAAGCCACGGAGATCTTGCCTGCCTTCACATCGGCTTCGTGTTCGCCGACGATCTGGTAGCGGGCCTCTTCCTCGGTGTCCTCGTCGACCACGGTGACCGTGGCGCCGAACATGACCTGGTTGCCGTTCAGCTTGGACACGTCGATCACCTGGGCGCGGCTGATCTTGTCCTCGATGTCGGCGATCTGGCCTTCGATCCAGCCCTGACGCTCCTTGGCGGCATGATACTCTGCGTTTTCAGACAGATCGCCATGCTCGCGCGCTTCCGAGATGGCCGAGATCACGCTCGGCCGCTCCACGGACTTCAATTGCTTCAGCTGATCGTCGAGGACACGGTAGCCCTCGGCCGTCATCGGCACTTTTTCCATATGTCGTGAGTTTCTTGCTTCGCCCGACTGAAGATTTGGTGACACGCCAGAGGTCGCTGGGCGCTTGCGACCGGCCAAAGAGACTAGGGCGCCGAGGCCCAGGATTCAAGGGCAAAGGCGTTTCAGACAGATTGCCGTTATGCGACCGTCTTGCGCCGTCGCTCGCGGATTCGCTGGATTTCGCCCCAGAGCTTGACCCGGCCGACCAGGCTCAGGGCCAGCCAGCCGACGGCCAGAAGGCCGACCAGCATGAACAGGCTGGACACGAGCACGACCCCCGCGGCGATGAACGCGAGAATGAACGCGACTGCGGCGACGAGGGCGGCGATGACCTGGATGGTTCTGGGGCGCATGGGACCGTTAACGTCCGTTTCGCGGGCGGGTTGCGCCGCGAACGGTTCGACGGTCCGGTTCCCGGCGACTGTGGCGCCGGCGCCAGCCTTGTCCCTTGCGTCAGGCGTAGCTGTAGGGTCCGCCCCGCTCAAGCGCCCGCTGATAGGCCGGCCGGGCATGAATCTTCTGCAGGAAGGCCTTCAGCTTCGGCTTGTCAGGGCCATAGGGGACCCGGCTGCCGGCGGCCTCGACCGGGAAGCTCATCATGATGTCGGCGGCCGAGAAGGCGTCGCCGGCGAACCATTCGGACTTCGTCAGTTCGGCCTCCCAGTAGGCGGTATGCGCCTTCAGCTGCGGGTCGATCATATTCGCGTTCATCGCCTTGCTGATGCCCTTGGCCACGCCGCGCGCGAGGAAGGGCACGCGGCCCGGGATGGCGGTGAAGATCAGCTTCAACAGCAGGGGCGTCATGGCCGACCCCTCGGCATAGTGCAGCCAGTAGGTGCAGCGGCGCGCGGCTTCGGTTCCCGCCGCCGGCCGCAGGTTGGACCCCGGATGGGTCTCCAGCAGATATTCGACGATGGCACCGGTCTCGGCCATCCGGGCGTCGCCTTCATCCAGCACCGGCGACTTGCCGAGCGGGTGGATGGCCGTCAGGGCAGGCGGCGCGAGCATGGTCTTCGCGTCGCGCTGATACCGCTTCACCTCATAGGGCAGACCCATTTCCTCCAGCAGCCAGAGGACCCGCTGCGAACGGGAATCGTTGAGGTGGTGGACGGTGATCATGGCGCGGCTCCGCTTGGCCCGCCCAGTTAGCGCGGTTGACGCGGCGTCGGTCCAGCAGATTCAGACGCGACGGCCGCTCCAGCGTCGGCGGGGATGGACGGGGCGCTCGGCGGAGGCCGTCCCCGATCGCTTGCCGGCCTGTCGTTGCTCCCAAAGCTGGAAGGCCAGGGCGGCGAGGGCCAGCTTGCCGGCGTGCCGTCCGGCCACGCGCCGTCCGCCCTTACTGAGCAGCAGGCCGCCGATCAGGGTCGCGAGTTTGGGAAGGGGCATGGCGGTCTCCGGTTCAGACCTGAAACGGACAAGGCCCCGAACGGTTCAGCCGCGACTCACCCCTTCGGCATCAGCGCCTGCGCCGCCACCACCATGGCCTCGACCCCGGTCACGACCGAGGGCTGGGGGTCGATGCGGAACAGGGGGGAGTGGTGGCCGGGGGCGGTGGCGACGTCCGCGGCGGGCGTGCCGCCGACGCTGAAATAGACGCCCTTCACCCCGGTATCGGGGGTGACGAACCAGGCGAAATCCTCGGCGCCCATGCCGGTGCGGGGCGTGTCCACCAGACGTTCGGTGCCCATGGCCGCGCCGATGGCGGCGCGGACGCGCGCGGCGGTGGCGGCGTCATTGATGGTCGGGGGCGTGGTCTCGGTCGGCGAGCGGACCACGGTGGGCAGACGGTCCTCGGCCACGCCCAGCGCCAGGGCGGTGCCGCGCACCACCCGGTCGATGCCGTCGAGCAGGGCCAGGCGGGTCTCGGGATTGTCGGCGCGGACCGTCAGCTGCAGGTCGACGCGGTCGGAGAGGAGGTTGTGCTTGATGCCGCCGTGGAAGGACCCGACGGTGACGATCGCCCCTTCCAGCGGATTGATGCTGCGGCTCGGAAGGGTCTGCAGGTTCATCACGATGGCCGAGGCGACCACGATCGGGTCGACGCCGAGGTGCGGATAGGCACCGTGGGTGCCGACGCCGTGGACGGCGATGTCGACGCTGTCGGAGCTGGACGAGGTGATGCCCAGCGGCAGGTCGATCAGCCCGGTCGCCAGATCGGCCGAGACGTGGAAGGCCAGGGCGATGTCGGGCTTGGGAAAGCGGGTGTAGAGGCCGTCCTGGACCATGGCGCGGGCGCCGAAAATGCGCTCCTCGGCCGGCTGGGCGATCAGCACCAGGGTGCCGGACCAGTCCTGCCGCCGCGCCATCATCTGCCGCGCCGTCCCGATCAGGGCGGTGATGTGCACGTCATGGCCGCAGGCGTGCATGACGGGCTTTTCGGCGCCGTCGGCGTCCACCTGACGCACGGTCGAAGCGTTGGCCAGGCCCGAGGCTTCCGCCAGCGGCAGGCCGTCCATGTCGGCGCGGATCATCACCGTGGGGCCGTCGCCGTTGCGCAGCACGGCGACCACGCCCGTCCCGCCCACACCGGTGGTGACGTCATAACCCAGAGCCGTCAGCTGGGCTGCCATGATGCCGGCGGTGCGGACTTCGAGACCCGACAGTTCGGGGTTGCGGTGGAAGTCGTCGAACAGGGCGCCGAGGTTGGCGTCATAGTCCCGCGCGATGGCCTGGCGCAGCTCGACATCGGTCGAGCCGGTCTGGGCCTGCACCGCCCCGGCCGTGAACAGCGCCAGCACCGCCGTCGTCGCAAGAAGAAGTCGCATCGTTCCGCCCCCGGTTTTGAAGGGCGAACCTTGGTCCGGCGAGGGCGGGCTGGCAACGGCCAATGCGAGCGCCCCGGCTGTTGAGTTCGGCGGCGGTTTGGCCCTAAGCCATGCCATGACCACGATTGAACCCCGTCTGACCTCTCTCGCCCACGGCGGCGGCTGTGGCTGCAAGCTGGCCCCGGCGGTGTTGCGGGACATCCTGAAAGGCATGCCGCTGGCGGGGCCTTTCGCCGATCTGATGGTCGGGACCGAGACCAGCGACGATGCGGCGGTCTGGCGGCTGAACGACAGTCAGGCGCTGGTGGCGACGACGGACTTCTTCATGCCGGTGGTCGACGATCCGTTCGACTTCGGCCGCATCGCCGCGACCAACGCCCTGTCCGATGTCTACGCCATGGGCGCGACGCCCATCTTCGCCCTGGCGCTGGTCGGCATGCCGGTGAGCGTCCTGTCGACCGACACCATCGGGCGCATCCTGCAGGGTGGCGCTTCCGTCTGCGCGGCGGCGGGCATCCCGGTCGCGGGCGGTCATTCCATCGACAGCGTCGAGCCGATCTACGGCTTGGTCGCCCTGGGTCTGGTCCACCCCGATCAGGTGCTGACCAATCGCGGGGCACAGGTCGGCGACGTGCTGATCCTGACCAAGGCGCTGGGTGTCGGCGTCCTGAGTGCGGCGTTCAAGCAAGAGCGGCTTGAGGCCGCGGGCTATGCCGCCCTGATTGCGTCGACCACGAAGCTGAACACGGTCGGGGCGAAGCTGGCGGGCAGGGCGGGCGTCCATGCCGTCACCGACGTCACCGGCTTCGGCCTGCTGGGCCATGCGCTGGAGATGGCGCGAGGGGCGGGGCTGACGGTCGAGCTGACCGGCCCGCCGCCGCTGCTGGAAGGGGTCGAGGCCCTGGCCGTCGGCGGCGTGCGCACGGGGGCCTCGGGCCGCAACTGGGCCAGCTATGGCGAAGGCGTCGACCTGCCGGCGGGACTGGAGGACTGGCGGCGCGATCTGCTGACCGATCCCCAGACCTCGGGCGGGCTGTTGATCGCCGTGGTGCCTGATAAGGCGGACGGGATTCTCGCACTGGCCCAGGCCGAGGGCTTCGGCCGGACAGCCGTCGTCGGTCGGGTGGTCGAGGGCCCGCCGCGGGTGCGCGTGGTCGGGTGATCCGGGCATGATCCGCCGCACCGTCGATCTGTCGCCCGCCGCCCGCGACGGCTTCGACGCCATCATCGACGTGCGCAGTCCGGGCGAGTTCGCCCTCGACCACATCCCCGGCGCCATCAACCTGCCGGTGCTGGACGACGCCCAGCGTGCGGCGGTCGGGACCGAATATGTGCAGGGCTCCAAATTCCTCGCGCGTCGCACCGGCGCGGTCATGGTGGCGCGCAATATCGCGGCGCATCTGGAAGAGGCGCTGGCCGATCGCGACGGCTCTTTCAAACCGCTGGTCCATTGCTGGCGCGGCGGCCAGCGCTCGGGGGCCATGGTCACGGTGATGGACCAGATCGGCTGGCCGGTGACCGTGCTGGACGGCGGCTACCAGACCTGGCGGCGGCAGGTGTCGGCGGGCCTCTACGACATGCCCTTGCCGCACCGGCTGACCCTGCTGGACGGACCGACCGGGTCGGGCAAGACGGCGCTGCTGACGGCGCTGGCGGCGCGCGGGGTGCAGACCGTGGACCTCGAGGCGCTGGCGGCGCACCGCGGCTCGCTGTTCGGGGCCATGCCGGGCGGCCAGCCGTCGCAGAAGGCCTTCGAGAGCCGGCTGCATGACGCCCTGTCGCGGCTCGATCCCGCCCGACCCGTTGTGCTTGAGGCCGAGAGCAGCCGGATCGGGGCGCGGGTGGTCCCGCCGGCGCTGTGGGCGGCCATGGCCGCCGCGCCGGTGATCGGGATCGACTCGCCGGTGGGGGTGCGCGCGGCGCGGACGGTGCGGGACTATGCCGGTTTCGCGGCTGACCCGGCGGCGCTCGACCTCGCCCTGAGCCGGCTCCCGCGCCATCACAGCAAGGAGACCATCGCGGGCTGGCGCGCCATGGGGGCGGCGGGAGAGTTCGCGGCCCTGGCCGAGGCGTTGATCGTCGCCCACTACGATCCGGCCTACCGCCGCGCAGGGCGCGCGGGGGAGGCCGCCGCGGCCGTGCGGCTCGACGCCCTTGATGACGCAGCGCTCTCAGCCGCCGCCGACGAGATCGCCGCCCGCCTCAGCGCGGGATGATCATGTCCAGGCCGACCACGGCCGAGACGGCGACCGAGGCGACGACCCAGGTCAGGGCCAGGGTCTTCCACGACACCCGCAGACGCCGGCTTCCGACGGCCAGCAGCACGAACAGCGCGCCCGTCACGATCACGGGCAGGGTCCACAGCCCCCAGCCCAGCCATTCGCTGATCCGCGCTTCGTCGTTCGGATTGAACAGGCTGATGACCGTGGCCATGAACCGCATGAAGGCGGCCCAGAACAGGAAGACCCAGGCCGCCGGGCTCGCCCGCATCTGCACCAGCGCCAGGGCGATCAGGGCCTGAACCATCGTCACGGCGGGGCCGGCGGCCGAGATGATCGCATGGTGGGCCGGGGTGACGACCGACCGCGTCCCGGCGCTGTTCAGGGAGAAGAAGGGCTCGTGGCCCAGCAGGTTCGCCGCCAGCCAGTGCCCGCCCTCATGCAGGGCGAAGGTGATGAAGCCGGCGACGAAGACCAGGCCGTAAAACCCCGCACCGGTTAACCCCCGACCCGCGCGCATCTTCTGCATCCGCCCCTCCCGCGACCACTCGGGGCCCAGCTTGCAAGGCGACGGCCGCGGGGTCGAGTTAAGGATCGTTCACGCCGCCGCACGCGATGGATGGCCAAACGGTCCTGCTCTGCCTAGCCTCCCCGCATGACCCAGTCCCGCACCGCCGCCCTGTTCTCCTCGCTCAGCCTGCGCGTGCTGCTGGCCCTGGCCGCCGGTCTGGCGGCCGGCGCGGCGGCGCAGACGTACGGCATTCCCGGTGGGACCGGCACCATCGCCCTGGTCGAGGGGCTGGGCCAGCTGTGGCTCAACGCCCTGCGCATGACGATCATTCCGCTGGTCTTCGCCCTGCTGGTCACCGGCATCGCTTCCATAGCGGACGCGGCGGCGACCGGGCGGCTGGCGCTGAAGGCCGTCGTGGTTTTCGCCCTGCTGCTGGTCGGGGCGACCGTCTACGGCATCGCGGCGTCGCAAGGCCTGCACGCCCTGTGGCCGATCGATCCCGAGGGCGCGCGCCTGCTGCTGGCCGGGGCACCCGGCGATGCGGTCGTGCGTGAGAACGTCGGGGGCGGCGGCGGCCTCGCGGCCTTCCTGACCAGCCTGGCCCCGTCCAATCCGATCCGCGCGGCGGCGGATGACGCCATCCTCGGCATCGTCGTCTTCGCCATCGTCTTCGGCTTCGCCACGACCCGGCTGAGTGCGCGCCTGCGCCAGCCCCTGACCGTCTTCTTCGAGGCCGTGGCCGAGACCATGATCGTCATCGTCCACTGGGTCCTGCGCGCCGCCCCGATCGGCGTCTTCGCCCTGTCTCTGGGCGTGGGTCTGAACGCCGGACTGGGCGCCGCCGGCGTGCTGGGCCACTACATCGCCCTCGTGTCGCTCTCACTCATCGGTCTGATCCTGCTGACCTATGTGGTCGCCGTAGTCTTCGGCCGCGTCGGCCTGGGCCGGTTCGTCCGCGCCGTGGCCCCGGCCCAGGTGGTGGCATTCTCGACCCAGTCCTCGCTGGCCTGTCTGCCGGTGATGGTCGAGCGGGCGATCGACAAGCTGGGCGTGTCCCCGGCGACGGCGGGTCTGGTCCTGCCGCTGGCGGTGGCGGTGTTCCGCATCACCTCGACGGTCGCCAATCTGGCCGTCTGCATCTACGTCGCCCACCTGTACGGCATCACCCTGACGCCCGGCGTGCTGGTCGCCGGCGGGGTGACCGCCCTGGCCATCAGCGTCGGCACCGTCGGCCTGCCCGGGCAGGTGTCCTTCTTCGCCTCCATCGCCCCCATCGCGATCGTCATGGGCCTGCCGCTGGAAGTCCTGCCCCTGCTGCTGGCGGTGGAGGTGGTGCCCGACATCTTCCGCACCATCGGCAACGTCACGGCTGATCTGGCGGCCGCGCGGATCGTCGAAGGGAGGGACGCGGCGGCGGACCCGGAGGCGGCGTCGGGGATCTAGCGGAGCAGCAGCCAGAACAGCGTCGCTACCCCGACCAGGTGGACGACGATCACCACGCCGAGCTGAGTCCTGAACGGCTCCTTGCGGGTCTTGTGGCGCAGCAGGTGCTGTCCCATCCACGCGCCCACGCCGCCGAACAGGGCGGCCAGCAACAGCGTGGTCTCCCGCACCCGCCAGCCGTGGTCACGCGCCTGGGCCTTGTCGAACCAGAACAGGCCGCAGGCCGTCAGTTCCGCGAGGGCGAGAAGGATCAGCGCCCGGTCGATGACGGACAGGTCGATCCCGCCGCTCAGTGCGCGTAATCCTGTATCGGTCTCACGTCCAACTCGCCGGCCTTGATCGCCCCGATGGCCTGGGCGGCCGCAAGGGCCCCCGCGGTCGTCGTGTAATAGGGCATCTTCATCATCAGGGCGGTGCGGCGCAGGCTGAAGCTGTCCAGCAGCGCCTGCTTGCCCTCGGTGGTGTTGAAGACCAGCTGGACCTCGCCATTCTTCATCGCGTCGACGATGTTCGGGCGGCCCTCGAGGACCTTCTTCACATGGCCGACGGGCAGGCCCTGTTCGGTCAGCCAGGTATGGGTTCCGCCGGTCGCGATGATCGAGAAGCCCTCGGCCAGCAGGGTCTTCACCGCCTCGACGATGAAGGGCTTGTCGCCGTCCTTGACGCTGACGAAGGCGCAGCCCTTGACGGGCAGGGTGGTGCCGCCGCCGATCTGGCTCTTGGCGAAGGCGCGGGCGAAGGCGGGGGCCATGTCGGCCTCGCCCTCACGCTTCCAGTCCAGACCCATGACCTCGCCGGTGGAGCGCATCTCGGGGCCCAGGATGGTGTCGACCCCGGCGAAGCGGGCGAAGGGGAAGACGGCTTCCTTGACCGCGATATGGTCGTAGGGGACGTCCTTCAGGCCGAAGGATTTCAGCGGCACCCCGGCCATGACCTTGGCGGCGATCGACGCGATCGGCTGCCCGATGGTCTTGGCCACGAAGGGTGCCGTGCGGGATGCGCGCGGGTTCACTTCCAGCACGAAGATGCGCGGGTTGGCGCTGTGCGGCTCCTCGATGGCGAACTGGACGTTCATCAGGCCGCGCACCTTCAGGGCCCTGGCCATGGCCTCGGTCTGGCGCTTCAGCTCGGCGACGATCTCGGCCGAGAGCGAGAAGGGCGGCATGGAACAGGCGCTGTCGCCCGAGTGGACGCCGGCCTCCTCGATATGCTCCAGCACCCCGGCGACGAAGACCGTCTCGTCGTCGCACAGGGCGTCGACGTCCACCTCGGTGGCCCGGTTCAGATAGTGGTCGATCAGGACGGGGTCGTCGCCCGACACCCGCATGGCCTCGCCGACGTAGCGGTCCAGCTGTTCGCGGTCATGGACGATGACCATGCCGCGTCCGCCCAGAACGTATGAGGGGCGCAGGACGACGGGATAGCCGACCTCGTCCGCCTTCTGCGCGGCTTCCTCGGCCGAGCGGGCCAGGCCGTTGGGCGGCTGCATCAGGCCGATGTCGTGCAGCATGACCTGGAACCGCTCGCGATCCTCTGCCAGGTCGATGGAGTCCAGGCTGGTGCCCAGGATCGGCACGCCGTCCTCGTGCAGGGCATGGGCCAGCTTCAGCGGGGTCTGGCCGCCGAACTGGACGACGACGCCGATCAGGTTGCCGGTCGAGCGCTCGACCTCGATCAGCTCCAGCACGTCCTCGGCCGTCTGCGGCTCGAAATACAGCCGGTCGGAGGTGTCATAGTCGGTCGAGACGGTCTCGGGGTTGCAGTTGACCATGATCGACTCGACGCCGATGTCGGCGAAGGCGAAGGCCGCGTGACAGCAGCAGTAATCGAACTCGATCCCTTGCCCGATCCGGTTGGGCCCGCCGCCGAGGATGATGGCCTTCTTCCTGTCCGTCGGGTTGGATTCGCACTGCGGGACCTGGCCCAGGGCGCCGGTCTCATAGGTCGAATACATATAGGCGGTGGCCGAGGCGAACTCGGCGGCGCAGGTGTCGATCCGCTTGAAGACGGGGCGCACGTTCAGGCCGCGGCGGGCGGTGCGGACGGCCTTTTCGGTCTGGCCGGTCAGCTGGGCGAGGCGGGCGTCGGAGAAGCCCTTGGACTTCAACTTGCGGAAGTCGGTCGCGTCGGTCGGCAGGCCCTGGACCCGGATGTGGCCTTCGGTGCGCACAATGTCGGCGATCTGGCGCAGGAACCACGGCTCGTACGAACAGGCGGCGTTGACCTCCTCGACCGACAGGCCGTGGCGGAAGGCCTGGGCGATGACGAGGATGCGGTCCGGCGTCGGCATCCCCAGCGCCCGCACGACGGCGGCGCGGGCGCCGGCCTCGTCCTCGACGTCGACGACGCCGTCGATCTCGATCTCGTTGAAGCCGGTCAGGCCGGTCTCGAGGCCGCGCAGGGCCTTCTGCATGGATTCCTGGAAGGTCCGGCCGATGGCCATGACCTCGCCGACGGACTTCATCGAGGTCGACAGGGTGGCCTCGGCACCGGGGTATTTCTCGAAGGCGAAGCGCGGGATCTTGGTGACGACATAGTCGATGCTCGGCTCGAACGAGGCCGGCGTGACCATGGTGATGTCGTTGGTCAGCTCATCGAGCGTGTAGCCGACGGCCAGACGGGCCGCGACCTTGGCGATCGGGAAGCCGGTGGCCTTGGAGGCGAGGGCCGAGGACCGCGACACCCGCGGGTTCATCTCGATCACGACCATGCGGCCGTCGGCGGGATTGATCGCCCACTGGACGTTCGAGCCACCGGTCTCGACGCCGATCTCGCGCAGGACGTTGATCGAGCCCGTGCGCATCCGCTGGTACTCTTGATCGGTCAGCGTCAGGGCCGGGGCGACGGTGATGCTGTCGCCGGTGTGCACCCCCATCGGGTCGATGTTCTCGATGGAGCAGATGATGATGCAGTTGTCCGCCTTGTCGCGGACGAC
>JAUYAG010000023.1 GCA_030693575.1 Brevundimonas sp. | reverse complement strand
GAAGATGTAGGGGAAGCCGAGGACGTTGTTGACCTGGTTGACGTAGTCGGACCGGCCCGTGGCCATGATAGCGTCGGAGCGAACGGAGGCCACGTCCTCGGGCGTGATCTCCGGGTCCGGATTGGCCATGGCGAAGATGATCGGATTGGGGGCCATGGAGGCCACCATCTCCTTGGTGATCGCCCCCTTGGCCGACAGGCCCAGAACCACGTCGGCGCCGACCATGGCCTCGGCGAGGGTCCGGTGCGGCGTGTCGGTGGCGTGGGCGGCCTTCCACTGGTCCATCCCGCTGGGCCGGCCCTTGTAGACCACGCCGTCGCGGTCGACGATGACGGTGTTTTCGGCGCGGACGCCGACCGCCTTCATCAGGCCGATCGACGAAAGCCCGGCGGCACCGGCGCCGGCGAGCACGACCTTGATGTCCTCCAGCTTCTTGCCGGTGATATGGCAGGCATTGATCAGGCCGGCGGTCGAGATGATGGCCGTGCCGTGCTGGTCATCATGGAAGACGGGAATGTCGAGCAGGTCCTGCAGCTCGCTCTCGATGACGAAACACTCCGGGGACTTGATGTCCTCCAGATTGATGCCGCCCCAGGTGTCGCCGATGTTCTTGACGACGGTGATGAACTCGTCCGGGTCGGTGGCCTTGACCTCGACGTCGAAGCTGTCGACGTCGGCGAAGCGTTTGAACAGGACGGCCTTGCCCTCCATCACCGGCTTGGACGCCATGTGCCCGAGGTTGCCGAGGCCGAGGATGGCCGTGCCGTTCGAGATCACGGCGACCAGATTGCCCTTGGACGTATAGTCATAGGCCTTGTCCGCATCGGCGGCGATGGCCAGCACCGGGATGGCCACGCCCGGCGAATAGGCCAGCGACAGGTCGCGCTGGGTCGCCATCGGCTTGGTCGGCGCCATGGAGATCTTGCCCGGGGTCGGGCGGCGGTGAAACTCCAGCGCATCTTCGTCGGAGAAGGTCTGTTTGTCGGTTGGATCGGCCATAGAAGTTCCGGGGGCTCGACGGTTGCGTTTCCCCGTTCCTAGAGTGGCTACGCGACACCACAACGGCCGACGCTGTCGAGGCATAAGGCTAGGTCGTGGTGACCTTTTAGCGATTCCCCAGACGGCCTTGTTCTGATTCAACGCTGCTATTTGGAGGCGGTGTTGGAAGGCGAGGTTCTCAGGGACGATCAGGGGGCGCGGATTGAGCCGTTCGTGCCGGGTGGTCGCAAGGGCAGGCGCGGGCCGCGCAGCAACGGGCGGCGGTTCGTGGACGCGCTGTTGTGGATGGCGCGGTCGGGCGGTCTCTGGCGTGATCTGCGGGAGCGGTTCCGTCCCTATCAGACGGCCAAGCGACGTTATTACCGCTGGATTGAGATGGGCGTGCTGAACCGGCTGTTCGAGGCGGTGGCGGCCGAGCCGATCTGGAATGGGTGATGCTGGACGCCACGGTCATCCGCGCCCACGCCCAGGCCGCCGGCGCGCCAAAAAAAGGGGGGGACAGGACGCCCAGGCGCTTGGCCGGTCTCGCGGTGGCTTCGGCACCAAGATCCACGTCTGTGTAGATGCGCTCGGCCTGCCCGTCCGCCTGGTGCTGGAGCCGGGCCAGCAGAACGACATCGCCCCGGCCTGCGATCTGATCGACGGTATCGCCGCCGAATACGTCCTCGCCGACAAGGCCTATGACCGACATCGGCTCTACCGGAAGGTCATCGACCAAGGCGGCGACCCGTCGTGCCGCCGCGCCGCAATCGCAAGCGACTGCATGCCTACGACGCCGTCCTCTACAAGGGGCGCAATCGCGTCGAACGGTTCCTCAGCCGCATCAAACACTTCAGGCGCATCGTAACCCGATACGACAAGCTCGCATCCACCTTCATGGGCTTCGTCACCCTCGCCGCCATTATGCTATGGCTCAAATAGCTAAATGGTGACCGCCACCTAGACCTGGGTAGCTCGAAAACAGGCCGTTGCCCGATAGAGGAAGGCGGGGACGCTTGGCGATGTTCCGCGGCCGCCTTGAGAAACGAGATTTGCTCGCTCGGAAACGCCGCGCCGCCTGGTCAGTGCTCAATTTGCCGACGCCCCGGTCAAATCGTGGGTCGCCAGGTCGTCGAACAGGCTGCAGTCGCGCGCGGCGCTGTCGCCACAGCCGGCGGCGCAATCGCCGACGAACCGCGCCAGTGAGGCCTCCAGCGCGGCCAGCTCCCGCAACTTGCTTCGAATCTCGTCCAGATGAGCCTGGGCGATGTCTCGCGCTGCCGAGCATGGCGCGCCGCCGGATACTTCGAGCAGGTCGCGGATGCGTTCGATCGGGAAGCCGAACTCCCTGCACCGGCGGATGAAAACCGCGCGCTGGACATCCTGGACGTCATAGACGCGATGGCCGCCTTCCCGCCGCCTCGCCGCCGGAAGCAATCCGATCTCTTCATAGTAGCGGACCGAGGGCACGCTGCATTTCGCGCGTCGGGCGAGCCGGCCGATGGTCAGACCCGATTTCTCCCCCACCGTACGCTCCGTCGAATTCGCTTGAACCTCAAGTTACTTGATATTCTACAACCGGCAAACCCGCGCTGCAACGGCGGGTTTGGGAGCCGAGATGAAATCATCCATGACAATCCTGGGCGTCGGCGCGGTCTGCGTCGCGGCCTGTGCCGCGCCCTTCCTGCTCACCGCGGGCGGGCTGGCGATCGGCGCCTTCGGAGGCGCGGGACTGCTGGCGGGCGGCATGCTCGTCGCCGGCGTCGCCCTCCATGTCTTCCGTCGCCGGGCGGCCAGGGCGAAAGCCTGTCCCGCCGACCGTAGCTGCGGTTGCGGGGAGCCCAACTCATGACCGACAGGATCGACGATCACATCGTGAGCGTGGCGCCGGGCGACGGCGGCGGCGAACGCGTCGCGAGCGCGACGGCGGCGACCGCCTCGGCCGGAGCGGCGGCGGCTTGCGCGGCATGTTGCGTTCTGCCCCTGGTGTTCCCCGCGATCGCCCTTGCCGGTCTCGGCGGCGTGCTCCTCTGGCTGGAAGAGGCGCAGGTCTTTCTCACGCCCGTTTCGGTGCTGATCCTGATCGGAGCGTGGTTCCTTGTGTGGGTCCAGACTTGGCGGCGGGGTCGCCGTCCCGCCCGCCTGACGCTCGTCCTGATGGGGTTCGCCAGCGTCATGTCCGCCGTGGCGCTGGCCTGGCCGTGGATCGAGCCGCCGCTCATCCGCCTGCTACAGTAGATTGCCGTGATCGCCAGTCGGGAGCGGCCTTTCTGTGCCAATGACGGTTCCTCCGCGGCGCCCAACCCACAGATCGGTCGAGAGTTTTCGATCTCTCCGCCCGTCCCAGGCATGGCTGCCGCCAGCCGCGATCCGGTGACTCTGGCCCCGAAACGGTCCTGCCGGAGTGCAGGAGAATCCCTTTCACATCGCCTTCGATTTCGCCAGCAGGATGAACCAGGCATTGTTGAACATTCCCTCGTCCAGGGTCTCGAAACCGGCGGCCCGGGCTTTCTTGCGCCAGTCGGCCTTGCCGGTCAGGAACAGCGAGAAAACGTTGGCGACAGCGAACATCGCCCAACCGGGAACCCACACGATCATGAGGAACCGGCCGCCGGGTTTGAGCACGCGCAGGGTTTCCGCCAGAGCCGCGGATTCCCGCCCTCCAAGGTGATCATAGACGTGGGCGCTGACGGCGGCGTCGAAGCGGCCGTCGTCGAAGGGCATCGACGTGACGTCGCCGACCTCGACCGTCACCCGGTCCGCCAGTCCGGCGATTTCGAGGTTTCGATCCAGCAGGGCCCGCCCGCCGTCGGCGATGTAGTTTGCGTCGAAGCGGTCCAGTCCCACCACGCGGCCGGATCGCAGTGCGCGGCCCAGGGCGATCGTCGTCCGGCCGGCCCCGCATCCGGCGTCCAGGACCAGATCCTCTTCGCCTGAAAGCAGATCGACCATGGGTAGCACGACGTGATCCACCCGCCCGGCTCCGCGCATGATGGTGTTGCCCGCCATGAAGACGACCGAGGCCATCCACAGGGCCGCAGCGGCGGGCCAGGCCGGGGGAAAGGCGACATTGGCGGCGACGGCGGCCGCCGCGCTCGCCAGGGCCGCGATCGCCAGGCCGTTCATCCAGCCCGGTCCCCAGCCGAAATTGAGCCTTGTCGCCCGGGCGGCGCGCCGATCCGCACCAGTCAAATGACGCAGAAAATCCCTGAGGCCGACGACGTACAGGGATGCCAGCAACACAAGGCCGCCCACGACGTGAAAGCCGGCAAGGAGCAGAAGCGACTGCGAGATCGCCGTCATCGAAGGCACATAGACCATCAGCAGCAGTCCGGCGGCCATGCCTGCAACGCCGATCAGCCACATGTGGCCGTGGGCATGGCCGTGAGCCCGGCGCGGCGCGGGGGGTGTCTTTGCGTGCATCGGATGGACCTTCTGGTTTCTGGTCGGAGCTGGAGAGGATCGGGGGTTGCCGCCGACCGCCGACGAGCTATCGTCTACAGCGTCCGGGCCGCCGTGCTCCGGACAATGGGACGCGGATGTCCGGTTCGCGGACATCTTTCCGACACTGTCCGGAACGGAGGCCGTGATGACCGATGGGGTGGCGAGCGGCCCGGCTCAGCGCACGCGGAGTGCGCTGTTCAACGCCTTTGTCGAGCTCGTCCTCGAGCGCCGCTACCAGCAGCTGAGGGTCTCGGACATCATCGCCCGCGCCAGGGTCGGCCGATCGACCTTCTACGAACACTATGACAGCAAGGACCACCTGCTGCGGGACGGTTTGGCCGGTCCTTTCGGCGTTCTGGCCAATATCGTCACCGATCGTCACGACGATGAGCGCCTCAAGGCGACGATCCTGCACTTCTGGCAGAATCGCCGGGTGGGCAACGCCCTGCTGGCGGGTCCGACACGCAACTTGGCATTTCGGACACTGGCCGATCTGATCGAGCAGCGCCTTGCCGGGCGCGTGCAAGCTCCGGCTGTTTCCACAGTCCTGCTGGCCGCCCAGCTGGCGGGCGGTCAGATTGCACTGCTTTCGGCCTGGATGGCCGGGCGCGCGCCGGCCTCCGTCGACGCTATCGCGGATGCGTTGCGCAGGTCGGCACAGGCGACGACGCTATCGACGACATGAATCCGGACGTACGGGGAGGAAACAGGCCTCCCACGTTGTCGCGGATCCGGAAGGGGTGTCCCTGCTTATGCCGGTTTCGGATGAAGCTAGATCGGCTTCACGGTCCGACGAACGCCCGCCTCGAAGAAGCCTATCGGGACGGCTTCGGCAGCGGTTGGAAAAGTTGGAACGGTTGATATGGTGATCGATGGTGAGACACTTGCTCGCGCGTCTGAAGCGCCATGCAGGTCGGAATGCGACAGCCTGGGCGAAGTCGCCGTACCGGCTGACGCGCTCTACGGCGCCCAAACCCGCAGGGCGGTCGAGAATTTCGATCTCTCCGCCCAGCGGCTCTGCGATTTTCCGGCGCTCGTGGCGGCCCTGGGAATGGTCAAGCTGGCCGCATTGAGAGCGAACGTGGCGTCGGGGATCATCCCCGAAACGATCGAGGCTCCCATCCAGGCCGCCTGTCTGGAAGTCATGTCCGGACAACTCGACCACGCCTTTCCGGTCGCGATGCTCCAGGGCGGGGCCGGCACCTCGACCAATATGAACGCCAATGAGGTGATCGCCAATCGCGCGGCCCAGCTCATCGGCGCGGAGCTGGGACAGTATCGCGTCGTCCACCCGAACGATCACGTCAACGCGTCCCAGTCGACCAATGACGTCTATCCGACGGCGGCGCGGATCGCGGTGATCAAGTCGGCGGCGAACCTGGAAGCCGCCCTGTCCAGCCTGTCGGAGGCTTTCCTCGCCAAGGGCCGCGCGTTCTCCGGAATTCCGAAACTGGCGCGCACGCAGCTGCAGGACGCCGTGCCGATGACCCTGGGGCGCGAATTCACCGCCTTCGGCGTCACCCTGGCCGAGGATGTCGCTCGCCTGCGCGAGGCGACGACGTTGCTGCTGGAGGTCAACCTCGGCGGCACGGCGGTCGGAACCGGCGTCAATGCGCCGGCCGCTTATGCCGAAGCGGTGATTCCGGCCTTGGCCGGGATCAGCGGCCTGCCGCTGATACGGGCGGCCGACCTTGTGGAAGCCAGCTGGGATCTGGGGGCGTTCGTCACCGTCTCCGGCGCCCTGAAACGAACGGCGGTCAAGCTCTCCAAGATCTCGAACGACCTGAGACTGCTGTCCAGCGGCCCGGCAGGCGGCATCGGCGAAATCCGCCTGCCGGCGCGGCAGCCGGGTTCGTCGATCATGCCCGGCAAGATCAACCCCGTGATCCCCGAGGTCGTCACCCAGGCGGCCTATCAGGTGATCGGCGCCGACGTGGCGGTGACCATGGCGGTCGAGGCCGGGCAGCTGCAGCTGAACGCCATGGAGCCGGTCGTCGTGTTGAATGTCCTGCAATCGATCGATCTGCTCACGCGGGCGGCCCGGGCTCTGGACCGGCGCTGTGTTCAGGGGATCGAGGCCGTTCCCGAGCGCTGTCTTCGCAACCTGACCGACAGCACGGCGGTGGCCACGCTGGCGGCGCCCCTGATCGGCTACAACCGCGCGGCGGTCCTGGCGAAGCGCTCGCTGGCGACCGGCGTTTCGATGTCGCGCCTGATCGTCGAGGAGGGACTGCTGGGCGAGGACGCCCTGCGCGCGCTGTTGACCCAGGCCGGAGCGGAGGCGCCGATACCGTTCCGGCCGCTCGCCTCCCTAGCTGAAGCGTCCGAAGGTGATTGATGTTTCAGGCCGATACCGGTCGTTGTCCATCAGGTCTTTGCGGTCCCCATTTTCCAAGGAGCAATCCGATGTCAGCGTTTCATCCGTTCCTCGCGCCCGTCGCCGTCGCCCTCGTCCTTTCGCAGTCCGCGCCGGCGGACGCCCAGGATCCGGTGGCCGATGTCCGGGCGCTGATCGGGGGCGCGTCGTTTCAGCGGGCGAGCGCGAGCCTCGGGTCCGATCATGACCGTTGGGTCCGTGAGATCGTGACTCTGACCGAGATCCCCGCGCCGCCCTTCGGCGAACAGGCGCGCGCCGAGGCCTTCGCCGGGCTGATGCGCGACATCGGCCTCGCCGAGGTCGGGATCGACGCAGCGGGCAATGTGCTCGGCCTGCGCCGTGGCGACGGCGACGGCGACGACCTGATCGTCGTCTCCGCCCATCTCGATACGGTGTTTCCCGCGGGCGTCGATCTGACGGTGCGCCGTGAGGGCGACCGCCTCTACGCACCGGGGGTGGGCGACGACAGCACCGGCCTGGCGAGCCTGCTTTCCCTGGCCCGGGCCATGAACGCCGCGGACATTCGCACCGGGTCTGACATCCTGTTCGTCGGGACGGTCGGCGAGGAAGGGCTCGGCGACCTTCGCGGCGTTCGGTACCTGTTCGAGCAAGGGCCGTACCGGGGCCGGATCGACGCCTTCATCTCCATCGACGGCGCCCAATCGGGACGGCTGGTCGATGTCGGTGTCGGCTCGAAGCGCTATCGCATCACCTTCCGCGGACCCGGCGGTCACAGCTATGGCGCGTTCGGCATCGTCAACCCCGCGGCGGCGCTGGGCCGGGCCATAACGGATTTCTACGAGACCCCCGTCCCCGAGACTCCCAAGGCGACCTACAGCGTCAGCGTGGTCGGCGGCGGCGTCTCGGTGAATTCCATTCCGGGCGAAACCTGGATGGAGGTCGATATGCGGTCGGCCGATCCCGGCGAACTGGCCAAGCTGGAGACGCGGCTGCTGGCCGTGGCTTCGGAGGCGGCGACGGCGGAGAACGACGCGCGTTCCACGCGCGACGGCCGGATCACGGTCGAGGCGAAACCGATCGGAGATCGGCCCGCCGGATCGACGCCGCATACGTCATCGCTGGTGCGCTACGCCGAGGCGGCTCACGCCGCGTTCGACCAGCCAGTCACATTCTCCGCCAGCTCAACGGATTCCAATGTGCCGATGAGTCTGGCCATCCCGGCTCTCACCCTTCCCCGCGCCTTCGACGGCGGGCGTACCCACTCGACCGATGAATGGGTCGATGTCTCCGAGGCCCCGAACACCCGGCTCAGGACCATCCTTCTGGCCACGGTCCTCGCCGTCGCCGGGGCGCGTTGACCCGGCGACGATGAAAAAACGGCATGGATCGGGATTCGGTTTCGAAGAAAGGCCACCCCCCGGTCTGTTCCGTTTACATATCTGATTCAGCCGGAGCACGCCGATCATGACCGTTTTCACTCGCCGTTCGACCCTTGGGCTGATCGCCGCTTCGGGCGGGGTTGCGGCCTGCGCAGTTGTGGCGGACGCCAAGGAGGGCGACACAGCGGCGACAGGCAGCGGCCATTTCCTCCTTGACGTTCCCTTGCTGGAAACGGGGTCGCCCCTGCGCGTCTGGTATCACCGGCCGGTCTCGACCGGCCCGGACAGCCAGGTCGTGATGGTGATGCACGGCCAGGGGCGTAACGCCGACGGCTACCGCGACGGCTGGATACCCCACGCCGAGGCGCTTGGTCTGGTGATCGTGGCGCCGGAGTTCGATCGCGGCGCGTTTCCGGGCGCGCGGGAATTCAATCTGGGCTGGATGTTCGATGCCGACGGGACGCCCCGGGCGCGCGACCGCTGGAGTTTCTCCATCGTCGATCTGGCGTTCGATGCGGCGGCGGCCCGGTTCGGGTCGCGGCGGACCACCTATGGCCTGTTCGGCCATTCGGCGGGCGGGCAGTTCGTCCATCGTTTCATGCTGTTCATGCCGACGACGCGCGTCGAGCGGGCGATCTCCGCCAATTCGGGCTGGTACACCCTGCCGACGCTCGAGCAGCCCTTTCCCTACGGCGCGGGCGGAACCACGGTCACGGAAGCGGACATCGCGGCCTATCTAGGCGAGCCGCTGGTGCTGCTTCTGGGGGAAGCCGACATAGACCCCGCCCATTCGGCGCTCAACACCGACGCCGAGGTCATGCCGCAGGGTCCGCACCGGTTCGCGCGGGGTCAGACCTTCTTCGCCGCCGGACGCCGCGAGGCGGAGCGGCTGGGGGTTCCGTTCGGGTGGACGCTGCAGACCGTGCCGGGCGTGGCCCACTCGGGGAGCCGGATGGCGGGGCCGGCCGCGCGACTGCTCAAGGGCTGATCGCTTCAGGCGATCGAGCGCGCGATCTCCAGCAGGCGAGCCACGTCGTCCTCGTTGTTGTAGGCGTGGAAGCCGAAACGCAGCACGCCGCGGCGGATCGAATGGCCCACCTCATGAGCCTTCAACGCCTCGGCGAAGCGTTGGGTGGCGGGTTCGTCCAGCGTATGGGACGCCGCGCCCGTCGGCGCCAGCGCGCCGAGCGTGACCAGATGGCTCCGCGCCGCCGGGTCGGTCGGGTGCAGCACCGGAAATCCCAGGGCGTCGAGCCCGTCGCGAAGGCGATCGGCCAGCCCGACCGCGTGGGCCTGGATGCGGCTGATTCCGAGGGCGTTCAGCTCGGTCAGGGCCACGCGAGCCACCGCCAACCCGCACCAGTTGGTGTTGCCCGCCTCGAAGCGGCGGCCATCGATGTGGAAGGCGAAGCGCGTCCCGTTGAAACTGTCATCGGTCGATCCGTCCTGATCGACGTTGGCGATCGCGGCGAACATCGGCTCCAGACGCGGCGACCAGTCGCGCGACACGTAGAGGAAACCCAGCCCCATCACGCCTAGCAGTCCCTTGCTGGTCGAGGTCGCCAGGGCGTCGATCCCCAGCGTCTTGACGTCGAGGTCCAGCACGCCGGCGGCCTGGACCGCATCGACCATCAGCAGGGCGTCATGGGCGCGCGCCGCCGCGCCGATCGCGGCGAGGTCGGCGCGAAAGCCGGGCGCCAGGGTCGGCGAGGCCAGGGCCACGGCACGGGTGCGAGCGTCGATCAGCGCCGTCAGCCCGGCGGTGTCGATCTCGCCGGCGCCGAGCAGCGGGGCGAACCGGACATCGAGGCCAAGACGGCGGGCCAGCGACAGCCAGATGAAGACGTTGTTCGGATGCTCCAGCTCGCCGCCCAGCACGATGTTGTCGCCCGCCCGCCAGTCGATGCCGTTGGCGACCCAGTTGACGCCGTGGGAGACGTTCTGGGTGATGCTGATCTCGTCGGCGCCGGCGCCGATCAGGCGAGCGAACTCCGTGCGCGCCGAAGCCCTCATGACCTCACGCTCGGGTTTGCCCAGGATGAAATGGTGATGCCCATCCAGCACGCGGGCTCCGGCCGCGTGGGCCGCCTCGGAAATCAGACCGCGCGCGCCGACGTTCACATAGAGACGGTCTCGAAGCAGCGGAAAACGGGCTCGAAAGGTCGCGAAGTCAGCGCCGTCGTGGGAGGTGCTTTCCCGCGGGGTGTCGAGTCTGTCGTCGATGAGCGTCATGGCGGTGTTCCTGGATGAGTTGGCAGCTTAAGTCCCGTCGCCCCTCGGCGGCGATGCAGAGTCGGCATGAAGCCGCAACCGCAAGCAGATAAGGCTGCTGGTGGAAGTGCGCGCTGCTACAGGCGAAGTGGAAATGTGCGACGGGAGATACTGGGCATGGGCTATGTGCCGATCGCCGAAGTCAGGCGCGGGTCCGCGGTCGAGAGCCTGCATTTCGGCGCTGTGGTGGTGGCTGACGCCGACGGCGCGCCGGTCGCGGTCACGGGCGACCCCGACCTCGTCACCTATCCCCGGTCATCGCTGAAGCCGTTTCAGGCCCTGCCGCTGGTCGAGAGCGGCGCCGCCGACGCCTTCGGCCTCACCCCGCAGTTCCTTGCCCTGGCGTGCGCCTCGCACCGGGCCGAGCCGTTCCAGGTGGCGCTGGTCCGGGAATGGCTGGCCCGACTGGAACTGGAGCCAGACGCCTTGGCGTGCGGTCCAGACTATCCACGTGGGTCCGACGACAGGGACAGGCTGGTATGGGGAGGCGTCCCGGCGTCTCGCGTCTTTCACAACTGTTCGGGCAAACACTCTGGCCTCCTCACCTATTGCAGACACCAGGGCATTCCCACGGCCGGCTATGAGCAGTCCGATCACCCGGCCCAGGCCGCAATGCGCGAGATATTTACCGAGATCGCTGGCTGCGGCGTCAAGGCGGACGAACTGGGCGTCGATGGCTGCAACCTTCCCGCGCCGACCTTCTCGTTGCGGCAAATGGCCGGCGCCCTGGCGCGGTTCGCCTCGGCCCGCAGCAGCCATCCGGGACGGTCCGACGCGATGGCGCGGCTGCTCGACGCCATGCGAAGCCATCCCGATCACATCTCCGGCCGTGGTCAGCCGGTCCAGCGCCTGTGCGAGGCGACGGAGGGGCGGGTGCTGGCCAAGACCGGCGCGGAAGGGTTTCTGGCAGCCTGGCTGCCGCGTGATCAGCTGGGGATCGCCATCAAGATCGCCGACGGCGCGCCGAGGGCGCGCTTCGCCGTGCTGATCGAGACATTGGTTCAGCTGGACCTCGTCTCCGCCGCCCAGGCTGAGGCGCTTGACGATCTGCGCCGACCCGCGATCGTCAACAGCATCGGCCGGACCGTTGGCCGGATCGCTCCGTGCCCACGCTGTCAGCCGGTCCGAACTATCCTGCCCCTGACAGGGTCTTGAGCTGATCCCACATGACGGCGGCGATGGCGTTCTTGTTGCGCTGGGCCTTGTAGGCGCGGATCTCATAGCCGATCCGCAAGCTGTCGTCCTCCAGGATGACTAGCCGCTTGGCCTCCAGATCCTGACGGATGATCGAGTGCGGCAGCCACGCCATCCCGGCGCCGCGCAGAGCCATGGCTCGGAGAGTCTCGGCCAGACCGTCCTCATAGACGATTCGGAGCTGCCGCGAGAACCGCCGCGCGACCGGCATCACGAGTTTTTCGCTGAATGAGTAGCTGGAATAGGCCAGGAAGGGCAGGCCGGATCGTTCGCGGGTGAGGGGGCGTGGCCCCCATTCTTCGGCGCGTTCGGGGGTGGCCACCAGCACGAACTGCTCCTGCCGCAAGGTCAGCCATTCCATCGCGCCGTCGTTGACCGCCTTCTCGATGATGCCCAGGTGCCCGTAGGTGATCAGGATGTCGGCGGTCCCGCTGACCAGGGCGTCGAAATGTTCTTCCACGCCCTGCACCGACGCGGAGATCGACACCCGCGCGCGCGGTTCCTGTTTCAGCAGCGCCGCCACCGCGTCCGGGACCACAGTCAGGGCCAGGGTGTGCAGGGTGACGATGCGAATGGCCGGACCACTGGACCGGTTCAACAATCGGAAATCGTCGCGCACGCCGATGGCCGAGCGGATGATCTCTTCGGCCGAGGGCAGGAACTGGCGGCCCATGTCGGTCAGGGTCACCGGATAGCTGGATCGATCGACCAAGGTCGCGCCCAGCCACCCCTCGAGCGCGCGGATGCGTCGGCTGAAGGCCGGCTGGGTGATGTTGCGTTCTTCGGCGGCCCGCGAAAAGCTGCCCGTGCGTGTCAGCTCGACGAAGTCCTCCAGCCACTTCAGCTCCATGCGATCACTCCACGGGACGGCGAATGGACGGTCGTCATCCGCGACCGACCGACTGTAGGACGGGTTCGGCGGGTCCGTCGATGATCAGGCCGGATGTAGGCGGGGCGTCGCGGCGACCAGGGCCCGGGTATAGGCCTCGCTCGGATTGTGCAGCACCGCCTGCGCCGATCCGCTCTCGATGATGCGGCCCTGGTGCATGACCATGACCCGGTCGGCCATGTGCCCCACCACGGAAAGGTCGTGGGAGATCAGGATCAGCGAAATGTTGAACGTATTTCGCAAATCGAGCAGCAGGTTCAGAATCTGGGCCTGGACCGAGACGTCCAGCGCCGAGGTCGGCTCGTCGCACACCAGGATGTCCGGCTCGATCACCAGGGCCCGCGCGATCGCCACCCGTTGCCTCTGGCCGCCGGACAGTTCGTCCACGCGCGCGCGCCGCAGCCGCCGGGGCATGCTCATCTGGTCGAGCAAGCGGTCCACGCGGGCGTCCCGCTCGGTCGGCGAGCCCAAACTGTGAACATCAAGCGGCCGGCGAACCAGCTCATGCACCGACCACAGCGGGTTCAGCGACGAATAGGGGTCCTGGAACACCAGTTGGATGCGACGCGCCCGGGCGCGCTGGTCGTCGTGGGTTCCACTCTCCAGCGTGATCCGGCCGCTGGTCGGCGTTTCCAGTCCGACCAGCATCCGCGCGACGGTGGACTTGCCGCAGCCGGACTCGCCCACGAGCGCCAGGGTCTCGCCCTGCAGAAGGGAGAATTCCACGCCCCGAACCGCCTCGATCGGCCCACTGCGGCCGGCGTAGGTCTTGGTCAGGCCCGCGACGGTCAGGACCGGGCGGGAGGCCGTTCCCGGCGCCTTGCGCGTCGGGGCCGCTTCGCCGCTTGCGAAAGGCGGAGGATCGCCAGGCCGCACGGGGAACAGGCAGCGGAAGGCGCGCTCGCCGTCCTCGGTCAGAGCCGGGTGTGCGGCGGCGCAGGGCGGCGCGGCCCGGGGACAGCGCGGTTCGAAGGTGCACGCCGTGGGCGGGGCGAAGAGCGAGGGCACCCGGCCCTTCATCGCCCCCAGTATGGACTGGGGCGCCCGCTCGTTCGCCTCGGGCGCACTGGCCAGCAGACCGCAGGTATAGGGATGGCGCGGCGTCTCGAACAGCGCGCGCGCCGGCGCCGCCTCGACCATCTCGCCCGCGTACATGACCGATACCCGGTCGGCGATGCGCGAGACCAGGCCGAGGTTGTGCGAGATCAGGATCAGCGCCAGCCCCATCTCGTGGCGCAACTCGTCCAGGAGGTCGATGATCTGGGCCTGGATGGTGACGTCCAGCGCCGTGGTCGGCTCGTCGGCGATGAGCAGATCGGGCGTGTTCATCAGGGCCATGGCGATCATGACCCGCTGGCGCTGACCGCCCGAGAACTGATGCGGAAACTGCCCCAGCCGCCGTTCGGCGTCGCTCAGGCCGACCCGGTCCAGCAGGGCGACGGCCCGCTTGCGGGCGCCGGCCCGGTCGGCGGTTCCGTGAATGGTCATCGTCTCGGTCAGCTGGTCGCCGATCGACATGACCGGGTTCAGCGAGGTCATCGGCTCCTGAAAGATGAAACCGACGCGCCGCCCGCGCACCTCCATCGCCAGCCGGGTGTCGTCGAAGCCGGTCAGATCTTGGCCGTCGAAGCTCAGATGCTCCACCGAACGCCGGGCGCGCCGGGGCAGCAGGCCCAGAATGGACAAGGCCGTCAGCGATTTTCCCGACCCGGATTCGCCGACGAGGCCCAGGCACTCCTGACGATCGACCTGGAGATCGACGCCGCGCACGGCCGACAGCATCCCGGTCTCGGTGGGAATATCGACCGACAGGCCGCTGATCCGCAGTAGCGCCATGGCTCAGCCCTTCGCCGCGCTCTGGAGGATGTCGCGTAGCCCATCGCCCAACAGGTTGACCGCCGTGACGAGCAGGAAAATGGCCAGGCCGGGCAGGACGACCAGGGACGGGCGCAGAAACATCGCCGCCTTGCCCTCGGCGATCATCAGTCCCCAGGTCGCCGTCGGAGCCGGCACACCGACGCCCAGGAAGGACAGCGACGCCTCGGCCAGGATAGCCATGCCGACCTCCAGGGTGAAGATGACCATGATGGGCGCGAGCAGGTTGGGCAGCACGTCCCATTGCAGGATCTGAAACGTGGACGCGCCCGCGACCCGCGACGCCCGGACGTAGTCGAGCTCGCGGATGCGCTGCGTCGCCGAGCGGGTCACGACCAGAAAATAGGTCCAGTGCATCAGCCCGATCACCAGGATGACCACCATCAGCGACGGCCCGATCAGAAACACCAGCGCCATCGCCAGGAGCAGACCAGGCAGGGCCAGTTGACTGGTAAGCACCAGGTTCACCGCCTGATCGACCCAGCCGCCGAAATAGCCGGCCAGGACGCCCAGCATTACGCCGATCAGCAAGCCGATACTGGCGGCGCCCAGGCCGATGACCAGCGACACGCGCGCTCCGAACAGCAGCCGCGCCAGCACGTCACGGCCCAGGTGGTCGGTGCCGAAGGGGTGGCCGGGCTGGCCGCCCGCGTCCCACATCGGCGGAAGAAGCCTCAGGGCCAGGTCCTGCTCATCCGGTCCGTGGGGCAGGATGAGCGGGGCGAACACCGCCAGCACCACGAAGACCAGCAGGATCCCGGCACCGACGCAGATCTTGGGTGACCTCAGAACCCTGCGCAGCATGACGGGCTGTCGCGCCTCGTAGGAACTCGGAATGGAAAGGGGGAAGCCGGTCATTCTCAGCCTACCCGGATGCGTGGGTCGAGCCAGGCGTTCAGCAGATCGGCCAGGAAGGTGAGGATCAGGAACACCATGGCGAAGACGAAAACGAGGATCTGCAACGTCGGCATGTCGGCCGCGAGCACGGAATCAAGCGCCAGTCGTCCAAGCCCGTTGATGGCGAAGACGCTTTCGGTGATGACCGAGCCGCCCAGCTTGGCGCCCAGCTGCACCGCCAGCACGCTGACGACCGGCAACAGGGCGTTGCGCATGGCGTGCCGGGTGAGCACCTCATCCGGCAACAGACCCTTGGCCCGCGCGGTCCGGATATAGTCGGACTGCAGCACCTCAATCAGTCCGCCGCGCATAAGCCGCAGCACGGAGGGGACGGACGAAAAGCCGAGTACGATCGCGGGTAGAATGAAGTGCGCCGGAGTGTAGCTGCCGGACACGGGCACGAGCCGAAGCTGGACCGCGAAGACCAGCATCAGGATCAGACCGATCCAGAAGGTCGGCATCGATTGGGCCAGGCCCGCGATACTCGACGCCAGGACATCGAGCCACGTCCCCTGGCGCAGGGCGGCGAGCACCCCCAGGGGGACGGCGATCAGGATGGTGACCAATAACGCGCTGAACGCCAGGACGAGGGTGGTCGGCGCGCGACTGGCGATCAGTTCCCCAACCGGCTGGTTCCAGAAATAGCTGACGCCCAGATCACCGCTCAGCACCCCGCCGAGCCAGTCCAGATAGCGAACATGCAGCGGCCGGTCGAGGCCGTACTCAGCGCGGATCGCCGCGATCCGGTCGGCGCTGGCGTCTTCTCCGGCGATGGCGGACGCCGGGTCGATGGCCGCGTTCAGCAGGACAAAGGTCACGACAGAAAGCAACACCGCCACCACGACGGCCAGCGCAGCCCGGCGCAGGGCGAAGTTCAACATTGGGAGACTCCGGTCAACGGTCTGCCCCGGGTGAGGCCGCGCCGGGCCCTGTTGGACCCGGGCGCCGCCAGCGGGCCAGGTAGAGTCGGGGCATGCCGTCCGCGGCCTGGCGGTATTCAACCTCCGGCGAGATCAGGAAATTCTGGGTGTATTCAAAGATCGGTGCGAGGTAGGCCTCGCTGGTGATCCGCGTCAGGGCGGCGCTGAAAGCGGCCTGCCTTTGGGTCGGGTCATAGGAGGCGAATGAGGCTTGCAGGGCCTGTTTCACCAGCGCGTCGTCATGCAGGGTGTTGGCGGTGTCGCCGCCCAGCCGGTCGGGCAGGATGGCGCCGGCGTCGGGAATGCCGAACGAGCCGTAGCTGGTGAAGTAGGCCACGGCCTGGCGCTCCTCGATGGCCTTGCCGAGGGCCGCCGCCTTGACGTAGCGCACCCGCGCCCGGACCCCGACCTGTCGCCACATCGCCGCGACGGCCTCGACCACGTCCTTGTCCCGCGCCGCCCACAGATCGATCTCGAACCCATCCGCGTATCCGGCCCTGGCCAGAAGGGCACGGGCCTGGACCGGGTCGTGGGGGTAGCGGGTCACGGTCTGGTCGCAGCCGAACTGAACCGGCAGACACGGCGTATGCACCACGCGGGCCCCTCCGCGCACAAGCCGGGAGACGATAGCGTCCCGGTCGATGGCGAGGTTCAGGGCGCGGCGCACGTCTGCGTTGGTCAAAGGTCCTGCGGGAACGACATAGCCCGCCGCGTCAAAGACGATATAGCCCACGCGCATGGACGGCGCGGCCACGAAGTTCGCCTGGCCCGTGCGCGCCACATCTTCGGCCAGATCGGTCGGGACATTGTAGGTCCATCCCACCCCGCCGGCGACCACCTCGGCCGCCTGGGTGGAGAAGTCGGGGATGACGCGGATCAGGAGGGCGCCGATGTCGGGGCGGCCTTTGGGGGAACTGTCGCGATAGCCCTCGTAGCGTTCCAGTCGCACCGTGTCTCCGGACTGGAAGCTCGCCACGCGATAGGGACCGGTGCCGTTGAGACGGCGCGTCAGGGCGTCGGGGTTGACCCCGTGCGCCGCCGAGGGATCGTCATAGGCGCCCGCCCGACGGATCTTGGAGTACATGGCCAGGTCGTAGAGCACTGTGGCGTTGGCGGCCTTCATGTGGAAGCGCACCGTGTAAGGCCCCACCGCCTCGACGCGATCCAGCCACCGGCGGAAGCGGGTTGAGAACTCCGCCTGACTGCGCTCGTCCAGCAGCCATCGATAGGTGTAGACGACGTCCGCGGCTGTCATCGGTGAGCCGTCGTGGAAGGTCACGTCCCGCCGCAGCTCGACCTCGAGCGTTAGATCATCGACGAAACGGTGCGACAGGGCCGACAGGGGCTCGACCCGTAGCGTCTCGGGATCGATGTAAAAGAGCGCGTCGTCCACCAGCAAACCGAGGATGTCGTTCTCGCGGGTGTTCGAATAGTTGCCGTCCAGTGTCCGAACCTCGCGCGGAAAGGCCACCACCAGCGTATCGGCGTCGCGGCCATACGGGCGCGGTGCCGCCGTCAAGGCGAATGCAACCGCCACCAGGCTCACCACCAGCGCCAGGGCCAGCCATGGCCATCTCGGCCGCCGTCTCGAACCCGGCGATGCTGAACCCTCACGTTGCAAGCGACTTGTGACTCCAAGATTCGTCCAATGGCGGAGCAGGCCACGCCGACCCCGACCGTGCCCCAATCGATGAGGCCGCGGGAGGTGTTCGATGCGTTTAGCATAACAGTATGCGCAAGACGGATCCCAGAAGCTGTGGATCTCAAGATATCGCGGCCAGGCCGGCTCATTCGATTGGGGCATAAGGTCATGCTCGCCGTCGTGTGGGGGCGGTTGGTTCGACACATGTCTGTCAAGGTTCTGCCATGGTCCGGTGTGGAGGCGCCTTCGCGCAGTCGCTCCGGACTTGAGCAAGCGGCCCGTTGGCCGGAAGGCCCGTCAAGAGGTCTCGGATTTTTTGGGGGAAGAACGATGAATGGTCGAGTGATCAGCTGGCGGCTTCGGGCCGCTCTTCTAGGCGGCGTCTCTTGGCTGGCGGCGGGAACGGCGCTTGCGCAGACGCCGCCCCCGGCTTCGCAGGCGTCGTCGCAGGACGCGGCGTCGCTTGACGAAGTCATCGTCACGGGCAGCCGCATCCGTCGAAACTCGATCGACACGCCGACCCCCATCGTCTCGGTGTCCTCGCAAGACCTCGCCGAGTCGGGCGATACCGAACTCAGCGAAACCCTCGCTGAACTGCCGGCCGTGTCTTCGACCATCAACGACAGCACCGTGACGGGCAACGTCCAGAATTCGGGCCTCAGCTCGATCAACCTGCGCAATCTGGGCGACAACCGCACCCTGGTCCTGGTCGATGGGCGCCGCACGGTGTCCAACAGCGCCAACGGCAACCGGGTCAGCCTCAGCACCATTCCGTCCGACTTCGTCGATCGCGTCGAGGTGATCACCGGCGGCACGTCCTCGGTCTACGGCTCGGACGCCGTGGCGGGCGTGGTCAACATCATCACCGAGACGGGCCAGACCGGTGTCAAGCTGGGCGGTCGCTACGGCATCGCCCAGGAAGGTGACGGCGAGGAGATCACCTGGAATGCCAGCTGGGGTGACAAATTCGACAATGACCGCGGCTATCTTCTGATCAGCGGATCCTATGACCGCGACTTCGGCATCCGCGCCAGCGATCGCGAGTTCGCGACGCGTCAGGTCGATTTCGACTATGACGAGGTGACGGGGATCAACGAGTTCGACACCCTGTATCTCAGCGGCGGCGTGCCGACGAGCGGCGACCAGCCGGCGAGCAGCTTCCCGCCGAACATCTTCCGCGACCTCAGCGGCTTCACCCCCGGCGGCGTCTTCTACGGAGCCTCCAGTTCGCGGGACCGGTTCTACAGGGGCGGAACGCTGGTTCCGCTGGGACCTGATGTCCAGACCGGAGGCGTCGTCACCGTCGGCACGACCGACAACGGCAACACCGGCTATTTCCTGCCCAACCGCGATGGTTACAATCAGCGGGAGTTCCGTTCGCTGATCCTGCCGCGCGAGCGGACCCTGTTCGCGGCCAAGGCGGACTATGATCTTTCCGAAACGCTGAGCCTGTTCGGCCAGATCCAGTATTCGCGGATCGACAGCAAGGAGACGCGTGAGCCGAACGGAATCGGCTTTGACGACACCTTTCAGCTGATCGATCCGATCACGGGAGTCACCACCGAGCGATCCTACGGCCGCATCCCCTGCCGCCGCGCGACCGGCACGGGATCCGGCCCCTGCAATCCCTTCGTTCCCGACGAAATCCGCCGCGACGTCTCGACGGGCGGCGCGGGCGTGGCCTGGGATCGTCGCTTCGTCGAACTGGGCGGCCAGACGACCGAGAACCAGCGCGAGACCCTTCGGTCCTGGGCCGGCGTCCGCGGCACGATCTGGGGGGACTGGGACTGGGAGGCCAGCGTCGGCTACGGCGAGTTCAACCAGGAGCAGATTCGCGGCGGCGAGATCAATTCGCTCCGGCTGGTCCAGGCGCTGGACGCGGTCACGGTCGGCGGCCAGATCGTCTGCCGCGACCCGAGCAACGGCTGCGTGCCCGTCAACATCTTCGGCGAGGGGTCGATCACGCCGGCCGCGGCCGACTTCCTCCGCGTCGAACTGCGCCAGGACGCCGCGATCAAGCAGGAGAGCTTTCAGGCCTTCATGTCGGGCGACCTGTTCGAGCTTCCGGCCGGTCCGATGGGCGTGGCCTTCGGCGTCGACTACCGCAAGGACAGCCAGAGCCTGCGCGGCGACGCCCTGTCCCAGGCGGGCGGCACCACCGGCAACGCGGTGCCGAATTTCGACGGCGGCATCACCGCCTACGAAGGCTTCGGCGAGGTCTCCGTGCCGCTGATCCGCGACCGGCCCGGCTTCGAGCTGCTGAGCCTGGACGCCTCGGCCCGTGTCGCCGACTATGACATCAAGAACGTCGGGACGGTATTCAGCTATCGGGCCGGATTGCAGTGGGCCCCCGTCGATGACCTGCGGTTCCGGGCCCAGTTCGCCCGGGCCCAGCGGGCGCCGGATCTGAGCGAACTGTTTTCGCCGCCTCGCGGCGACTTCGACAGCGCCAGCGACATCTGTAGCGGCGTCACCCCGACGACCGCCGGGCGGATCGCCGCCAACTGCCGCGCCAGTCCCGGCGTTCAGGCCCTGTTCGCCCAGCAGCTCGCGAACGGGCTTCCCCAGCGGTTCGAGCAGGTCGGGTCCAGCATCTACAGCCCCAACGCCGGCAATCTGAACCTGAAGGAGGAGACCGCGGACACCATCACCGTGGGCGCCGTCTTCCGGCCGAGATTCGTGGACGGTCTGACCCTGGCGATCGACTACTATGACATCAGCATCGAGGACGCGATCACCGAGTACAGCAACCAGGATCTCCTGATCCAGTGCTATGACAGCGACCTCGCGGTCTCCGCCAATCCGTTCTGCGCCGACATCAGGCGCAACCCCAACAACGGCCAGATATCAGAGGTGATACAGCGGCAGTTCAATCTGGCCGGCCTCAACACCTCGGGCATCGACGTCGCGGTGCAGTACCGGTTCGACCTCGAGGACAGGTTCGGCGTCCCCGGCGAGTGGGATCTGCGCTACGATGCGACCCATATCCTGGAGCAGGAGTTCGTGTTCGAGGGCCTGGCCGGCACGGTGGTGACCGATCAGAAGGGCGACCTGTCGGCCGGCAGTTTTGAATACCGCGCGCGCGGTTCGCTGGCATGGGAGAATGCGGGCTTCCGCCTGCGCTGGACCACGACCTACTATGGCGAAACCCTGGACAGCCGTTTCCGGTTGAACCAGTACAACCAACTGCTCCAGACCGTGCCAGGCGCCGAGTTCCCGCTGTTCCTTGAGATCGACTCGGTCGTCGAGCACGACCTCTATGCCGGCTATACGTTCGAGGCCGACGGGGGCGAGATGCGCATCTATGCTGGCGTGAACAATGTGACCAACGAAATCAGCCCCTTCCTGCCCACCGGCGATGTCTTCAGCGGTCGTCTGACCAACTACAATGGGGCCTATGATGTGGCGGGCAGGCGGTTCTACCTGGGGCTCACTCTGGAGTTCTGACCTGCGGTTCGAGATCCCGTAGCCGGCCGGAGTCCAAGCTCAGCCGCGCGTTTGGCCTACGCCTCGAACGACGTACTTGTAGCTGGTCAGCTGTTCGGCGCCGACCGGACCGCGGGCGTGCAGGCGGGAGGTGGAGATGCCGATCTCGGCCCCGAAACCGAACTCGCCTCCGTCCGAGAACTGGGTCGAGGCGTTCCACATGACCACGGCGCTGTCGATGGCGTCGAGGAAGGCCTCGGCCGCCTGACCATTTTCGGTCACGATCGTTTCGGTGTGGCCCGAGCCGTATTTGCGAATGTGATCGATCGCGCCGGTAAGCCCGTCCACGACGCGCACCGCCAGGACCGCAGCCAGATATTCGGCGCCCCAGTCCGCCTCATCGGCCGCTTCGACGCCGGACACGATGGCCCGGGCGGCCGGGTCGCCCCGAAGCGTGCATCCGGCGGCGGTCAGGGCTGCTGCGACGGGGGGCAGAAGACGGTCCGCCGCGCCTGCATCCACCAGCAGGGTCTCCGTCGCGCTGCAGATCGCGACCCGCCTCATCTTGCCGTTCATGGCGACGGTCACCGCCATGTCGAGGTCCGCGTCGGCATGGAGGTAGGTGTGGCAGACGCCCTCCAGATGCCCCAGCACCGGCGCCCGCGCCTCGGCCTGGACCCGGGCCACCAGGCTCTTGCCCCCGCGCGGCACCAACAGCTTCACGGCGCCGTCCAGTCCCCGGAGCAGGGCGCCGACGGCGGCCCGGTCGGGCGTGGGGACCAGCTGAATCGCCTCCGCCGGCAAACCGGCTGACTCCAGTCCTTCGACGAAGGCGGCATGAATGGCCAACGACGTCGTCAGGCAGTCGGAGCCGCAACGGAGGATCGCGGCATTGCCCGAGCGCAGACACAGGGCCGCGGCGTCGGCGGTGACGTTCGGGCGGCTCTCATAGATGATCGCGATGACGCCGATCGGGGTTGAGACCCGCGCGATGTCCAGACCGTTTGGACGGGTCCACCGGGCCAATTCCCGACCCACCGGGTCGGGCAGGGCGGCGACATCAGCGATCGCCGTCGCCATCGCCCGGACGCTCTGGACGTTCAGCGACAGACGGTCGATCAGCGCGGGCTCCAGACCGCGTTCGCGGGCGCGGGCGACATCGGCGGCATTTGCTTCCAGAACGAGATCGGATCGAGCGGCCAGCGCGTCCGCCGCGGCCAGGAGCGCGCGGGCTCGAGCGTCGGACCCGATCGTTCTCAGCACCTCGGCGGCGGCGAGCGCCTTCTCGCCCATGGCCGTCATGAAGGATTCGACGGCTGTCATCGTCCGGACTGCAGCACGAGGTCGTCGCGGTGCACCGCCGCCCGCGGCCCCTGATAGCCCAGTAACGCCGCCACCTCGCCGGTTTTCCGACCGCTGATCAGCGACATCTCGCGAGCGGAATAGGCGGCGAGGCCGACGCCCGCGCGGACTCCCGCGGCGGTCATCAGCAGAATGCTGTCGCCCTTGTCGAAACCGCCGCTCACGCCGCGAATGCCGGAGGGCAGCAAGCTGCCGCCCGACGCCAGCGCCGCGAGGGCGCCTTCGTCGATGGTCAGGCTGCCGGCCGGCTCCACGCTGCCGGCGATCCACGCCTTGTAGGCCGCCAGTGGCGAGGACGGGGCGGTGATCAGGGTCGCGCGGGCGCCGGATTCTATGGCCGCCAGCGGATGGAGCCCGCTGCCGGACGCGATTACTGTCGCGCATCCCGCTGACCGGGCGATGTCGGCGGCCAGAAGCTTGGTCCGCATGCCGCCTGTTCCCACGCCGGCGCCTGCATTGGCCCCGCCCGCCATCGCCAAGACCCGCGGCCCGAGATCCTCCACGAGGGGGATGTGCCGGGCGTCGGGATCGTCCTTGGGATCGGACTCATAGAGCCCGTCCACATCGGACAGCAGGATGAGCAGATCGGCCCGTGCCAGCTGTGCGGTGCGCGCCGCGAGGCGATCGTTGTCTCCGTAGCGGATCTCCTCGGTCGCGACGGTGTCGTTCTCGTTGACCACGGGGACGGCTCCCAGCTTCAGCAGCGCCTCCATCGTGGCGCGCGCGTTCAGCCATCGGCGCCGGCGTTCGGTATCCTCCCGGGTCAGCAGCACCTGGGCCGGGATCAGGCCGTGGGGCGACAGGGCCGCCTCCCAGGCCTGCATCAGCCATGGCTGACCGACCGCCGCGGCGGCCTGCTTCTGATCCAGACCGGCCCGTCGCGTCAGCGCGAGGCGACCGCGGCCCAGGGCGACAGCGCCCGACGACACGATGATGACCTCGACGCCCCGTCCGCGCAGTCCCGCGATGTCGGCCCCGATGCTCGCCAGTCGCGCGGAGGCGACGCCGGACCGATCGACCACCAGCGCAGAGCCGATCTTCACGACGACGCGCCGTGCCTCCGTCAGCGTCGCGCCCGTTCCGGCAGGTCGCCGGACAGGATGTGAAGGCGCGGACGAGGTCATGGAAACTCCAAGGGCGGCGTCGCCAAGGATATTGCACTGCATCGCAGCATGAAGGTTGCATCTTCTCCAAAAGCATGTTTCTTGTCTGTACAGCACGGTTCGGTTCAGTTCGTGCACTTTCTTTACCTCGAATCAGTTTTTTGAGCACCAACTTGTCCCAACTCTTCCTTCCTGCCCGTTCCGCCGTCGCCGCCGATGTTGCGGCTGCGGTCGTCCGCGCGCCGGACCGGACGTTCGCTGTGTCCATTCTCCTCCTCGTGGTGCTCGTTCTGCTCCCCGGAGCGGCGTGGCTGCACGCGACCTGAGCCTACTCCCCAACTCAGGATCGCCCGCAACACCCCGCTCCCGAAAGGAAGCGGGTTTTTTGTTGCGTGCGGTCCGGCCTTCCGGACAACCATGACCCACCGCCCCTTCACACCTCCCGCCAGTCGCCGCAGCGCCGCGATCACCGACGGCCCGAGCCGCGCGGCCGCGCGCAGCTATCTGCGCGCCGCTGGGATGCAGGACGCCGACCTCGGCAAGCCGATGATCGCGGTGGTCAACACCTGGTCGTCGGTCACACCGTGCAACATGCACCTGGACCGGCTGGCCAAGGACGTGCGCGCCGGGATCGTGGCGGCGGGCGGCTACCCGGTCGACTTCAACACCATCGTGGTCACCGACGGCATCTCCATGGGCACGCCGGGAATGAAGGCGTCGCTGATCAGCCGCGAAGTGATCGCCGACTCGATCGAACTGGTGGTCGAAGGCCATCGGCTGGACGGCGTCGTCTGCATCGTCGGCTGCGACAAGACCATTCCCGCCGCGGCCATGGCCCTGGCCCGGATGGATATCCCCGGCCTGGTCTATTACGGCGGCACGATCATGCCCGGCCGGATCGGCGGCGCCGACATTTCGATCCAGGACGTGTTCGAGGCCATCGGGGCGTATGGCGTCGGCGCCGTCGACGACGCCGGGCTGAAAGCGGTCGAGGCCGCCGCCTGTCCTGGCGCCGGAGCCTGCGGCGGCCAGTTCACGGCCAACACCATGGCCATGGCTCTGACGGTCATGGGCCTGTCGCCGATGGGAGCCAACGACGTCCCGGCCGTCGATCCCGGCAAGAGTGCGGAAGGCGAGCGTTGCGGCCGGCTGGCGGTCGAACGGGTCCTGGCCGGCGACAATGCGCGCAAATACATCACCCGCCGCTCGTTGCAGAACGCGGCCGCCGCCGTCTCGGCGTCAGGCGGTTCGACCAACGCCGTGCTGCACCTGACCGCCATCGCCGCCGAAGCCGGCGTCGCCTTTGGCGTCGAGGACTGCAACGCCGCCTGCGAGGCGACCCCGGTCATCTGCGATCTCAAGCCGGGCGGCCGCTATCTGGCGCATCACCTCCACGTCGCCGGTGGAACCCGACTGGTGACCCGCCGGCTGGCCTCGGCGGGCAAGATCGCTGATACGCCCACGGTCACGGGCCGTAGCCTGTTCGCCGAAGCCGCCGAGGCGGAGGAGGCGCCCGGCCAGCGTGTCGTCGCCGAATTCGCCCGTCCGGTCAGCCCCCGCGGCAGCTACGCCATCCTCTACGGCGACATCGCGCCGGACGGCGCCGTGATCAAACTGACAGGTCACGACATAGACCGCTTCGAAGGCCCGGCTCGCGTTTTCGACAGCGAGGAGGCCGCCTTCGAGGCGGTACAGGACGGCTCGGTCGGCGAGGGCGATGTGATCGTCATCCGCTACGAGGGTCCGCGAGGCGGCCCGGGCATGCGCGAAATGCTGCAGGTCACCGCCGCCCTGAAGGGGCGTGGCGTCAACAATGTCGCCCTGATCACCGACGGCCGGTTCTCGGGCGCCTCCTATGGCTTCGTCGCGGGCCACGTGTCGCCCGAAGCGGCGGCAGGCGGACCCATCGCCCTGATCCGCGACGGCGACCGCATCGTCATCGACGCGGCCTCGCGCCGCATCGACGTGGATGCCGATCTGGCCGCCCGCCGCGCCGCCTTCACGCCCGTTGAGGCCAATCCGGCCACGGGCGTCTTCGCCAAATACCGCGCCTCGGTGGCCTCGGCCGCGCAGGGGGCCGTGACCATTCCCAACCCTCCGCCCGCGCAAGTGCGGGCGGAAACCAAAGCCCACGAGGATGCCTGACATGCAGATCTACACCAACGACGACATCCGTCCCGGCGCCATCGCCGGCCAGCGCATCGCCATCATCGGCTATGGCTCGCAGGGCCGCGCCCATGCCCGGAATCTGAAGGACTCGGGCCACGACGTGGTCGCCGGGGTCCGTCACGGCGGCAAGGGCTGGACGAACGCCATCGCCGACGGCGTCGCCACCGCCGAGCCTGCCGAGGCCGTCAAGGGCGCCGACATCGTCGCCGTCCTGACGCCCGACATGGCCCAGGCGGAGGTCTACAAGACGGTGATCGAGCCTCACGCCAAAAAGGGCGCGGCCATCCTGTTCGCGCACGGATTCTCGATCCTGTACGGTCGGGTCGCGCCGCGGAAGGACATGGACGTCATCCTGGTCGCGCCGAAAGGTCCCGGCGATCTGGTCCGTCGCGAGTACGCCCGCGGACGAGGCGTTCCGGCCCTGTTCGCCATCGAGCAGGACGCCACCGGCAAAGCCCGCGATCGGGCCATGGGCTACGCCCGGGGCATCGGCGGAGCGACCGGCGGCCTGCTGGAGACCACCTTCAAGGAAGAAACCGAGACCGATCTGTTCGGCGAACAGGCGGTTCTGTGCGGCGGGGCCAAGGAACTGGTCATGGGCGGGTTCACCACCCTGGTCGAGGCCGGCTACCAACCCGAGATCGCCTATTTCGAATGCCTGCACGAGCTGAAGCTGATCGTGGACCTGTTCTACGAAGGCGGGGTGACGAAGATGAACGAATTCATCTCCGAGACCGCCAAATGGGGCTCGGTCGTGTCGGGGCCGCGGGTGATCAACGGCGAGACCCGGGCGCGGATGAGGGCGATCCTGGCCGAGATCCAGTCCGGCCAGTTCGCCCGCGAATGGATCGCCGAGAACGAGGCAGGCAAGGGCGCCTATGACGCCCTGGTCAAGGCCGACGCCGACCATCCGATCGAGGTGGTCGGCGCCGCCCTGCGCGAACGGATGGCCTGGCTGCACGCCCCCAAGACGGCCGAAGCGGCCTGACCCTGTTGGACCGAAGAGCAAGCCCATGAGCGCCGCCGCGCCCGCCCTGATGAAAGCCCCTGCAACCGCTCCCCGGAGTGGCGCGCGGTTGCTGGTCTCGACCCTGGAGCGGCTGGGGGTCGAGGTGGTGTTCGGCTATCCGGGCGGGGCCATCATGCCGGTCTATGACGCCCTGACCGGCTCGTCGCTGAAGCATATCCTGGTGCGCCACGAACAGGGCGCGGCCTTCGCGGCCGACGCCTATGCGCGGGCGTCCGGCAAGGTCGGGGTCTGTATGGCCACCTCGGGGCCGGGGGCGACCAATCTGGTCACCGGAATCGCCAACGCCATGATGGATTCGGTGCCTGTGGTTTGCATCACCGGCAATGTCTCGACGGCGGTGATGGGAACCGACGCCTTCCAGGAGATCGACATCCTGGGCGTCACCCTGCCCCTCGTGAAGCACAGCTGGGTCGTGCGCGACCCCGCCGACATTCCCGCCGTGATCGAGGAGGCGTTTCACATCGCGCGCTCGGGCAGACCCGGACCGGTGCTGATCGACCTGCCGAAGGATATTCAGGTCGGCATGACGCCGGACGGTTTCGGCTTTCACTATCCGAACGAGACGATGGAGCTGGACCACGCCGCCGTCGCCGCCGCTGAGGCCATGATCCGGGCCGCCGAACGCCCGCTGATCTATATCGGCGGCGGGGTGAAGATCGCGGGGGCGGTGGAGGCGTTGCGCGCCTTCGCCGAGCGCACCGGCATCCCCAGCCTGTCGACGCTGAACGGCCTGGGGTCGCTGCCCACGGATGCGCCCGGATTCCTGGGCATGCTGGGCATGCACGGCACGCGGGCGGCCAATGAGGCGGTGCAGGAGGCCGATCTGCTGATCGTCTTCGGGGCCCGGTTCGACGACCGGGCGACGGGCAGGCTGGCCGAGTTCGCGCCCCATGCGAAGGTCGTCCATTTCGACATCGATCCGGCCGAGATCGGCAAGCTGAGGGCTGCCCATGTCGCGGTCGCCGGCGATCTGAAGGCCGGCATCGAGGCGTTGAACCCGGGACACCTGGCCATCGATCCGTGGGTGATTCGCTGCGCCTCGAACGCCCGGCGCCACGCCTTCCGCTATGACGCGCCGGGCGAGGGGGTCTATGCGCCGGCCCTGTTGAACGAACTGTCGCGGGCGGCGGGCGACAGCTTCGTCGCGGCCTGCGACGTCGGCCAGCACCAGATGTGGGTGGCCCAGCACTGCGCCTTCTCACGGCCCGAGGCGCATCTGACCTCGGGCGGTCTGGGGGCCATGGGCTATGGCCTGCCCGCCGGTCTGGGGGCCAAGCTGGCCATGCCCCAGGCGCATGTCGTCACCGTCTCGGGCGACGGCAGCTTCATGATGAACATCCAGGAGCTGGCGACCCTGCGGCGCTACGGGATCGCGCTGAAGATCGTGCTGCTGGACAACGCCTCGCTCGGCCTGGTGCGCCAGTGGCAGGAGCTGTTCTTCGACCGGAACTATTCCGAGGTCGACCTGTCGGACAATCCCGACTTCGTCGCGGTGGCCGAGGCCTTCGGCGTGGAAGCCTTTCGAATTAGTCGGCGCGAGCAGGTTTCGGCGGGGATCCGGCGGCTGCTGGACGCGCCCGGACCCTGCCTCGCGCATGTGTTGATCGACCCGAAGGAGAACGTCTGGCCGCTGGTGCCGCCGGGCAGGAACAACGCCGAGATGATGTACGGCGACTCAAGATTCGAAGGTGAGATGTGATGACCGACACCCTCCATATCCAGATCGACCGGGCCGACGGCTCGCTGCAGCGCCTGATCGGCCTCGTCGAGCGCCGGGGCTTCCACATCGACGGCTTGAGCCTGTCGGACGAAGGGGCATTGCGCCGGGTGCAGATGCAGGTGCGCGGCCGGGACGCGGGGCGTTGCGCGGAAAACCTGGGCCGTCAGATCGACAAGCTGGTCGGGGCGACCCGGGTGACCTTCGCGGTCCAGCCCTTTCAGGCCGAGGCGGCGGCATGACCGAAGTCACCGAACCCTTCGTGGCCGGAACGCCGGACCCCAACCGCGTCATCGTGTTCGACACCACCATGCGCGACGGCGAACAGGCGCCGGGCTTCTCCATGTCGCCGGCCGACAAGGTCCGCATGGGCCGGGCGCTGAAAGCCCTTGGCGTCGATGTCATGGAAGCCGGCTTCGCCGCCGCCTCTCCTGGCGACGAGAACTGCATCCGCCGGGTGGTGGGCGAGCTCGCCGAGGACGGCGCGGGGCCAGTGTTCTGCTCGCTGTCGCGCTCCAATGAGGCTGACATCGACGCCGCCTGGCGGGCGCTGAGAGGCACGTCGCGGCGACGCGTCCACATCTTTCTGGGCACCAGCCCCATTCACCGCGCCGCCAAGCTGAAGATGACGACGGATCAGGTCGTGACGGCGGCGATCCGCTCGGTCCAATACGCCCGCACCCGGTTCGACGATGTGGAATTCTCGGCCGAGGACGCCATCCGCACCGAGCCGGAATTCCTGGCCGAGGTGCTGGAGGCGGTGGCGACGGCGGGCGCGACAACGCTCAATGTGCCCGACACGGTCGGCTATGCGACGCCGAACGAGATCGGGGCGCTATACCGGTTCCTGATCGCGCGCATCCGGCCGCGGTTCCCGGACTTGGTGTTCTCGACCCACTGCCACAACGACCTGGGCATGGCCGTGGCCAACACCCTGGCTGCCGTCCAGAACGGGGTGCGTCAGGTCGAGGCCACCATGAACGGCATCGGCGAACGGGCCGGCAACGCCTCGCTGGAAGAGGTGGTCATGGCGCTGCGGGTTCGGGCCGAGATGTTCGGCGTCACCACCGGCATCGATACGACCCGGCTGGTTTCGACCAGCCGCCTGCTGAGCGAAATCACCCACTCGCCGGTCGTGCGCAACAAGGCCATCGTCGGCATCAACGCCTTCGCCCACGAAGCCGGCATCCATCAGCACGGCATGTTCGCCGACGCCCGGACGTACGAGATCATGCGGCCCCAGGATGTCGGGTTCGAAGGCAGTTTCTTCGTGCTGGGCAAACACTCGGGCCGCCACGCCGTGGCCAAGAGGGCCGAGGTTCTGGGCCAGCCGCTGGCGGGCGCCCACCTCATCGCCGCCTTCGCCGCCTTCAAGGCCCGTGCCGACGAGATCGGCGAGATCGGCGACACCGAACTGCTGGCCATCGTGGCGGCGTCGCGCCCGGCCGAATATCAAGAGGAGCGCGTCCATGCGGCCGTTGGCTGACACCATCTGGATCAACGGCGACCTGACGCCCTGGGCCGAGGCGAAGATCCACGTCATGAGTCACGCGCTGCACTACGGCACCTCGGTGTTCGAGGGCGTGCGGGTCTATGAGACGCCCGACGGCCCGCGCGCCCTTCGCCTGACCGACCACATCCGCCGGCTGTTCGACAGCGCGCGGATGTACCACTTCCCCTTGCCCTTCGCCGAGGCCGAGCTGGTCGCGGCATGCAAGACGGTGGTGCGCGAGAACGGGTTCAGTTCGGCCTATATCCGGCCCATCGCCTTCCTGGGCGCGTGCGGCATGGGCGTGACGCCGCAAGCCGACGCGATGAATGTCGACATCGCCATCGCGGCCTTTCCCTGGGGGGCCTATCTGGGCGACGAGGCGCTGAAACACGGCGTCGACGCCTGCGTGTCCAGCTGGGCCCGGATCGCGCCCAACACCGTGCCGTCGGGGGCCAAGGCGGGCGGCAACTATCTGTCGTCCTATCTGATCGGACGCGAGGCGCGGGTCGGCGGCTTCGGCGAAGGCATTGCGCTGGGGACCGACGGGCGGCTGTCGGAAGGGGCAGGCGAGAACCTGTTCATCGTCAAGGACGGGCGCATCCTGACCCCGGGCGCCGCCTGTTCAGTACTGATGGGGATCACCCGCGACAGCGTGATCCGCCTGGCGCGCGCCGAGGGGATCGAGGTGGTCGAACAGACCCTGCCGCGCGAGGCGCTGTACGTCGCCGACGAGGTGTTCATGACGGGCACGGCGGCCGAGATCACGCCGGTACGCTCTATCGACGGCATCGCCACGCGCGCCGCCGGGCCCGGCCCCGTGACCAGGGCGATCAACACCGCCTTCCGCGGCCTGTTCGACGGCTCGACGCCCGACCGTTTCGGCTGGCTGGAGAGCATCGGGGCGCCGGCCTCGACGAAAGAACCCCAATATGCGTGAGCCCCCCCGCACCCTGTTCGACAAGGTCTGGGACCGCCATGTGGTCGTGGCCGAGACAGAGGCGACCCCCGGCGTCCTGTATGTCGATCTGCATCTGGTCCATGAGGTCACCAGCCCCCAGGCGTTCAGCGACATCGAGGCGCGAGGCCTGAAGGTGCGCCGTCCAGACCGGACGTTCGCGACGCTGGACCATTCGACACCGACCCTGCCGGCGGGGCCGAACGGCCTGAAGCCCTATGTCACCGCCGAGGCGGAAGCGCAGGTGCACAGGCTGGAGCAGAACTGCGCCCGCCACGGCGTCAACCTGGCCGGCTGGGACAGCGCCGATCGCGGCGTGGTCCACGTCATGGGGCCGGAACTGGGCCTGACCCAGCCGGGCATGACGGTGGTCTGCGGCGACAGCCACACCGCGACCCATGGGGCCTTCGGCGCCCTGGCGTTCGGCATCGGCACGTCGGAGGTCGCCCACGTCCTGGCGACCCAGTGTCTGTTGCAGCGCAAGTCCAGGGCGATGCGGGTGATGGTGGACGGTCGGCTGGCTCCGGGCGTCGTCGGCAAGGACGTGGCCCTGGCTGTCATCGCCGCGCTCGGCTTTGGTGGCGGAACCGGTTTCGTCATCGAATACGCCGGGGAGGTTGTGCGCGGGCTCGACATGGAAGGGCGGATGACGCTCTGCAACATGTCCATCGAGGCCGGGGCGCGGGCGGGCATGGTCGCGCCGGACGAGAAGACCGTGGAATGGCTGCGCGGGCGCCGGCATGTCGCGAGCGGCGAGGCGTTCGAGCAACAGGCGGCGGACTGGCTGACGTTGGCGAGCGATCCGGGGGCGGTGTTCGATTCCGAGGTCGTGCTGGACGGCTCGGCCATCCGGCCCATGGCGACCTGGGGCACAACGCCTGACGCGGGCTCGCCGATCGGCAGCCCGGTGCCGGCGCCGAGGTCCGATTCCGACCGCAAGGCGCTGGCCTATATGGGCTTCACCGCCGGGGAAACGACGACGACCCAGGCCGTGGACGTGGTCTTCGTCGGCAGTTGCACCAACGGGCGTCTGCCCGACCTGCGCGCGGCGGCCGAGGTGCTGAGAGGCCGCAAGGTCAAGCCGGGCCTGCGCATGCTGGTGGTGCCGGGGTCCGAGGCCGTGCGGCGCGATGCCGAAGCCGAGGGGCTGCATCACGTCTTCACCGAGGCGGGGGCGGAATGGCGCATCCCGGGGTGTTCGATGTGCATCGCCATGAATGGCGATTTCGTCGGCCCGGGGCAGCTGGCGGTCTCGACCTCCAACCGCAATTTCGAGGGGCGGCAGGGCAAGGGCGCGCGCACCGTCCTGGCCAGTCCGGCGACGGCGGCGGCCAGCGCCGTCGCCGGCGTCCTGACCGACCCACGCGTCTATCTGCGGGAGGCGGCGCCCCTCGAGCAGGAGAGCGCCACCCAAGCGACAGGGGTCGAGAATGCCTGATCCGTTCAAGGTGCTGACCTCGGGAACCCTGGTGCTCAGCCAGACCAATATCGACACGGATCAGATCATTCCCGCCCGGTTCCTGACCACCACCTCGCGCGACGGGCTGGGCGCTCTGGCCTTCCATGACTGGCGCTATGAATCAGACGGCTCGCCCAAGCCCGAAGCGGTGCTCAACCGGATCGAACCGACCCAACACCGCATCCTGGTCGCGGGGCCCAATTTCGGCTGCGGGTCGTCGCGCGAGCACGCGCCGTGGGCTCTGCTGGACTACGGGTTTCGCGCCGTGATCGCGACCGAGATCGCCGACATCTTCACCTCCAACGCCCTCAAGAACGGCCTGCTGCCGGTGGTGGTGGACCAGGCGACCTGGGACGATCTGGCGAACAACCCGGACCAGCCGGTGACGATCGATCTGGAGGCCGGCGAGCTGCGGCGCGGCAACCACGCCGCCGTGTCCTTCACCGTCGAGCCGTTCGCGCGCCAGTGCCTGTTGGACGGCGTCGACACCCTTGGCTGGCTGCAATCCCACATGCCCGCCATCGAAGCCTTTGAACGCAACGCCCATCCGGAACCCGTCGCATGATCAGCCCCCGCACCTTCAATATCGTCGTCCTGCCCGGTGACGGCGTCGGCCCGGAGGTTACGGCCGCCGCCGTCGATGTGCTGCGCGTCATCGCCGACTTCTATGGCCATATCTTCCACTTCGCCGAACACCTGATCGGCGGGGCCGCGATCGATGCGACCGGCGATCCCCTGCCGGAAGAGACGCAAGCCGCCTGCATGGCGTCGGACGCCGTGCTGCTGGGCGCCGTTGGCGGACCGCGGTGGGACGGCGGCAAGCGGCGGCCGGAGGAAGGCCTGCTGGGCCTGCGCAAGGTCATGGGTCTGTACGCCAACCTGCGGCCTTTACAGGTGTCGCCGGTGATGGCGCACCGCTCGCCGCTGAAGAAGGAGATCGTCGAGGGCGTCGATCTGATCGTCTTCCGCGAGCTGACCGGCGGGATCTATTTCGGCGAGAAGACCCGCACCGACACCATGGCGTCGGACCTGTGCATCTATACCGTGGAGGAGATCGAGCGGGTCGCCCGCGCCGCCTTCCAGACGGCCCTGCAACGGCGCGGCAAGGTCACCTCGGTCGACAAGGCCAATGTGATGGAGACCGGCCGGCTGTGGCGGGAGGTCGTGACCCGCCTCCACGCCGAAGAGTTCCCGCAGGTGACGCTGGAGCACGCCCTGGTCGACTCCATGGCCATGCACCTGATCCGCCAGCCGCGCGACTACGACGTCATCCTGACCGAGAACATGTTCGGCGACATCCTGTCGGACGAGATCTCGGTTCTGGGCGGGTCCATCGGACTGTTGCCGTCAGCGTCGCTGGGGTCGGGCGGCCCGGGGCTGTTCGAGCCGATCCACGGTTCGGCCCCCGACATCGCCGGCCAGGACCTGGCCAATCCGGTCGGGGCCGTGCTGTCGGCTGCTCTGATGCTGCGCCACAGTCTCAAGCTGGAGGACGAGGCGGACTCGATCGAGGCGGCGGTGGCGGCGGTGCTGGCGGCGGGGGCGACCACGGCCGATCTGGGTGGCGAACTGGGGACGCGGGCCGCCGCCGGGGCCATCACCGACGCCATCAGGGCCATTCACTGGGCCGCCGCGCATCGGGTGCAGATGCACTGGGCCTGAGCGCGGTCAGGCCGCCTCCGCTTCCCTCACCGCCACCCGAGCCAGCGCCCGGGACAGATCGGCCAGCAGGTCGTCCTGATGCTCGAGGCCCACCGACAGCCGCAACAGGCCGTCGGTGATGCCGGCGACGGTGCGTTGTTCCAACGTCATGGCGGCGTGGGTCATGGTGGCGGGGTGGGCGATCAGGCTTTCGACCCCGCCCAGGGATTCCGCCAGGGTGAAGAGGGCCAGCGCCTCGACGACCTCGCGGACGGCGTCCACGCCGCCGTGCAGTTCAAAGCTGAGCATGGCGCCGGGGCCGTTCTGCTGGCGCGCGGCCAGGGCGTGGCCGGGATGGGATTTCAGGCCGGGATAATGGACGGCCTTCACGGCCGGATGGGCGTCCAGCGCGGCCGCGATCATGCCGGCGGTCGTCTGCTGGCGTTCGATGCGGGCGAACAGGGTGCGCACGCCGCGCAGCGTCAGATAGGCGTCGAACGGCGAGCCGGTGACTCCCAGGCAGTTGGCCCACCAGCTGAGCAGCGCGTGGTCGTCGGGATCGGCGCACACCACGGCCCCGCCGACCACGTCGGAGTGGCCGTTGATGTATTTGGTCGTCGAGTGGACCACGAAGTCGGCGCCCAACCGGATCGGCTGTTGCAGGGCCGGCGACAGGAAGGTGTTGTCGGTCACGACCTTGGCCCCGGCCACGTGGGCGCGAGTGCAGATGTCGGCGATGTCCACCACCCGCAACAGTGGGTTCGACGGCGTCTCGATGAACACCAGCTTCGGCTTGAGCGCCAGCGCGGCCTCAAGCGCCTCGGGGTCCGCCTGGTCGATGAACAGAACCTCGAAATGCCCCTTCTTCGCCCGGGCGCAGAGCAACCGGCAGGTGCCGCCGTAACAGTCGTGCGGGGCGATCAGCAGATCGCCCGGCTCCAGCGTCACCAGGGCCAGATCGACCGCCGCCATGCCGGTGGCGACCACCACGGCGCCGGCGCCGGCCTCCAGTTCGGCGAGGGTTTCGGCGAGCAGGTCGCGGGTGGGATTGCCGGAGCGGCTGTAGTCGTACTGCCGCTTCTGCTGAAAGCCGGCGAACGAATAGTTCGACGACAGATACAGCGGCGGCATGACGGCGCCATGGGCCGTGTCCTGATCGACACCGGTGCGCGCGGCGATGGTGCGGGGGTCCTGAGCGGTCATTGGTCGATCTCGCGGAGGGCGGAGCGAAGAATTTCGCCGACCAGGGCGTCCTCCTTCAGAAAGGCGTCGTGGCCGTAGAGGGAGGGCGCCTCGATCAGGCGCCACAGAGTGGGCAGCCGGCCGGCCAGCTCGCGGACATCGTCGATCGGAACCAGCCGGTCCGAGGTGAAACCCACCAGGGTGACGGGCGTGGCGATGGCCTCGGGCGTGACTTGATGGCGATCCATGGAGTCCGACAACGACAACCAGCGCGCCGGGGTCGTGTGGGTGCGATAGGCCCGGCCGCGCGCCGTCAGATATTCGCACACGGGGTAGGGATCGCCGGCGGCGCCCGGAGCGGCGCTGTCGAACCGGTGGCCGAACTCCTCGGCGGTGCGGTAGGTCGTCATGGCCAGTTCGCGGGCCAGGGCGACGCCGTCCTCGGGACGGCCGGCGGCGGCGGCCAGCTGCAGGATCCGGCGCTGGATGCCCCGCCAGGCGGTGGCTTGCGGATGCGCACGATGGGCGGCCGACACCACGATCAGCTGTTCGGCCCGGCGTGGGAACAACTCGCCGAAGGCCAGGGCGATCATGCCCCCGTACGAGGCGCCGACGAAGGCCGAGATCCTCTCCACCTCGAGGTGATCGAGCATCAGGGCCAGCAGCCGGGCGTGATCCTGCGTGGTGATGGTGACCGGCGATCGGGCGCCCTCGGGCGCGAAATCGAAGGCCAGAACCCGGACGCGGTTGAGGTCGATCGGCCCGCGCCGGGCCACGGCGCCGGACCACCAGCCCAGACCGTTGGTCTCGGTGCGGTGGACGAACCGGCCGCTGGAGATGCCCCCGGCGACGACGACCAGCGGTGCGCCGGCGCGGCCATGCAGCCGACCGCGGAAAACATTCTGACCGAGCCGTTCGCCGGAGGCTAGACGGAAGTCGTCGGGAACGGCCACGACGATGTCGCGGGCGACCTCGGCGACGCCTGAGTCTCGCATCGCCCTTGCGGCCGGAATGACGGCGGGAACAGGCGCCGGCGCGAGGCTGCAACGGGCGACGGGAGCGGGGGCGAGGGTAGTCGTCATGACGGTCTCCGCATCATCCTGCTCAGCAAGACTCTGGTGCGGTGACAGACCGTGGACGCGCCGCCTAGTCGACGCTCCACTCATCTCTCGCGGCCGTCCGGAGACGCCCTCGCAGGAGTTGGCACCGTTCGGGTAGGAGCCCGATGGTTGCCCCGGCGTCAAAGGGCCTATCCCTCAGCCGGTCTTGATGAGTAAACCTAGGTTGCGGATGCGAAGACCAGGGGTCAAGAGAAAAAATCAACCTCACCTCGGACCTGAATGGGTACGACCGTGGCGGCCATCCTTCAATTGTCCAAGTTTACGCAAGTTTTATGCATTTCCGGGGTTGACCCATTGTGCGGCGCGGAACATCCTAAAGGCTGAACCTCTTCGAGGACGTCCTGTTGTCGCTACTGGCGCACATCGCTGGAACCGCCGCCGCTGCCGCTCCTGAACTGGCGCATATCGGCTTGTCCGACACTGGGCTCGGTAAGAGCACCACGCTCACCCTCATGATCACGTCCACCGAGGCGGAGACGGGTTAGCGCGCCACCAAGACGACGCCGCACAGACCCTGACCCGCCCGGCCCCTCGGCCGGGTTTTTTGTTTCCGTCCCTCATTTCCCCTTCCGTCGATCCAGAGCCCGAAATGTCCCATCTCGCCGTCCTCCCTGCCGAATCCGATCAGCGGCCTGTTCCGGTCTCTCCTGAAGTGGTCGTCTTGAAGTTCGGCAGCTCGATCCTGCAGAGCCCGGCTGATGCGCCGGCGGTCGCTTCGGAAATCTATGGCCATGTCCGGCATGGGCGAAAGGTCGTCGCGGTGGTCTCGGCCTTCGATGGTCACACGGATCGGTTGCTGTCGGACGCGCGGGCGCTGGGGCTGGGCCACGAGAACGACCTGTTGCCGGGCTATGTGGCGCTGGGCGAGGAGAAGGCCGCGGCCATCGCCGCGATCGCCTGCGATCGCATCGGTCTGGACGCCGTGGCCCTGACGGTGCGGGATCTGGGAATCGTGGCGGAGGGGCCGCTGGAGCACGCCCGTCCGTGCGGTCTGCAGGGGGACCGGCTTCGCGAGGCGCTGGCGCGGCACGATGTGGTGGTGGTCCCCGGCTTCGGCGCCGTGCGACCGGACGGCCGGGTGGCGCTGCTCGGACGTGGGGGGTCCGACCTGACGGCGGTGTTCCTGGCCGCCGAACTGGGCCTGGCGAAGGCCAGGCTGGTGAAGGATGTCGATGGACTCTACGACCGCGACCCGGCCTCGGCCTCGGGTACGCCGTTGCGGTATTCGCGGGCGTCATGGGATATCGCGCGCCGGTTGGGCGGGAGCTTGGTGCAGCCCGGCGCCATCGACCTGGCCTGCGAGCGCGGCGTGGAAATCGAGGTGGCGGCGCTGGGCCGCGCAGATGCGACGGTGGTGGGCGTTCAGGCCGCCCCTCCGGCTCCGGCTCCGAGGAGGGAACCGGTCCGCGTCGCTGTCGCCGGTTGCGGCGTGGTGGGTGGAGGACTGCTGGCCCGGCTGCTGAACGATAGCCGGTACGAGGTCGTCGGCGTGCTCGTGCGGAACCCGGCCAAGGCGCGCGACGTGGATTGCCCGGCCCACCTGTTTACCGCAGACCCTGTCGAACTTCTCCGCCGGCGGCCAGACCTGGTGCTGGAAGCCATGTCCGAGGGCGCCGCGGGCCATGCCCTGATCCGCGCCGCTCTGGAACGCGGGATCGACGTGGCCAGCGCGAACAAACAGGCCATCAGCCGCGATCCGCGGGGACTGCGCGATCTGGCGGCGGCCAACCACGCCCATCTGGCCTATTCCGCCGCGGTCGGCGGCGGCGCCCCGATGATCGAAACCGTGCGGGCGGCCCGCGCGGTCGGGCGGATCACGGGCTTCGAGGGGGTGTTGAACGGCACGGTCAACTTCATGCTCGACCGGTTGGGGGGGGGCGCATCGTTCGGGGAGGCGCTGGCCGAGGCCCGGATCGCCGGCTTCGCCGAGGAGGATCCGTCGTCGGATCTCGAAGGGCACGACTCAGCCGCGAAGGTCCGGCTGCTCGCGTTCGAGGCGTTCGACCGGAGTCCTGAGTCTAACGACATGGCGCTCGACGCTCTGACCCCGGACAGCGAGGCGCGCCGACAGGGCGTGAAACAGATCGGAGCCTGCCATCAGGTCGGTGGTGTGCTGGTCGCGCGCGTATCGCTCGACGGGGGCGGCGTTGATCCCCTTTTTCTCGGCCTCAGGGGCGAGCGCAATGCGCTCAAGGTCTTCGGGGAGAATGGCCGGACGTGGATGTGCAAGGGCCGGGGCGCGGGGCGCTGGCCCACCACCGAGAGCGTGCTGGCGGACCTCGCCGACATCGTGCGCCTTCGCCAGCAGCGCGCCGTTTGACCGATGGCGATCTTCACCCCCGTTTCTCACGACCAGGCGGCGGCCTTCCTGGCGACCCATGACCTGGGCGGACTGGTCGCCGTGGAGGCGATCGCCGAGGGGGTCGAGAACACCAACTACCGGCTGGACACCAGCGCCGGCCGGTTCATTCTGACCCTGTTCGAAAGACGCACGGACGCCGCGTCGCTGCCGTTCTGTCTCGGGTTGACCGAACATCTGGCGGAGCGCGGTTATCCGGCGGCGCGGGTGATGCGAAACCGATCCGGGGGCCGGGTCGGCGAACTCAACGGACGCCCCGCGGCGATCCTGGAATGGCGGGACGGCGCGTGGCTGCGCCGGCCCGAGGCGCCGGACGTGAGGCTGGCGGGGCGGCGATTGGCCGACCTGCACCGGCTGGGCGCGGACTTTCCGTTGCGGCGCGCCAATCCGGTCGGACCCTCAGTCTGGCGGAGCCTGGCCAGCCGCTGCGCCGGGCGCGCCGAGGGGGCGGACCGGGTGATGCTGGACGCGCTCGCTTTGGACCTCGATCGGGCCGAGGCGGGGTTCGAAGGGGCCGCCGGGCTGCCGGGGGGGGCGATCCACGCCGACTACTTTCCGGACAATGTGCTGTTCGCGAACCGTGATATCGGCGGGGTGATCGACTTTTATTTCGCCTGCGACGGAGCCTATGTCTACGACCTCGGGATTGCCTTGAACGCTTGGGGCTTCGACGCCGAGGGGCGGCCCGACCGGGAGGCCATGACGGCCTTCATGCGAGGTTACGAGCAAGGCCGCCGGCTGTCACAGGCGGAGCGGGAAGCCCTGCCGGCGCTGGCTGCGGCCGCGGCGCTGCGTTTCACACTGACCCGACTGCACGACCAGCTGTTTCACGATCCGGCCTGGGTCGTGACGCCGAAGGATCCGGCGCCGTTCTTCCGGCGCATCGCCTTCCACGCGGCGGCCGATGCAGAGGCCTATGGCCTGGTGTCGGCGGACGGTGTGCCGTGAACTACATCAGCACGCGCGGCGAGGCCCCGGCGGTCTCCTTCACCGAGGCCCTGCTCGGCGGCATCGCCCCCGATGGCGGTCTGTATTTGCCGGAGACCTGGCCGAGGCTGACCGCCCCCGGGATCGCAGCGGCGGCGGGCCAGCCCTATGCCGCGCTGGTGCGCGAGGTGTTGGCTCGCTTCGTCGGCGGGGCGCTGCCGGCGGCGGTGATCGCCCGGGCGGCGGCGCGGCTGGAGGAGACCTTCCATCATGCGGCGATAGCGCCCCTGGTGCAGTTGGAGCCGAACCTGTGGGTTCTGGAGCTGTTCCACGGTCCGACCTCGGCGTTCAAGGACCTGGCCATGCAGCTGATGGCGAGCCTGGCCGATGCGGCCCTGGCCGGAACCGGCGAGCGGCTGCTGTTGCTGACCGCGACCAGCGGCGACACCGGAGCCGCCGCTGTGCGGGCTTTCGCGGGGGCCGACAACATCGATCTGGTGGTGCTGCACCCCCTGGATCGCGTGTCTCCCGTGCAGCGCCGGCAGATGACGACGGTTGGGGCGGACAATGTGCTGAACCTCGCGGTTCGAGGGGATTTCGACGATTGTCAGACGCTCGTGAAAGGTCTTCTGGCCGAACCGTCGCTGCGCGAGGGTCGCCGGGTCAGTTCGGTCAATTCGATCAATTGGGCGCGGCTGGCGGGTCAGATTCCCTACTATCTGGCCGCGGCTTCGGCCCTCGGGGGGCCTTCGCGGCCCGCGCGGTTCGTCGTGCCGACCGGCAATTTCGGCGACGCCTTCGCCGGCTGGGCGGCCCGGACGATGGGTGTGCCGCTGGGCCTGATCGCGGCGGTCAACCGCAACGACGCCCTGGCCCGGGCGATAAACGGGGGACGATATGAGCGGATGAACGCGCATGCCACGGCCAGCGTCAGCATGGACGTACAGGCGCCCTCCAATTTCGAACGCCTGGTGTTCGAGGCCAGCGGACGCGACGCCGGCCTGACGCGGCGGCTTTTCGAAGGCTTCGTTCGCGACGGCGCCGTCGATCTTCCACCCGAACTGCTGGAGGTTCTCCGCGCCCAGCTTGCCGTCGTTTCGATTGACGAACAGGCGACCCGCGTTGAAATCGGCGCGGCCTGGCGCCGCTATGGCCGAACAGTCTGTCCACACACCGCCGTGGCGCTGGCCGCCGCACGACGACTGGATCCGCAGGAAGGACCGGTGGTGGTCCTGGCCACCGCCCATCCCGCGAAGTTTCCGGACGTGATCTCCGACGTCCTCGGCTTCACGCCGGCGGAACCTCCCGCTTTCGCTTCCCTGACCTGCGGCGCCGAAAGGTTGGTCCCGATCCCGGCTGATCAGCGCATGGCGCTGACCGAGATCGAAAGACTGCTGTCGGGCGATTGTTAGGTCCGCCTCCGCGTGACGGTCGGCGCGGCGACGGCGGACCAGGCGAGGCGCGCCATTCAGCGAAGCAGCGGAGACAGTAGCTGCGTCACGGCCAGGCCAATGATCAACAGCCCCACCAGCCATGTGAACGCGCGCATCGGCAGGATGCGGGCGACCAGGCCGGACAGCGGCGCGGCGGCGACGCCGCCGGCGATCAGGCCGAGCACGGCGGCGAGATATTGTTGCAGTCCGTCCGCGTCGGGCCAGCGCCCCCTGAGCAGGGCGACCAGGAAGGTGGTCGAGACGGCGACCGCCACCACGGCTTCGGCGGCGTTTCCGCTGCCGACCGCCTGGCGCGGCGGCGTGCCGGCGCTGACCAGCGTCGTGGTCACGGTGGGGCCCCAGCCGCCTCCGCCTAACGCGTCGAGAAACCCACCCGCCAGACCCAGAGGCAGGCCGGCTCGAAACGGCTTCGGGCGTGGGGCGGCGCCTTTCATGGCGCGCCGCAGGATGACGACGCCCATGAGGCCCAACCAGCCGACGACCCACGGTTTGATCGTCTCGGCGTCGATGGAGGTCAGGAGGAATCCTCCAGCCACGCCGCCGACGGCGCCGCCCAGGGCCAGGGGCCAGAAGAGGGCGAAACTGACGTTGCCGTTCCGGACATGCGAGGCGGCTGACGCCGCGCCGGTGAACATCTTGGCGGCGTGAACACTCGCCGAGGCCGCGGCCGGTGGAGTTCCCAGACTGAGCAGCAGGGTGGACGAGATCACGCCATAGGCCATGCCCAAGGCGCCGTCGACAAGCTGGGCCGCAAAGCCGACCGCCGCGAACAGCAGGAAGTCCTGCACTCAGGCGGCCGCCGGCATGGGCGAGGCGAACCAGTCCGGCGTCGGCAAACCCTTGACCAGCAAGAAATCAGGGTTGAACAGCCGCGAAGCGTAGCGCGAGCCCGGGTCGCACAGGGCGGTCACGATCGTCTTGCCCGGCCCGAGTTCCTTCGCCAGGCGAACGGATGCGGCGAGATTGATGCCGGACGATCCGCCCAGCGACAGTCCTTCGTTTCGCACCAGATCGAACAGTATGGGCAGGAACTCGGCGTCTTCGATGCAATAGGCGTGATCGGGCGCGAAGCCAACCAGATTGCCGGTGATGCGCGCGACGCCGATGCCCTCGGTGATCGACGACCCCTCGGCCGACATCTCGCCCTTGGTGAACCAGTTGAACAAAGCCGCGCCCGCCGGATCGGCCAGGGCGATGCGGATGGCGGGATCGCGCTCCTTCAGGAAGGACCCGACGCCCGAAATGGTGCCGCCGCTCCCGACCGCGCTGACGAAGGCGTCGATGCGGCCGCCGGTCTGTTCCCAGATCTCAGGTCCGGTCGCCTCGTAGTGGGCGAGCCTGTTGGCGACGTTGTCGAACTGGTTGGCCCAGAAGGCGCCGTTCGGACTGACGGACTCCAGGTCCGCGGCCAGACGGCCGGAATGGTGCACGAAGTGGTTGGGGCTGGAGAAGGGGGCCGCGTCCACCTCGATCAGCCGCGCGCCCAGCGCCCGGATCGCCTGCTTCTTTTCATCGGACTGGGTGCGGGGGATGACGATCACGACCGGATGGCCCAGGGCCGCCCCCACCAGGGCGAGACCGATGCCGGTGTTCCCCGCCGTGCCCTCCACGATGGTTCCGCCGGGCCGAAGCGCGCCCGACGCCCGCGCCTGCTGTACGATCGACAGCGCCGCCCGGTCCTTGATCGACTGGCCCGGGTTCAGGAACTCGGCCTTGCCGAGGATCTCGCAACCGGTCTCGTCCGACAGGCGGTTCAATCGGATCAATGGCGTACTGCCGATGAGGTCGATGACGGAACGGGTGACGGACACGGGCGGGAGTCTTTCAGCAAGCAGGAGTGAAGGGGGCCTCAGGCGCCGACCATGGCCCGGCGGCAACCAAGGTGGATGCCGCACTCGGTCTTGTCCATGCCCGACCAGCGGCCGGCGCGGGCATCCTCGTCCGCCCCCGACGGGCGGGTGCAGGGCAAGCATCCGATCGAGGCGTAGCCCTGCTCGACCAGCGGGTGCAGGGGCAGTTCGTGAGCGTCCAGCCAGGCCCTGACGCGGTCGGCGGTCCAGTCGGCGAGTGGGTTGACACGCAACACCCCGTCCAGCACCTCGAAGACCCTCAGCGTCGCACGCTCGCCGTTCTGGTAGCGTTTGCGGCCGGTGACGAGCGCGCTGAACCCGACCGCGGCCCGGGCCAGAGGCCGGATCTTTCTCAGGTCGCAGCAGGCGTCGGCGTCGGTGCGCCACAGGTCGTCGCGCGCGTCGAGCGCGGCCCGCTCCGCCGGATCCGGCATGATGATCCGGACATCGGCGAGGCCCAGCCGCCGGGTCAGGGCGGCCCGGTAGGACAGCGTCTGAAGGAAATGCTGGCCGGTCTCCAGAAAGATGACCGGCAGGTCCGGATTGGTTTCCGCGATCAGATGCAGCAGCACGGCGGACTCGGCGCCGAAGGAGGATATGGCGGCTGTCTTCAGACCCAATGCCGGATCCAGCACGGCGCTCAGCACGGCGGCGGGAGGCGCCCCGGCGAACTCCGCGTTCAGGCGTTCGGCCAGGGCGTCGAGACCATCGGTGCGCGGGCCCCGCCCGCCCGGCCGACGGTTCCAGACAGGGCGTTCGTCATCGGCGGCCGATTGATAGACGGCGCTGAAGGCTTCATCCATTCGACGCCAGGCCTCGACGTCCGCCGCCGGCGAGAGCTCCACGGCGTCGAAGCCCGAACGCCGCAGGTGTCGCGCCTGGTCCGGCAGGACGTTGCCGGCGGCGATCAGGCGGCCCCTGAAGCCGTGATCGCGCAGGCTGGACGCGAGCGAAAAGCCCCGCCCGTCGCGAAAGGCGTCGAACTCCAGGATCAGGACCTCGGCCGTCGCGGCGGCGGCCTCCACCTCAGCGTGGGGCGTCGACACGTTCAGGCGCTGGCCGGCCTGGGCGGCGTCAAGCAGTTGCATCGGCCGGCTCATAGATGGCTTCACGAAAAGGGTCGGCTCCGACGCGGCGGACAGTGTCGATGAACCGCTCCCCTTCACCCCGGATGGCCAGATAGCGATCGAGCGCCCGGGCGATGGCGGGGGCGACTTCGTCGGCGCACAGGCTCTTGCCGACGATCTCGCCCAGCGCCGCCTGTTCGTCGGGCGAACCGCCCACGGTGATCTGGTAATATTCCTCCCCTTTCCGATCGACGCCCAGCACGCCGATATGGCCGACGTGATGGTGGCCGCAGGCATTGATGCAGCCGCTCATATTGATGCGGACGGGTCCCAGCCGCTCCTGCAGGTCGAGGTCGGCCAGACGCCGCGACAGGGCCTGCGCCACAGGAATCGAGCGAGCGTTGGCGAGACTGCAATAGTCCAGTCCCGGGCAGGCGATGATATCGGTGACCAGATCGGCGTTGGGGGTCGCCAGGCCGGCGGCCGCCAGCCGGAGCCACAGCTCGGGCGTGTCATCCAGGCGCACGTGGGGCAGGACGAGGTTCTGTTCGTAGGCCGCGCGCACCTCGTCGAAGGAGAAGCGCCTGGCCAGACCGGCCACCGCCTCCATCTGGTCGGCGGTGATGTCGCCGGGCACGCCCGCCGGCGGCTTCAGCGAGACGATCACGGAGGCATAGCCCGGCTGACGGTGGCGCCGGATGTTGTTGCGGCCGAAGCGGGCGAAATCCGGATCGGCCAGCACCGCGCGGTCGTAGGCCGGGCTTCGGCGCGGGAGCTGCTCGAAAGCCGGCGGGGCGAAATAGGCCTGGATGCGTGCGAGTTCGCTGTCGGGGATGCGCAGGTCTTGGTGGCGCAGGGTGGCGAACTGGCGTTCGACCTCCTCGCGGAAGCCGTCGACGCCCAGTGAAGCGACCAGAATCTTGATCCGCGCCTTGTGGATGTTGTCGCGCCGGCCCAGCAGATTGTAGGCCCGCAGGATGGCGGTCAGATAGGCCAGGAGTTCGCGGCCCGACACGGCCGTCGCGATTTCCTGGGCGATGTGCGGCAGGCGGCCCTGGCCTCCGCCGACGAACACGCGAAAAGCCGTTTGGCCGTCCGCGCCCGGCACGATCTGCAGGCCCACGTCATGGGTGCGCAGGGCGGCGCGGTCCTTTTTCGCCCCGACGACCGCGATCTTGAATTTCCGCGGCAGGAACGAAAACTCGGGGTGGATCGTGGACCACTGCCGGATGATCTCGCACCAGGGTCGGGGATCCTCGATCTCGTCGTCGGCGGCGCCGGCGAAGACGTCGGTGGTGACGTTCCTGATGCAGTTGCCCGAAGTCTGGATGGCATGCATCTCGACCTCGGCCAGGTCCGACAATATCGCCGGCAGGTCGGTCAGGGCCGGCCAGTTGAACTGGATGTTGGTACGGGTGGTGAAATGCCCGTAGCCCTTGTCGTAGGTGCGGGCGATGTGGGCCAGCCGCCGCATCTGGCGGCTGTTCATCGTGCCGTAGGGGACCGCGACCCTGAGCATATAGGCATGCAGCTGCAAGTAGACGCCGTTCATCAGGCGCAGAGGCTTGAACTCGTCCTCGGTCAGCGCGCCGGAGGCGCGGCGTTCGACCTGGTCGCGGAACTCCTCGATCCGCTCGCGCACCAGGGCGGCGTCGAATTCGTCATAGCGGTACATCAGGCCGTCTCTCGCCACAGGCCGCGGTCGAGGCTGTGACCGACGGTCGGCCCGGCCGAGCGAATTCGCTCCTTCAACCGGTCGCGGCCCGAGGGAGTGTGGCCATCGACCTCGACCAGATAAGGGTTCACGAAAATGTCCGGCCGAGCGGCGGCCGCGGCCAGGGCGGCTTCGGCCTGGCCGTCATCGACGAGGATAGCGGCGGCGATGTCCCCGACCGGGGCCTGGTCCGCGCCGAGGTAGATGACGCGGCCGTCTCCGAGCCGGTTGGCGGTGACCAGTTTCATGCGGCGGCCTCCGCCCGGGAGTCGATGGCCGAGAAGGCGGCGGTCTCGCCGACGAACAGCAGGGCGGGGCCCGTCAGGCGGGCGTTGCGCACCAGGGCGCCGAGGCCGTCGAGACGGCCGGCCAGGACGCGCTCGTCGGGACGGCTGCCGTTCTCGACCACGGCCACGGGCGTGGATGGCGCGCGGCCGGCGGCGATCAGGCGAGTGGCGATGTTTTCGGCCCTCTCGGCGCCCATGTAGATCGCCAGCGTGTGGTTCGGCGCCGCCAGACTGGTCCAGTCGGCGTCGGCTCCGCCCGCCCTTCCTTGCGCGGTGACGAAGGTCACGGCCTGGGCGTGGCCGCGATGGGTCAGGGGAATGCCGGCCGAAGCGGCGCAGGCCAGGGCCGCCGTCACGCCGGGCACGACGAAGACGGCGACGCCCGCCGCGCGCATGGCCTCCAGTTCTTCGCCGCCGCGCCCGAAGACGAACGGATCGCCGCCCTTGAGGCGCACGACCCGTTGACCCGCCCGCGCCTCATCGATCATCAGCTGTTCGATCCGGTCCTGCGACACCGAATGATCGCCACGGGTCTTGCCGACATAGAGGCGGCGCGCGTCGCGGCGGGCGCGATCGAGGATGGCGTCGGGCACCAAGCGGTCATGAACGATGACGTCGGCGTCCTGTAGCACGCGCAGCGCCTTCAGCGTCAGCAGCTCGGGATCGCCGGGACCCGCGCCGACGATGTGGACCACGCCCTGTTCGGGGGACGCCACGTTCAGCAGGCGCAACATCTCGCGCCGGGCCTCGGAGGTGCGCCCCGCGGCCGCAAGGTCGGCGGCGGGACCGCGAAAGGCGCGTTCCCAAAAGCGGCGGCGGGCCAGGAAATCCGGCACGGTCGCCTTGACCGTGGCGCGCAGCTCGCCGGCCAGCCGCGCCAGCCGGCCCAGTCCTTGCGGCAGGACCGACTCGATCCTGGCGCGGATGTCCCGCGCCAGGATGGGACCCGACCCGCCCGTGGCGACGGCGATCACGACCTCGTCCCGATCGATCAGCGCCGGGGTCTGGAAGTCGCCGAGGGCGGGGCGGTCGATGACGTTGACCTGGGCCCCGACCGACCGCGCCAGCGCCGCCAGTTCCACGGCCGCCGCTTCCTCCTCGATGGCGATGAAGACCAGGCGTGCTCCGGCCAGGTCGTCACGGGTGGGGGTGCGGACGATCGGACCGGCGCCATCGACCGGCGCGGCCGGTCCGAGCGGGCCGCCGTCCGGCGCGAACCAGATCACTTCGGCCGGACTCGCGCGGAAAAGACGGAGTTTGGCCAGCGCCGCGTCTCCGCCGCCGATGATCACGACGCGGGCGCGATCCAATGGAATGGACGCAAGAAAGACGCGCATGACAGGCTCCGCCGCCCTGGGCGTGGTTGCGTGGACGGCCCTTGACCTTCGGCCGGCGACGTGCGGCGCACAAACCATATTGTCTTCGCGGCGCTGATAGGATTTCTAAAGGCATGGCCCGGCCGCTTCTTCCCCTCAACGCCCTGCGCGCCTTCGAGAGCGCCGCGCGTCACCTGAACTTCTCCCGCGCGGCGGAGGAGCTGTCGGTCACGCCGGGCGCCGTCAGCCAGCAGATCCGACTGCTGGAGGACATGGTGGGCGGGCCACTGTTCAGGCGCGAGGCGCGGGGCCTTCAGCTGACGGAACTGGCGCGCTCGGCCGCGCCGCTGCTCCGCGAAGGCCTGGAGCGGCTGATGGATGCGTCGGCCCTGCTGCGTGAACCGCCGCGCCGCCGGGAGGTCTCGATCAGCGTGACCCCGTCCTTCGCGTCCAAATGGCTGATGCCGAGGATGGACGACTTCCATGCGGCTCACCCTGACATCGAATTGTGGATCTCCGCGGACATGGAGCCGGTGTCCTTCGGCGAGGGCAAGGCGGACCTGGCGGTCCGCTACGGACCCGGAGACTACCTCGGCCATGTCAGCGAGCGTCTGCTGACCGAGACGGTCCTGCCGGTCTGCGCGCCGTCGCTGATGCGCGGGGCTCACCCGATCCACGTTCCGGCGGATCTGGCGCGCCATGTCCTGCTTCACGACATGTCCGAGGACGGCGACCCCAGCCGCCCGGACTGGGCCATGTGGCTCAAGGCGCGCCGGGTGCGCCACGCCGACCCGCGTAGGGGTTCGCGGTTCAACCACTCGGGCCTGCTGATCGAGGCGGCCGCGGCAGGCCGTGGCGTGGCTCTGGCCAAACGCACCCTGGCCCAGGCCGATCTCGCGTCCGGTCGCCTGGTCGCCCCCTTCGCGGATGGCAGCGAGGCGGTCGGGTTCGCCTATCATGTGGTGCTGCCGCGCGATCGGCCGCCGTCGCCGAGCGCCGGCGCCTTCATCGCCTGGCTGAAGCGGCAGGCGGTGCATCACGACAACAACATGGACCAGCTCTGATCCGGCGGACATGAGGTTTCCTGCGGGCTGGCGGCAGAAATGCTCGTTGGCGCGGCCTCGTCCCCGATCCTATGAGGGCGCTGTCTCTCTCACAGGGAAGTTTCATGACCGAGACCGTCCCCGACCGGCCCGGGTCGCTCCCCGCGGCGAATTCAGCCTGGCAGGCGCAGCCGGTGCTCTGGAAGCGGCGCTGGACCGACCGTCTGTTCAGTTTCGCCATCGAGCGGCCCCCGTCGTTCCGGTTCCGCTCGGGCGAGTTCGTGATGATCGGCCTGCCGCCGGTCGCGGGACAGGCCGGCAAGCCCGTGCTCCGGGCCTATTCGATCGCCAGTCCGGGCTGGTCGGATGAGCTGGAGTTCTTTTCGATACAAGTTCCGCACGGCGCCCTGACGTCGCGCCTCGGGGGGTGTCGGGGCCGGCGATGCGGTGCTGCTCGGCAGGAAGCCGACCGGCACCCTGGTGCTCGATGCCCTCAAACCCGGGCGACGGCTGTTCCTGATCGGAACCGGCACGGGCCTGGCGCCCTGGCTCAGCATCGTGCGGGAGCCAGAGGCCTATGAGCGCTTTGATCGGATCGTGGTCAGTCATACGGTGCGGCAGGTCGCCGACCTCGCCTATCGCGACTTTCTGACCAGCGGCATTCACGACGATCCGCTGATCGGCGCCGAGGCGCGGGACCGGCTGGTCTACTATCCCACGGTTACGCGCGAGGCGTTCGAACGGCCGGGACGGGTCACCGAACGCGTCGAGAGCGGCGCCTTTTTCGCCGATCTCGGCCTGCCGCCGGGCTTCGACCCGTCGGAAGACCGGGTGATGCTCTGCGGTTCCATGGCCATGATCCGTCAAGTCGCCGCCTTGCTGGACCGGGCCGGGCTGAAGGAAGGGTCGAACGCCGAACCGGGCGACTATGTTCTGGAGCGCGCCTTCGTCGACTGACACCGTAGAAATTCTATCGGTGAACTCCAGATACTATCGCTCGACGGCAGTGCTCCTCGTGCGGTTCATGGTCCTCCCGAACGGCAACCCGGCCCGAGGACCCACGCATGCACGCCGCCGCCCAGTCTGTTTTGAGCCATCCGGCGTCGCCGCCGGCCCTGTCCGCCCATCTGCGCCGACTGGAAGGCGAGGCGATCGAGATTCTGCGCGAGGTCGCCGCCACCGCCCGCAATCCGGTGATGCTGTATTCGATCGGCAAGGACTCCGGCGTGATGTTGCATCTGGCGGCCAAGGCCTTCTATCCGGCTCCGCCGCCGTTTCCGCTGCTGCACATCGACACGACGTGGAAGTTTCGGGACATGATCGCGCACCGCGACGGCGTGGCGAAGCAGTATGGGGTGCAACTGCTGGTCCACATCAACCAAGCCGGCCTGGCCCGGGGGATCAGCCCGGTGACCTCCGGCTCCTCCCTCCACACCCAGGTCATGAAGACGGAGGCGTTGAAGCAGGCGCTCGACCTCCACGGCTTCGACGCAGCCTTCGGCGGAGCCCGCCGCGACGAGGAAAAATCCCGCGCCAAGGAGCGGATATTCTCGTTCCGCAACGCCGAACACGCCTGGGACCCCCGCCGTCAGCGGCCCGAACTGTGGCGGCTGTGGAACTCGCGGATCGGTCCCGGAGAAAGCCTCAGGGTGTTTCCGTTGTCGAACTGGACCGAGCTGGACGTGTGGGAATACACGCGCGCCGAAGAGATTCCGGTGGTCCCGCTGTATTTTTCCGCGCTCAGGCCGGTCGTGCGCCGGCAGGGCGCGCTGATCGTGCGCGACGACGAACGGCTGCCTCTGGAGGTCGGCGAAACGCCCGAGATGCGGCGCGTGCGCTTCCGCTCGCTGGGAGACTATCCGCTCAGCGCGGCGATCGAATCAGAGGCCGCGGACCTCGACGCCGTCATCGACGAACTGCGCGCGAGCCGGCGATCGGAGCGCCAGGGACGGCTGATCGACGCCGACGAGACCGCCTCGATGGAGCGCAAGAAGCGCGAGGGCTATTTCTGATGGACGGTTCGGTCGTTTCTCAGGGCGGCGGCGTTCCGCCGGTGATCGAACGCGATCTGCTGCGGTTTCTGACCTGTGGTTCGGTAGATGATGGAAAGTCGACCCTGATCGGTCGCCTCCTGTTCGACACCGGACAGGTGGCGGAGGACCAACTCGTCACGCTGGAGCGCGATTCCCGGCGCTTCGGCACGACCGGCGACGCACTGGACTACGCCCTGTTGCTGGACGGTCTGGAGGCCGAGCGCGAACAGGGCATCACCATCGACGTCGCCTATCGCTATTTCTCGACTCCCCGCCGAAGCTTCATCGTCGCGGACACGCCCGGCCACGAACAGTACACGCGCAACATGGCGACCGGAGCCTCGACCTGCGCCGCCGCCGTCATTCTCGTGGATGCGACCCGCGGCGTGACGAAGCAAACCGAGCGCCATAGCCGCATCGTCGCCCTGTTCGGAATCCGGCACGTCATCCTGGCCGTCAACAAGATCGACCTGATCGACGCCGACCCGACGGTGTTCGAAAGTATCCGCGACAGCTTCGCCGCCTCGGCCGAAGCGTTGAATTTCCACTCGGTGACCGCGATTCCGCTCAGCGCCCGGCGGGGCGACAACCTCGTCAACCGCTCCCCGGCGACGGCCTGGTACAAGGGTCCGACCCTTCTCGAGGCGTTGGAGACCGTGCCCATCGCGGACGACGGACTGGATCGCGCCTTCCGCTTCTCGGTCCAGTATGTCAATCGGCCGAACGCGGCCTTCCGGGGCTATGCAGGGACGGTGGCGTCCGGACGGGTGCGCGCCGGGGACCGCATCGTCGTCTGCCCCGACGGGCGCTCAGCGACGGTCGGACGCATCGTGTCCTGGGAGGGCGACCGGACCTCGGCGCGCGCCGGAGACGCGGTCACCCTGGTGCTGAACGAAGCGGTCGATGTGGCGCGTGGCGACGTGCTGGCGCATCCCCACGACCGTCCGGCGTCGGTGGACCGGTTCGCCGCGCGCCTGCTCTGGATGAACGAGGCGCCGCTCGACCCCACGCGGAGCTACCTGGTCCGCATGGGCACGCTGACCCTGTCGGCGAGGGTTGTCCTGGCCGCCCCGGACAGCGGCGGATCCGCCTTGCCGGCGATGAACGACATCGCCGACTACGAGGTCTCGCTATCGTCGCGGATCGCCTTCGACGCGTTTCGGGACGACGCCGTCCAGGGCGTCCTGATCCTTATCGACCGCGAAACCGGAGCGACTGTCGCAGCGGGTGTGGCGACGGGCGAACTCGGCCAGGCGCGCAACATTCACACCAGGGCGGGCTCCGTCGAGCGTCGCGATCACGAACGGTTGAGCGGCCACCGCGGGGGCGCGATCTGGCTCACTGGCCTGTCGGGCGCCGGCAAATCGACGATCGCAGCCGAGCTGGAGCGGATGCTGCACGATCACGGCGTTCGCACGGTTCTGTTGGACGGCGACAACCTCAGGCACGGGTTGACCCGTGATCTCGGCTTTTCGGACGAGGACCGGGCCGAGAATGTACGGCGCACCGGCGAGGTCGCGCGCCTGTTCGCCGAAATCGGAGTGATCGCCCTATGCGCCCTGATCTCGCCGAGCCAAGCCAGCCGGGCGGCTGTCCGCGCCAGTTTCGATGACTCATCCTTCCTGGAGGTTTTCGTCGATGCGCCGCTGGAAGTTTGCCGCGTCCGCGACCCAAAGGGATTGTATGCCCGCGCCGCCGCCGGGGATATTCCCGACCTGACAGGCATGGGCTCCGCCTACGAGGTTCCGATCCACCCGGACCTCGTTCTGGAGACAAGGGCGATCACGCTGCAAGAAGGGGCCGCCCGCGTTCTGGACCTCATCGGGGCGAGAGGCTGGCTGGCCCTGGCGGCGGTGGGAAGGAAACACGCGGAAGAAGGAATGGCGCTGCCGGCGGGCTACCGCCCGATATAGCGACCGTGAAACGCGAATGGCTTGATCGCCGCGGAGCATGCAGGACGCGCGCCCGGACGGAGCGCTGCGTACGAAACGGACCCTCGATGCAGCAGGTCCGGGCAAGGGTTGGCCTCGCAACGTCACCAGGGCTAGATGAGAAGCGGGGATCACGCCAAGCTCGACAACCAGAACCGTTCCGTGGCGGAGCCCCTACAAAGGAGCCACTACAAATTGGGGCGTGGAGTCTCGTTTTCGACTTTTCCGTTTGGTGATGGCACGCGGCCGAGACCAGCGTTGCGCCGCGGGCTGTGGTTGTTCAGGATGGTGCGAGCAGGATCGGCCGATCGACGTGGCGAGGTCGAGCAGCGAGGAAATCGACGAGGAGGTGGCCGGGCGTGTCTTTTGCGCTCGATTTCGCACGGCGGCCGGTCAAAGACCGGAGCCATTGGCAATGATCGGTCCTCATGCACCGCCTGGTGAATCTTGATCTCGACCTGCTGCGGGCCTTCGTGACGGTCGCGGACACCGGCGGTTTCACTCGGGCGGGGGGTTCGCCTCGGGCGCAGCCAACCGGCCGTCAGTCTGCAAATCCGCAGGCTCGAGGATCAGCTTGGCGTCGAACTTTTCAGACGCAATGCGCGCGACGTAGTCCTGACCGCCGACGGCCAGGGCTTGTTGCCACACGCGCATCGCCGGCTGCGGATCAACGACGAGATCGTGGCGGGCCTGACCGAAGGCGACGTGGAGGGTGAGGTCAGGTTCGGGGCGCCCGAGGACATAGCGACGACGTTTCTTCCGCGCATCCTCGGAGAGTTCGCCCGCACTCATCCCAAGATCAGCCTCGCCGTGACCTGTGACTATACGGCCAACCTCCTGGACCAAATCTCCAAGGGCGCCCTGGACCTCGCCTTAATCAAGCGCGAGCCGATGGGACCGGACCTCGGCGTCCGCGTCTGGCGCGAGCCCCTGGTCTGGGTCGCCGCCGACACCGCCGCCGTCGATGCGACTGTTCTGCCCATCGTCGTTGCGCCGTCCCCCGACATCTATCGAAAGCGCGCGTTGGCTGCGCTGACCGATCAAGGCATCACGTTCAGGGTCGCCTTCGCGTCGCCCAGCCTCGCCGGACAGCACGCAGCCCTTCGCGCCGGCTTGGGGATTGGCGTGCTGTCGGCGGCCATGACCCCGAAAGACCTGGCGATCCTCTCCGCCGAGAGCGGGCTTCCGGACCTGCACGAAACCGAAATCGCCCTAGGTTCTGGACTCATAAGCCCTGAGCCACAGGCGGGTTGATGCGAGCAGGACGGCGGCGAGGAAGTTGCGGGCTAGCTTGTCGAAGCGGGTGGCGATGCGGCGGAAGTGCTTGAGCTTGCAGAAGTATCGCTCGACGAC
>JAUYAG010000020.1 GCA_030693575.1 Brevundimonas sp. | reverse complement strand
CCGGCCGACGGCGGACGACGCCCGCTTCCTGACCCTGGTCGAGCCGGGCGAGGACCCGACGTCCGCGCTGATCGCCCTGGCCGAGGCCGTGGCGGGCCCGGCGGGCTGGCTGGCTGCAGGACCGGCGGTCGCGGCCCCAGGGTTCGCCGACGCCGACCATGAGCGCCCCCTGGACGCCGATCTGCTGGCCCGGGTGATCGCGGCGACCCTGCCCGACCAGGCCATTGTCTGCGACGAGTCGATCTCGCTCGGCTTCTACGCCTATGACTCCGCGGCCGGCGCGGCTCCGCACGACTGGCTGTCGCTGACCGGCGGCGCCATCGGGCAGGGTTTGCCGCTGGCGACCGGAGCGGCGCTCGCCTGTCCTGACCGCCGGGTGATCGCCCTGCAGGCCGACGGCAGCGCCCTGTTCACCGTCCAGGCGCTGTGGACCCAGGCCCGCGAAAGCCTCGACGTCACCAATGTCATTCTCAACAACGGCTCCTACGCCATCCTCGAACTGGAGCTGGCGCGGGCCGGGGCGCCGTCCGGCGGACCCGCCGCGCGGGCCTTGTTCGACCTGACCCGGCCCGCGATCGACTTCACGGCCCTCGCCGCGGGCTTCGGCGTGCCCGCCACCCGGGTGCGCACGGCCGGCGAATTGGCTGCGGCGCTCAACCGGGCCAATGCGACGCCGGGCCCCCACCTGATCGAGGCGATGTTCCGATGAGCCAATCCGCCCCTCACGCGCCGCTGCCCGAAGCGCTCATCCGCCGCCTGACCGATCTGCTGGGCGAGCATTTCACCGTCAACTCCACGGTGCGCGGCCATCACGGCGGTGGCGGCATGCGCCATCCCAACCTCCCGCCCCAGGCCGTGGCCTTTCCCGGAACGACGGACGAGGTCGCTGCGGTCGTGCGCGCCTGCGCCGACTGTCGCACGCCAGTGATTCCCTTTGGCGCGGGCACTTCGCTGGAGTGCCATGTGGGCGCCGTCGCCGGTGGCGTGACCCTCGATCTTTCGCGCATGAACCGGGTGCTTCGGGTGGGCGTCGCGGATTTCGACTGCACCGTGGAGGCGGGCGTCACCCGCATGGCGCTGAACGCCCACTTGCGCGACACCGGGCTGTTCTTCCCGGTCGATCCGGGGGCGGACGCGACCCTGGGCGGCATGGCGGCGACGCGAGCCTCGGGAACCACCACGGTCCGCTACGGCGGCATGCGCGAGAATGTCATGGCCCTGACGGTGGTCACCGCCGCGGGGGAAATCCTCCGCACGGCCGGTCGTGCACGCAAGTCCTCGGCCGGCTACGACCTCACCCATCTGTTCGTCGGTTCCGAGGGTACGCTGGGCGTGACGACTGAGGTCACCCTGCGCCTGCATCCTGTCCCGGAGGCCATGGCGGCCGCGGTCTGCGCGTTTCCTTCGGCGGAAGCGGCCGTGACCACCGTGATCGAGGCGTTGCAGTCGGGTCTGACGCCCGCCCGCGCCGAATATCTGGACGCGATCCAGATGGGAGCGGTCAACCGGGCCTTCGGCCTCGACTATGTGGTCGCAGACAGCCTGTTTCTGGAGTTCCATGGCGGACCGGACGCCGTCAGGAGCCAGGCTGAGGCCCTCGGTGAACTGGCGACGGCAAACGGGGGCTCGGACTTCCGGTGGGAGACCGAACCGGAGGCGCGCGATCGGTTGTGGAAGGCGCGCCATCAGGCGGGGTTCGCCGCCCTGTCGCTGCGGCCCGGAGCCGTACCCTGGTCAACGGATGTCTGCGTGCCGATCAGCCGGCTGGCGCAATGCGTCACGGAAACCCGGGCGGATCTCGATGGTGCACCCTTTCCCGGGACGATGCTCGGCCACGTCGGCGACGGCAATTTCCACGCCATCCTGCTGTTGAACCTGGACGACCCCGCAGAGATGGCCGCCGCAGCCGCCTTCGATGCGCGGCTGGTTCAGCGCGCCCTGGCCATGGACGGCACCTGCACGGGCGAGCACGGCGTCGGTCTTGGCAAACAAGGCGCGCTCATCGACGAACTCGGCGGCGCGGTGGGTCTGATGCGGGCGGTGAAGCAGGCGCTGGACCCGGAAGGGTTGATGAATCCGGGCAAGATCTTCGCCGCCGCCTGACCGCTCGGATCACCGCCACCTTGAGGGAGAGAAGGGCGCGGGCCAGAGACCGCGTTCGGCAAGATCGGACGGAATCTCGCGACCCAGCGCCAGGGCGGCTCCCAGACGAGCTGCGGCCGGCGCGGTCTGCATGCCGTAGCCGCCTTGGCCGGCGAACCAGAAGAAGCCGGCCACGTCCAGATCATAGCCGAAGACGGGCGTCCGGTCGGGGGCGAAGGTCCGCAACCCGGCCCAGGAGCGGCGGATGTGGCTTATGGAAAGGGTGGTCGCCGTGTGGAGGCGGTCGATACAGACCGCGATATCAAGTTCCTCAGGCGCCGCGTCCACGGGTGCGGACGGCGTCTCGTCGGCGGGGCAGGCGAGCAGGCGGCCCGATTCCGGCTTGAAGTAGAACTGCTCGGCGACATCGATCACCGTGGGCCAAGCCTCTATGGCCAGTTCGGCCGGCGGGTCGATCAGGACCGCCGTCCGCCGCCGGGGCTCCAGACCCACAGGTCGAACGCCGGCCAGTTCAGCGACGGCATCGGCCCAGGCGCCCGCCGCATTGACGATCACCCGGGCCTCGACCGTATCGCCGCCGGCCAGCGCGACCCGCCAACCCGCCGTCCGGTGTTCGATCCGTTCGACCCCGGCGTCCAGTTGCAGATCGGCCCCTCTGGCGCGGGCCAGGCGGAGATAGCCGGCGTGCAGGCCATGGGTGTCGATATCGCAGGAATTGGGCTCGAATACCGCCCGCGACACGGCCTCCGGTCGCAGGATCGGCACCATGGCTCGCGCTGCCGGCCCCCTGATCTCGCGCATCTCGCTTCCCTCGCCGACGATGTCGGCGGCCAGGGCGTCGAGGGCGGGAAGCTGATCGCGCGTGGCGATGTTGAGACAGCCGCGACGTCTGAGCAGCGGATGGTCGCAGAAGCCGTCGGACGGAGCGTCGAAGAAGGCGCGGCTGGCTCCGGTCAATCGCCGGATCCAGCCGTTGCCGTAGGATTCGATGAACATCGCCGCCGAGCGCCCGGTGGTGTGATACCCGTGGCTTGCCTCCCGTTCCACAACGAGCACACTCGCCGAGTCGCCCAATTCGCAGGCGATGGAGGCACCGGCGATTCCCGAACCGATCACAAGGTAGTCGTAACGGCGCATGACGCCTCCTGAATCGGTCGCGTCAGCCGATATCGAGGAACTCGCCCTGGGGGCCATAGGCAGCGAAGCCGGCGATTCGGCCGTCGCGCACGGCCTCGACCATGGTCTCCAGGGCCAGCTCGATCCGGGCCTTGTCGGGCGGACGCCCGGCCTGTCCGGAGAGGCTGGCGGCGAAAACCACGCTCCACGGCGGACCCGCTCGCTCAGACTCCGAGACCAGGGCATGGAAGTCAGGGATGTCCCGTGGTGCCTTGTCGACGCACATCAGTGGCGCGAGAGCGCCGCCACGGCCCGACCGGAAGCGTTCGCGCTGTTCGGGTGTGGCGTGGTCAGGCAATTCGGCGCAGGCGAAGACGAACAGCAGACGTTGCGGTTCGGGCTGGGCGGCGGCGGCGGCCAGAAGCTGCCGGAAATGCGAGTTGTCGTTCATCGGGGCACGGTAGTGCGCCGGGACCGTCCCTGTCTTGCGCCCGCGCAAATCCCTTGGCCAAGCGACCTGCGTTGCGCTGTTGTCCGGTCGATGGGATTTCGGTGTCCCGCCGGGGAGCGTGCCGACTCAAGTTCCCTCTTGATATTAGTCAACATGAACGCTCCCCCTAGCGAGTACCCCATCGACGGTAACTGGCGACGGGGAAAGAATGGTTCTCGGTACCTTGACGCCGACGCGGCCGATGAGGTGGTGGTACGGCATGTTGCTGGCCATCGGCCTCACCTTGGTGGCGGCCGCGAGCCGTGGGGTCGCCGCAGGCCTTCTCGGGACAGAGGCTCCCTATTTGATGTTCATTGCGGCCGTGCTGATTTCAGCAGTGGTCGGTGATCGGCCGGCCGGCGCCTTGGCCGCGGTGCTGAGCGGATTGATCGCCAACTGGAGTTTCGTCGGCGGCTCGTATCTGGAACTCCGCGGCAGCCATTTATGGGATCTGGTCCTCTTCCTGCTGATCTCCAGCGTGATCGTGCTGGTTTCCGGGACGATGAACGCCGCGCTTCGACGCGAGGCCAGACTTGCCGACGAACTGGCCGTGGTGAGCCGGGAGCACCAACACCGGGTGAGGAATGTGCTGACTATCGCTCAGGCCCTGGCGCAACAGACGGCTCGCTACGCGCAGACGGTGGCCGAGTTCGAGCAGAAGCTGCTCGACAGGCTCCAGGCCCTGGCGCGCGCGCAAGACCTGCTGCTCCAGACGCACGGACAGCCGACTCCTTTGCCGCCCCTTATCGACAATATACTCGCCCCGTACGACATCGCCACTCGGGTGGACGCGACGGACGCGACGGACGCGACGGCCGCGACGCCCGACGTGAGGGTGGACGCCAGCGTGGCGGTGGCCTTGGCCCTGCTGCTCAATGAGCTTGCGACCAACGCCACCAAGTATGGTTCTCTTTCCGTGCCGAGAGGGCGGCTGCACCTCGCCTGGTCCAGAGTTCCACACGCGGCGACCCTGACCTGGAAGGAGCTGCAGGGCCCGCCGGTGACGCCGCCGCGGCGCGCCGGCTTCGGTTCAAGACTCTTTCGGGCCGGCTTCGCCCAGGCCAGCGGCGCTCTGAAGCTCGACTACGAGCCCGACGGGCTAAAATGCCGGCTAACGTTCGCGTGCCTCTAAGCTGGCGGGTCAGCCGCCACCGGCCAGGGCCGCAACGCGCCGCCCCTGCTGTAGCCTAAGCACCAGTTCGGGGCCCACCTTCAGCAGTCTGGGCTGACAACACCGAGGCTGGCCTTCGCGCCAGAAATGGCGCTGCTGTTCACTGACCAAAGCCGTCGCTACAACCGGGACCACCATGCCTCGAGCCGTATTATTGATCCTGGATTCGCTGGGCGTTGGCGCCCTGCCGGACGCCGCACGGTTTGGTGACGCGGACGCCGACACCCTGGGTCATATCGCGCTGCGATGTGCGCAAGGGGGTGCTGACGTTGATCGCTGCGGGCCGCTGCAGGTGCCTAACCTGCAGCGACTCGGCCTGGGCTTGGCCGCGCGACTGGCCAGCGGCGAACTACCGGCGGGATTCGCGCCGGACATCGGTGCGATCGGCGCTTGGGGGGTTGGCCGTGAACTGTCGACGGGCAAGGACACCACCTCGGGCCATTGGGAGATGATGGGCGTGCCGATGCTGGACGAGTGGGGCTATTTCCGCGATCGTGAAAACAGCGTCCCCGCCCCGCTGCTCGAAGCCCTGGCGGCTCGCGCCGGCGTCCCCGGCTGGCTCGGCAACCGCCATGCTTCAGGAACCACGATCCTTGCCGAACTCGGCGAAGAACATATCCGCAGTGGCAAGCCGATCGTCTACACGTCCGCCGATTCTGTGCTGCAAATCGCCGCGCATGAGACCTCGTTCGGGCTGGAGCGGCTGTTCGGGCTCTGCGAGATAGCGCGGGTGCTGGTGGATGATTATCGCATCGGTCGGGTCATCGCCCGTCCATTCGTCGGCGATGATGCGGGCAGTTTTCGACGCAGCCATAATCGTCATGACTATTCGATGTCGCCGCCGGCGCCGACGTTTCTGGATCGACTCTGTCAGGCCGGGGGCGCCGTGCACGGCATCGGAAAAATTCCGGACATCTTTGCCCACACCGGTATCTCGCATGAGGTCAGGGCGCATGGCATCGATGGTCTGTTCGACGCGACCCTGAACACCCTGACCCGGTGCGCTGACAACGGCATGGTGTTCACCAATTTTGTCGATTTCGACTCGGAATACGGGCATCGCCGCGACGTCGCCGGCTATGCGGCCGCGTTGGAGTATTTCGACCGGCGTCTTCCCGAGCTCCTGGCGGCCCTGGCACCGGATGATCTGCTGATCCTGAGCGCCGACCATGGGAACGACCCGACCTGGCCGGGAAGCGACCATACGCGCGAACATGTCCCCATCCTTGCCATAGGCGGTGGCGCCACGCCCGGCGGCATCGGAATTCGTGACAGCTTCGCCGACATCGGCCAGAGTCTTGCCGCGCACTTCGGCATTGCACCCTTGCCGTATGGCCGGTCCTTTCTGGAGCCCCGATGAGCACACCCCACATCGACGCCGCTGAGGGGGCCTTTGCGACCACCGTGCTGCTTCCCGGCGATCCAATGCGTTCGCAGCACATCGCCCGGAAATTTTTCAGCGATGCGGTTCAGGTGACCTCGACACGCAACATGTTCGGTTACACCGGCTTCTACCGTGGTCAGCGAATCTCGGTCATGGGCACCGGGATGGGCATTCCCTCCAGCTCGATTTATGCGACGGAGTTGATCCGTCATTATGGCGTTAAGCGCCTTGTGCGCGTCGGCACATGCGGGGCTGTTCAGGACGATTTGGCGCTCGGCGATCTGGTGCTGGCGCTGTCGGCCAGCACCGACTCCGCCGTCAACCGGCAACGCTTTGCCGGAATGGATTTTGCCGCAGGCGCCAGCTATTCCCTGCTGAGCTCGGTGGCCGATCAGGCCCGGCGCGTCGGCGTACCCGTTCGGGTCGGCAATGTGTTTTCCGCCGACCTGTTCTACTCGCCCAACCCGGACATCGCCGACACCCTTGCGGCGATGGGAATTCTCGCCGTCGAGATGGAAGCCGCGGGCCTGTACGGCCTCGCCGCCGAGTTTGGCGCAGAAGCGCTGGCTGTGCTGACAGTATCGGACCACCTGCGGCACGACGCACACATGGACGCCAACCAGAGACAGACCGGCGTCGATGCCATGACCGAATTGACCCTCGACGCGCTTTGCCAATAGTCATCGGGTCGAGGGAGCAATCCGTTGGAACAACGTCCGCAGAGATCTGCTGATTTCAATCCGGGTCTGCGGGTGTTGACCAGCACCGCCGGCTTTTCATCCGCAGCCGGAACTTCAACAGGTGGGGCCGACGATGGGTCGGCGCCCTCAGGACCACCAATCTTGATCATGGATCCTTGCCCACAATGACCAGGTCTCCGCCCCCATCAGTGCGTCGCAACGAAGGCTGCGCCCTTGACCTGGACTGGCTGAGCCATCTCCGCGTCAACCGCAATGCCTCGGACCGCCGTGCGGCCAGTCTTGTCGCGCGGCGGTCCGTGAAGAAGGAATATCAGGCGGCGTGGCTGGTTCAGGCGATCCGCTGCATCGACCTGACCACACTGGGCGGCGACGACACGCCGGGTCGGGTCGAGCGGTTGTGCCGAAAGGCGCAGCGGCCGTTGCGTGCTGATATTGCGGCCGCTCTCGGCATCGGTCCGGTGCAGGTCGGTGCAGTCTGTGTCTACCATGAAATGATTGCGCCGGCCTTGCGCTCACTGGGCGACAGCGGGATTCCGGTCGCTGCGGTGTCCACCGGATTTCCCGCTGGTCTCGCAAGTCTGGAAACCAAGCTGCGCGAGGTGCAACTCTCCGTCGCCGCCGGCGCCCACGAGATTGATATCGTGATCACCCGCCAGCACGTCCTCACCGGAAACTGGCAGGCCCTGTACGATGAAATGCAGGCCTATCGGCAGGCGTGCGGCGCGGCGCATGTGAAGGCTATCCTCGCGACCGGCGACCTGCAGACACTGGAAAATGTCGCGCGAGCCTCCTGGACCTGCATGATGGCCGGCGCCGATTTCATCAAGACCTCGACCGGCAAGGAAGCTGTCAATGCGACTCTTCCGGTGGCGCTGACCATGACGCGGGCAATTCGTGAATACGCCGGGAGAACGGGGTTTCAGGTCGGATTCAAGCCGGCCGGCGGGGTCAGTTCGGCCAAGGCAGCGATTCAGTACCTGACCTTGATGAAGGAAGAACTGGGCGTCGAATGGATGCAGCCGCATCTGTTCAGGATTGGAGCCTCCAGCCTGTTGACGGACATCGAACGCCAGCTCGAGCATTTCGTCACCGGGCATTATTCGGCGGCCCACCGTCACGCCATGCCGTGAGGACTATTGCCATGCGCCCCATCAACGAGATTCTCGCCACCATGGAATATGGACCGTCGCCGGAAAGCACCAGCGAAGCCGAGGCCTGGCTTGATCGCCACCAGCGCCGCTTCGGCCTGTTCATCGACAACCAATGGAGCGAGCCCGCGGCCCTGTTCGCCTCGCGCAATCCGGCCGACGACGAGCCTTTCGCTGAACTGACACAGGCGAGCGCGATCGATGTTGATCGCGCGGTGGCCGCGGCCCGGGCCGCACAGCCCGGCTGGGCCGCCATCGGCGGACACGGCCGCGCACGCTTGCTGTATGCGCTGGCGCGGCTCATCCAGAAGCACGCCCGGTTGTTTGCGGTGCTGGAGACACTGGACAACGGCAAGCCGGTTCGCGAGACCCGCGACATCGACATCCCGCTGGCCGCGCGGCATTTCTATTACCACGCGGGTTGGGCGCAACTGCTGTCGCAGGAGTTCGCCGACTATCGCCCGGTGGGCGTGGTCGGGCAGATTGTGCCGTGGAATTTCCCGTTGTTGATGCTGTCGTGGAAAATCGCGCCGGCGCTGGCCTGCGGCAATACGGTGGTGTTCAAGCCGGCTGAATTCACCTCCTTGAGCGCGCTGCTGTTCGCCGAACTGTGCCAGCAGGCGGGGCTGCCCGCGGGCGTGGTCAACATCATTACCGGCGACGGCGAGGTCGGCGAAGCCATTGTCGCCCATCCCGGCATCGACAAGCTGGCCTTCACCGGTTCGACAGAGGTCGGTCGGCTGATCCGCCGCGCCACGGCCGGAAGCGGCAAGAAACTGTCGCTGGAACTGGGCGGCAAGTCGCCCTTCATCGTGTTCGAGGACGCCGACCTCGACGCCGCCGTCGAAGGGTTGGTGGACAGCATCTGGTTCAATCAGGGGCAGGTCTGTTGTGCAGGTTCCCGACTTCTGGTGCAGGAGTCGGTGGAACAACGATTCCTCGCCAAACTGCGCACCCGCATGGGCAAGCTGATCGTGGGCTCGCCCCTGGACAAGTCCACGGACATCGGCGCCCTGGTCGATCCGGTTCAGAAACAGCGGATCGCCGATCTGGTGCAGACCGCGCGCGACGAAGGCTGCACGGTCTGGCAGCCGACGGGCGCGATGCCCGACCGCGGCTGCTTTTATCCGCCCACCCTGATCACGGGCGCATCGACCTCGGCCACTGTGGCGCAGACCGAGATCTTCGGGCCGGTGTTGGTGGCAATGAGTTTCCGCACGCCGACGGAGGCGGTGCAACTGGCCAACAACACCGTCTATGGGCTGGCATCGTGCGTATGGACCGAGTCCATCAGCCTCGCTCTGGATATCGCGCCACAGATCAAGGCCGGGGTGGTCTGGATCAACACCGCCAACCAGTTCGATGCCTCCTGCGGTTTCGGCGGCTATCGCGAATCCGGGTTTGGACGCGAGGGCGGCCGCGAGGGCCTGCTCGAATACCTCGTGGCCCGCGCCGAGGATGCTCGCCCGACCGCGCCCCCTGCGGTCGTCAGCGGACCCGGCGCCCCGGACGGAGGCCCCGCCGCAGGCATCGACCGCACGGCCAAACACTACATCGGCGGCAAGCAGGCGCGTCCGGACGGCGGCTACAGTCGGCCTGTCCATGGCGTCGGCGGCGTGTTGCTGGGCGAAGTGGCGGCCGGCAGCCGCAAGGACATCCGCAACGCCGTCGAAGCGGCGCACAAACAGTCCGGCTGGGCCAGCGCCAGCGGCCACAACCGGGCTCAGGTGCTGTACTATATCGCTGAAAACCTGGCCGCCCGACATGCCGAGTTCGCGGCGCGGATCAGGGCGATGACCGGAGATGCCGATGCTGTCCGCGAGGTCGACGTCAGCATTGAGCGGCTGTTTACCTACGCCGCCTGGGCCGACAAACATGACGGCGCGGTGCATCAACCGCCGATGCACGGCATCACCGCTGCCCTTAATGAGCCGATCGGCGTGATCGGCATCGTCTGCCCCAATGAATCGCCGCTGCTCGGCCTGATCTCCTTGGCGGCGCCCGCCTTGGCGCTCGGCAACCGGGTGGTCGCCGTGCCCTCGTCCGCGCATCCGCTGTCGGCCACGGACTTCTATCAGGTGCTCGACACCTCCGACCTGCCCGGCGGCGCGCTCAACATCGTAACCGGAGACGCCGACGAACTGGCGCAGGTGCTGGCCGGACACGCCGACATCGATGCGGTGTGGCGCCACGACGGCTCCGTCGCAGGCTGCGCCGAGGTCGAACGACTGTCGGCGGACACGCTGAAGCGCACCTGGGTCAGCGGCGGCAGGGGGCGTGACTGGTTCGACGACCGGCAGTCCGCCGGGCCCGCGTTTCTGGCCCACGCCAGCCAGGTGAAGAACATCTGGATTCCCTACGGGGTCTGAGTGGGGGAGATGCTGCTACCGCAGGAAATCATCCGCAGGAAACGCGACGGCGCGGTGCTGAACCGCGCGGAAATCGATGTCTTCGTGCGGGGCATCAGCGATGGCAGCATCGGCGACGGCCAGATCGGCGCGTTGGCGATGGCTGTGTATTTCAACGACATGTGCCTCGACGAGCGCGTCGCCCTCACCGAGGCGATGCGCGATTCCGGACAGGTGCTGGACTGGACATCGCTGGATCTGCCCGGACCGGTGCTCGACAAGCATTCCACCGGGGGGGTCGGCGATCTGGTGTCACTGCTGCTGGGACCGATGGTGGCGGCCTGCGGCGGCTTCGTGCCGATGATTTCCGGGCGGGGCCTCGGGCACACCGGCGGAACCGTGGACAAGCTGGAGTCGATCCCCGGCTACCAGGTCGCCCCCGACCTGACCCTGTTTCGCAGCGTCGTACGCGATGCCGGCGTGGCCATCATAGGCCAGACCGCGCAATTGGCGCCGGCGGACAAGCGCCTCTACGGCATTCGCGATGTCACGGCGACGGTCGAATCGATCGCCATGATCACCGCCTCGATCCTGTCGAAGAAACTTGCGGCCGGGCTCGACGGTCTGGTCATGGACATCAAGACCGGTTGCGGCGCCTTCATGCCGAACCAGGACCAATCGATGGCGCTGGCCCGGAGCATCGTCGCCGTCGGCAATGGCGCCGGCATGAAGACGGCCGCCCTGCTGACCGACATGAACGAGCCGCTGGCGCCCTGCGCCGGCAATGCCATCGAGATACGCTGCGCCATCGACTATCTGGTGGGCGGATCGCGTCCCCCACGTCTGCACGAAGTCACCCTGGCGCTGGGCGCGCAAATGCTGGTGCTCGGCGGCCTGGCCACGGACACAGCGCAGGCTCGCGCAAAACTGCTGGAGGGGCTGGAGTCGGGACGCGCCGCCGAACGCTTCGCCCGTATGGTCGCGGCCCTGGGCGGGCCCATCGATCTGCTGGAACAGTCAGAGCGACGTCTGGCCCGCGCAGACACGGTCGTGGCCGTGCCTGCGCCACGGTCGGGATACGTGCAGGCTTGTGACTGCCGCGCACTGGGTCTTGTCGTGGTCGGCCTCGGTGGTGGTCGCAGGGATCCCGCGGACCGTATCGACAGCGCTGTCGGTTTGAGCGGGTTCGCCCGGATCGGCGACGCCGTGGTCGTCGGCCAGGTCCTGGCCTTCGTGCATGCGCGAAGGCCCGACGACGCCCGGCAGGCCAGTGAAGCAGTGAAGGCCGCCTTCGTGATCGGAGATGACGCGCCCGCCGCAAGGGCGCTGATTCCTGGTTACCCGCCCCGGTCCGTCGAACAACCGCAGGCCTAGGGGCAACCGATGAACCACCCGCAACTGATCGAGGAAGCCCTCATCGCCCGCGCCGCCGCCTATGCACCGTATTCGCGGTTCGAGGTGGGCGCCGCCGTCCTCTGCAGCGATGGCCGGGTATTTCGTGGCTGCAACGTCGAGAATGCGTCCTACGGCCTGTGCAGTTGCGCCGAACGCACCGCCCTGTTCAGCGCCATTGCCGCGGGCTACCGGCCAGGCGAGTTCAGCGCCCTGGCTGTGGTGGGTCCAACGGAGGGTCCGGTTTCACCCTGCGGAGCCTGTAGACAGGTCATCCTGGAGCTGGGCGGGGCGACGATGTCCGTGATCTGCGCCAACCTGACCGGACAGGTCCGCGTTGACCTGGCCGGGGATCTGCTCCCGGGTGCGTTTGATGGGGCCTGCCTGACCGTAGCCTGCCACCCATAAGTGATTTGAGTAAATCAACGGCGTATGACGGCAAGGTTCGCTTACGAGCGTGCTGTCCAGGCCGCGTCGCTTCGACTGGGTTTAAACCATCGCAGACCTTCACAAATTCCGCTCGAAGGCGTGCTCAAACCGTACACCCCACTCCCTCGGCTGTCCGCAAGTGACATCGGCGAGGCCGATGCTGGCGCGCCGGTACTGTCAGGCAAACGATAAAAGGTCTCCGGCAACGTCGGCGTAAGCCTCTGCCGGGTATGGATTATTGTGAAGCTGATTTCGTCAAACGTCACCGGTTTCCAGCGGACGTGATCCGCCACGCCGTGTGCCTGTACTGTCGGTTCAGCCTCAGTTTGCGGGACGTCGGGGAGCTGCTGGCGCGGCGGGGGATCCACGTCAGCTGCGAGACCATCCGGTGATGGACCATCAAGTTCGGCCTCCCGGATCGCCAGGCGGCTGAAGAAGCGGCCGTGTGCAGCCTCGCCGCGCTGGCATCTGGACGAGATGGTCTGCTGGATCGGCGGCATGCGGATGTACCCTTGGCGGGCGGGCGGTGGACGACGAAGGCGAAGTCCGGGACCTTGTGGTCCAGCGCTGGCCGGACACAGAGACGCGGCGTTGAGGCTGCTCCAACGCCTGTTGCGCAATCAGCCGGTGGAGCCGCAGACGATTACGACCGACGGCCTCTTGTCCTACGGGGCAGCGCTCGACCGGCTGGAACTGCGGCACCTTCATCGACCTGGCCGACTTCGGGAAAACAATCGAGCGGAGAACGCCCACCTCCCGATCCGACGGCGAGAACGCCAGCAGCCGCGGTTCAAATCCCAAGCCTCAGCCCAGAGATTCCTCTCCACCGACGCGGCGATCTACAACACCTTATAATATCGAGCGCCATTTGATCAGCAGACCCACCCTTCGCCGCTTCCGCGCCGAAGCGGCGTCTGTTTGGGCAGCTGCGGTTGCCTGCTTTCGGTAGGGAAGGGCGGCTTTCGACTTGGCGCGGTTAGCCTCTCAGCCCCTCGAACGCCAAGTCTGTACCCCTTCAAACGCGGAAGTCAGACCGGTGATACCCTGCGGCGCGGTGAAAGGCCGGAGGGTGTCGCGGTCTCGAACCGCCATCAACGGGAGGCTTGACCGACATCAAGCGACGGTCGGCTCCAGCGGCCCAGAATGCCCCATCGCCGCGCCCATGGCCCGGAGCCTGAAACGGAAAAGACATTCTGGAACATGGTGCCTGAACATCTGTCTGTCAGGGACATTGCCGTTATCCTGTGGGAACCGTCGTCATGACATCGAGACTAGGTTCTGGACTCATAAGCCCTGAGCCACAGGCGGGTTGATGCGAGCAGGACGGCGGCGAGGAAGTTGCGGGCTAGCTTGTCGAAGCGGGTGGCGATGCGGCGGAAGTGCTTGAGCTTGCAGAAGTATCGCTCGACGAC
>JAUYAG010000013.1 GCA_030693575.1 Brevundimonas sp. | reverse complement strand
CTCGTCGCGGAAATATTCGGCCTGGGCCAGGCCGGTCAGGGCGACGCGGGCGCGGGCACCGGGAGGCTCGTTCATCTGGCCGTAGACGAGGGCGCATTTGGAGCCCTCGGTCGAGCCGCCGTTCTTGGCCGGGTCCACCTTGACGTTGGACTCGATCATCTCGTGATACAGGTCGTTGCCCTCGCGGGTGCGCTCACCCACGCCGGCCAGAACCGAATAACCACCGTAGGCCTTGGCGATGTTGTTGATCAGTTCCTGCATGGTCACGGTCTTGCCCACGCCGGCGCCGCCGAACAGGCCGATCTTGCCGCCCTTGGTGTAGGGGCACATCAGGTCGATGACCTTGATGCCCGTGACGAGGATTTCCGACGAGGTCGACTGCTCTTCGAACGAAGGGGCCTCGCGGTGGATCGGGCGATACATGGTCGTCTTGATCGGGCCCTGCTCGTCGATCGGCGCGCCGACGACGTTCATGATGCGGCCCAGCGTGCCCGGTCCGACCGGGGCCAGGATCGAGGTGCCGGTGTCGGTCACAGGCTGGCCGCGGGTCAGGCCTTCCGAGGTGTCCATGGCGATGGTGCGGACCATGTTCTCGCCGAGGTGCTGGGCGACTTCCAGAACCAGGGTGAAGGGCTTGCCGGTCTTCTGGTCGACGTTCTGCGTCTCCAGGGCGTTCAGGATCGCCGGCAGCTGGCCGGTGAACTCAACGTCGACGACAGCGCCGATGACCTGGGCGATCCGGCCCACGCCGGTGCCGGCCGTATAGGCGGCGTTGCCGGTGGCGGCGGCGGCCTTCGGAGCCTTGGGAGCAGCCGGTTTCCTGGCGGCGGGTTTCTTGGCGGTGGTGTCGGTCATCGGTTCGTTCCGTTCGGAAGGTCGTGCTTGGCGTGTATCTGGGCGGGGTTCGGATCAGAGGGCTTCGGCGCCGGCGATGATCTCGATCAGTTCGGTGGTGATCTGGGCCTGGCGTTTGCGGTTGTACTGCAGGGTCAGGCTGTTGATCAGGTCGCCGGCGTTGCGCGTGGCGTTGTCCATGGCGCCCATCTGGGCCCCGAAGAAGCTGGCCTGGTTCTCGTACAGGGCGGCCAGCACCTGGGTGGTGATGTTGCGCGGCAGGAGCGTCTCGAGGATTTCCTCTTCCGACGGCTCATACTCATAGGTCGCGCCGTTCAGGTCGATCGGCGGAGCGTCGCCGTCGACGACCGCCGGGATCAGCTGTTTCGGCGTCGGGATCTGGGCGATGACCGACTGGAAGCGGCTGAAGAACAGGGTCACGACGTCGGCGTTGCCGCCCTCGAACTCTTCCGCGATCAGGGCCGCGATCGGCTCCGCCGCGGGCAGGCCGATGACCTTGTGGTCCGACATCTCGAACGTCTTCACCAGCTTGTCGCCGTACAGACGCGTCAGGCCGTCGCGGGACTTGCGGCCCACGGCGATGATGCGGACGTCCTTGCCGGCGGCGATCAGGCTGTTGATCCGCTCGCGCGCGGCCCGGATGACGTTGGTGTTGAACCCGCCCGCCAGACCCTTGTCGCCGGTGGCGACGACGATCAGGTGCTTCTTGTCCGATCCCGTGCCGGCCAGCAGTTTCGGCGCCCCGTCGCCGGACACGCCGGCGGCGAGGTTGGCGATGACCGCGGCCATCTTGCGGGCATAGGGACGGGCGCTTTCGGCCTGGTCCTGGGCGCGCTTCAGCTTGGCCGCGGCGACCATGTTCAGGGCTTTCGTGATCTTCTGCGTCGACTTGACGCTTCCGATCCGATTGCGCATTTCCTTGAGGCTGGCCATCCGGCGCTACTTTCTCGCTATCCGGTCCGGTCTCAGGCGAAGGTCTTGAGGAAGGCGTCCAGCACCGACTTCAGCTCGGCTTCGAGCTCGGCGGTGAGGTCCTTCTTCGCGCGGATGCCGTCCAGCAGGCCGGCGTTCGACGACTTGATGCGGGCCAGCAGCTCGCTCTCGAAGCGGCCGATGTCGCCGACGGCGATGCCGTCGAGGTAGCCGCGCGTACCGGCGTAAACCGAGACGACCTGCTCTTCCATGGTCAACGGGCTGTACTGGGGCTGCTTCAGCAGCTCCGTCAGGCGGGCGCCGCGGGCCAGCAGTTTCTGGGTCGAGGCGTCGAGGTCGGAGCCGAACTTGGCGAAGGCGGCCATTTCCCGATACTGGGCCAGCTCGCCCTTGATCGAGCCGGCGACCTTCTTCCTCGCCTTGGTCTGGGCCGAGGAGCCCACGCGCGACACCGAGATGCCGACGTTCACGGCCGGGCGGATGCCCTGGTAGAACAGGTCGGACTCGAGGAAAATCTGGCCGTCGGTGATCGAGATCACGTTGGTGGGGATGTAGGCCGAAACGTCGTTGGCCTGGGTCTCGATCAGCGGCAGGGCGGTCATCGAGCCCGAGCCGTAGTCGGCGTTCAGCTTGGC
>JAUYAG010000017.1 GCA_030693575.1 Brevundimonas sp. | reverse complement strand
GTCTGCGGCCGGTGCGGCCTCCGCGGCGGCCGGGGCCTCATCCGCAGGGGCCTGGCTGCAACCGGCCAGGGCCAGGGCCGCCATCAGTGCGGCGGCCGCGAGCGTGCGCTTCATCCCGTGTCGTCCTTGAAAAGACTGTCGTTGAGTGGCCGCACCGTGGCCCAAGCCTGCGGCGGCGGCAAGGCAGGTTCGCGCCTTCGCAAAGGCGCGGATGACGCAGGGGTCATCCGGTCGCGGCGTCGGCCTCGCCTCCGCCGCTGTCGGCGGCCTCACCCTCCTGCCCGGTCGCGTCCTCGCCGGTGTTCTTGATCGGCTCCGGGTCGGCCCGGGCCGAGGCGGCGGATGCGCTGGAGGCCCGGCCCTCAACGGCCAGCGCCTCGTTGACCGTGTCCTGGTCGGGGTCGATCTCCGATCCTGTCGCGGCCCCGCCCTGCAGCGAACCGGCGCGGGTGTCCGATCCCATGTCGCTGCCCGACAGGGCCTCGGTCAGGGCGTCCGGCGTCCGGCCCGTGTCAGGCTTTTCGCCCATGTCCTCGGCTTCGCGCGCGTCGGCGGTCTGGTTGGGGTTGGTCATGGTCACGCTCCTTCAGTGAAGGAGCGGGTGGGAAGCAGCCGGGTTCCCAACGATGTCCTTCTCCCCTTGCGGGAGAAGGTGGGCGGCGAAGCCGCTCGGATGAGGGGTCTCTCCGCCCTCTGACATTCGCACACGAAAAAGGGATCGCCGATGTATCCCGTCGTGCGACCCCTCATCCGTCTCGCTGCGCGAGCCACCTTCTCCCGCAAGGGGAGAAGGACGTATTCTTACTTCCCGAACAGCTTGTTCCAGCGGCGCTTCTCGCGGTTCTTCCAGGTTCCGCGGTGATAGGCGTCCGAGCCGATCAGCGGCACGACCGTGGTCGCTTCGGCGAAGACCATCTGTTCGTGGGTGGTCTGCACCTTGCCCCACGAGGCGGCTTCCTTGAGCGTCGAGGACGAGCAGGCGCCGTCGCGCACGTCGGCGACCGTGATCTGGACCGCATAGCGGTGCATCTCGGCCTCGACGCCGAGGATCTCGGCGCAGACGACGGTGTCCTGGGCGAAATTCTTCGGCACGCCGCCGCCGACCATGAACAGGCCGGTGACGCCCGCGGCGATCTTGATGTCGGTCAGTTCGCGGAAGTCGGCGACCGCGTCGATCATCAGATACGGCTTGCCCTCGGCCATCCGCTCCTTCTGGTGCTTGACCAGGCCGAAGCCGGCCGAGCTGTCGACGAAGGCCGGGCAGAAGATCGGCACACCCTCTTCATAGGCGGTCTGGATCAGCGAGCCGGGCTTCTTGGCATTCCCTTCGGACAGCCATTTGCCCATTTCCCAGATGAACTCGCGCGAGGAATAGCCGCGCGGCTCCAACTGGTTGCAGATCTCCAGGATGGTGTGGTCGCAGGCCTGGAGCTCTTCCTCATCGATATAGGTGTCGTAGATCCGGTCGATGTAGTTGTCGCGCAGGACATTGTCGTCCACCTCGCCGGCGGCCTGGTAGTGTTTGAAGCCCAGGGCCTCGAAGAAATCCATGTCGACGATCGAGGCACCGGTGGCGACCACGGCGTCGATCATGCCGAACTTCACCATGTCGCGGTACACGTGCATGCAGCCGCCGGCCGAGGTCGAGCCGGCCAGGATCAGCCACGGCGAGCAGTCCTTGTCCTCGATCGCCATGTTGAAGATGTCGGCGGCCCGGGCCGTGTCGCGGCTCGAGAACGACATCTTGCGCATGCTGTCGATGATCGGGCGGGCGTCGAAGGAGGTGATGTCGACGTGCTCCACCGTGTTCTGGAGCAGCTGGGCCTTCTGGTTGGTCTGAACAGGAGCGTTCATTGCAAGGGTTTCCCTTTGATTTGAGCGCCCGTCGTCAAAAGAAACAGCGGCCCGGACGGAGCGACGGGCCGCTGCTGATTACAACGCAAAAGCGACGGTTTAGCGCCGCGACTTCTTCCGCTGGCCGGCCTTGCCCTTGGGGCGCGACAGGCGAACCACCTTGCGGGCCTGCTCTTCCGCCGAGGTGCGAACCGTCGGGATGGAGCGGGGCGCCAGGCCGTAGAGCGAGGCCATCGGGGCATCCTCGACGCCGGCGATGTCGTGTTCGCCATAGCCGTTGAAGCCGGTCGACATGGCGACGCCATAGGCACCCAGCATGCCGATCTCGATGAAGTCGCCCTCCTGCACATCGGCCGGCAGCCAGAACGGTCCCGGCATGTGGTCGATGGAGTCGCAGGTCGGGCCGTAGAAGCGGAACGGCTTGAGCTCATTGGCCGAAGCGCCGTCCCGGACCAGCTTGGTCGGGAAGGGCCAGCGCGAATGGGTCGCGTCGAACAGCGAGCCGTACGACCCGTCGTTCAGATACAGGGCGTCGCCCTTGCGCAGGTCGACCCGGCACAGGACCGAGGAGGACTCGGCGACCAGCGCCCGGCCGGGTTCGCACCACAGCTCGGTCGTTTCCGACACCGGCATCTCGTTGAAGCCGCGATGGATGGCGTCGGCGTATTCCTGCATGTCCGGCGGGACCATGCCCGGATAGACCGAGGGGAAGCCGCCGCCGACGTCGACGATGTCCACGAACACGCCCGCGCGGCTGATGGCGCGGCCGACCTGGGCCATGGCGGCCTCATAGGCGGACGGGCGCATGCATTGCGAACCGACGTGGAAACAGACACCCATCAGGCCATCCTTGACCGCCTGGCGCGTGGCCAGCAGCAGGGTCGGGGCCTGGTCCGGCGAAACGCCGAACTTGCCCGACAGGGAATAGGCCGCGCCGTCGGCCGAAACCGTCATCCGCACCAGCAGGTTCAGGTCCGTGGCGCCGCCCGTGGCGTCGAGGATCTTGGCCAGCTCGTCATGGCTGTCCAGCGAGAAGGTGCGGACGCCGTGCTCGAAATAGGCGCGGGTGATCGCGCCGCGGCTCTTGACCGGGTGCATGAAGGCCAGACGCGCGTCGGCGCTGACCGAACGGACGAGTTCGATCTCGGCGAGCGATGCGACATCGAACGCGGTCACGCCGGCCTCGACCAGGGTCTCGATGACCCAGCGCGAGGGATTGGCCTTCACCGCATAGAAGACGTCAGCCTTGAGATTGTCCTGGAACCAGCGCGCCGCTACGGAAACCGAACGCGGTCGCACGAGGGCGACGGGACGCTCAGGGGACCGCTCGCGGACCAGGTCCAGGGGAAATGGATACGTGCGCAATTCACGTAAACCCCTGTAATTGTTAAACCCAGCCGGCGTTAGCAGCGCATAGAGTCAGACCACGGGGTCCGCCGGAAGCCGCGATGTAGGG
>JAUYAG010000196.1 GCA_030693575.1 Brevundimonas sp. | reverse complement strand
GGCGCGCCCGGCGTGGTCTGGCTGGTTGCCGTCGGATGAACCGCGCCATGAGCCTTTCCGAAGATCGCGCCGACCCCTGGCTTCTGGACGAGGAGGCATGGGCGAGCCCCGGCCGTCTGACCGAGGCTGATCTGTTCGCTCACGCCAGCCCGGGCTGGCGCCGGGGTGACGCCCCCCTTGATGATCCGGAGGATGACCGATGACCGCGCCCTCAACGCCGGGCGCGCCGCTGCTGGCCGAGGGCCGGTGGCTGTGGCGCAGACTGTATGTGTTCGCGACCAGCGGCGCGGCCTGGCTGCTGCTCGATCGCCTGATCGTCGCGACGCCGCCCGAGGCCGCGCCGCGACTGGCGCAGGGGCTGATGGCCCTGCTGGCGCTGGTGCTGGTTCTCTATCTGGTGGCGCCGACGGCCCAGCAGCTGATCGCGACGCTGGCGGTCCTGCGGCCCCGGATCGGCGGGGAGGGCCGGCCATGAGCTTTCGGCTGTCCGAGCGATCGCTCAAGCGGCTGGTCGGGGTGCATCCGCGCCTCGTGGCCCTGGTGCGGGAGGCCGCGGCCCTGAGCCCGGTCGAGTTCATGGTGACCGAGGGGGTGCGCACGCCCGAACGGCAGGCGGCACTGGTCAGGGCCGGTGCCAGCCGCACGAAGCGGTCGCGCCATCTGACCGGCCATGCGGTCGATGTGGCGGCGCTGGTCGATGGGCAGGTCCGCTGGGACTGGCCGCTCTATCCGCGCATTGCTGCGGCGTTCAAGGCGGCTGCCGCGCGACAGGGCACGGCGATGGTCTGGGGCGGCGACTGGGTCACTCTCAGGGACGGACCGCATTTCGAGCTGGATCGGACGGTGTTCCCGTGAGGGCGTCGACGGTCCTGCGGACCTTGACCCCGTGGGGTTGGGGGCTGGTCGTGGCGGGCGTACTGGCTGCGGCGCTGGTCGGGCTGCACGGGCTGGGGTTTCGCTGGGACCCGTTGGGGCTGGCGGAGCGACGGCTGGACTCTGCCGAGGCGAAGGCGTCAGCCGCCGTCGAGGACGCCGCCGCGCGCCGGCTGGAGGTTGCGGGCTCGGCCGAACAGGCCCGGCGTCTCGAATACCTTCATCAACAGACCGTGGCGGTCGAGCGGGAGACCGCGCGGGCCACCACACAGGCCAGGAGCGCCCATGATGCCGACACCCCGCTGGACCCTGATCGCGTGGCTCGCCTTGCCGGCCATGACCGCGAGCTGTGCCGCCTCGCTCCCGCCGTCTGCGGAGCCGCCGCGGCTGGCGTTGCCGGAGGCGGCGACCAGACCGTGCGAGCTGGCGCGGCTGCCGGATGCGCCGACGATCGCCGATCTTGAGATCGCCTATGTCGAGCGCGGCGCACGTCTGGTGGCCTGCGAGGCCGCGCGGGCTTCGGCGGTCGAGACCCTGACAGCCGAACGGGCGCTGCAGGATCGCTGGCGGCGGGAGGCCGACGCACGCCGCAGGCCGGCGATCTGGCCCTGACCGGCCTGCCCGGCATTTCCCGACCGGCACGGCCTGCCCACCACCCGGCAGAAGGTGCCTGGCCCTGGCAGGATTTGCCGGAAGGAAGTGCCGATTAACTAAAAAATAGTCAGGAAAATCAATATCCGGAGTGAATGCGCGGCCGGTCAATCCGTGGCCCTGTCCTTGCTCAACAGTAAACCGAGCAGAACGCTCCTGACCGCCAAAATGGCGTCAGACATGTCGAAGACACAGAGGACAGCCAAAATGGCTAACAGCATCAATACGAACGTCGGCGCCATGGTTGCGCTGCAGAACCTGAACGCGACGGGCCGCGACCTGAAGGTCACGCAGGACCGCGTGAGCACCGGTCTGAAGATCGGTTCCGCCAAGGACAATGGCGCGATCTGGGCCATCTCCCAGAATCAAAAAGCCAACATGGGCGTGCTGAACGCGACCCGTAACGCCCTGCAGCGGACCCAGTCCGTGAATGACGTGGGTCTGGCCGCCGGTGACACCATCATGGACGCCCTGCGTCAGATGAAGGAACTCGCCGCGGGTCCCGCCAGCACGGCTCGCGACGCCGACCTCGCCGCCCTGCGGACCGAGGTTGTCGCCGCCAAGGCCGCCGCCGTGTTCGACGGCACCGCCGCCCTCAGCGGTCTGACCCTGACCATCAGCGCCGCACCGACCGCCGGTGAAATCGACGTGGATCTAGCGTCTGCCATCACCGCCCTGCAGGCGCTCGGCACCTCGGCCAAGTCGACCGAGCGGTCGCTGACCTTCAACGACAAGCTCCAGGACGCCATCGAATCCGGGATCGGCAACCTCATCGACGCCGACCTGGCCAAGGAAAGCGCCCGCCTGACGGCTCTGCAGACGAAGCAACAACTGGGCGTTCAGGCGCTGTCGATCGCCAACCAGTCGGGCTCGATCCTGCTGGGCCTGTTCCGCAACTAGGTCCGGAAACGCTCCCGACCTCCTGACGCAAGGACTCCCCGGCCCTGGCCGGTCAAGCGATCAAACGAAGGGCCCCCGCGCGCGGGGGCCCTTTGTCGATGGGCGCCGGTCGACCCGACGACGGGGCGTAAACCGGCCAGACACGCCTGAATTCGGACCGCGACGGGGCCGCGCGCGCCGTCTCCGGGGCGAGCAGGCAGGCCCCGTTCACGCCCCCCGGCCCCGGCACGACCTGCCGACCACCCGGCAGATACTGCCTGAAACCCGGCAGATTCTGCCGAGCCAGGAACGTGATGAACAAGAACTAACGTAGCAAATTCAATGGTGGCCGCTCTGGCACGGGGGGGTGCCGGATGGCTCCGTCCTTGCTTGTACCCCGACGGGCAGAATGCTCCCGGCCGCCAAAACGGCGTCGGACATGTCGAAGACAAAAAAGGACAGCCAAAATGGCTAATAGCATCAACACGAATGTCGGCGCCCAAGTCGCGCTGCAGAACCTGAACCAGACGAGCCGCGAACTGGCTGTCACGCAAAACCGCGTGAACACCGGCCAGAAGGTTTCGTCGGCCAAGGACAACGGGGCCATCTGGGCCACCGCACAAAACCAAAAAGCCAACATGCAGGTGCTCAACACCACCCGCAACACGCTGCAGCGGACCCAGTCCGTGAACGACGTGGGTCTGGCCGCCGGCGACACCATCATGGACGCCCTGCGTCAGATGAAGGAACTCGCCGCTGGTCCCGCCAGCACGGCTCGCGACGCCGACCTCGCCGCCCTGCGGACCGAAGTCGTCGCTGCCCAGGCCGCGGCTGTCTTCGACGGTACGGCCGCCCTCAGCGGCCTGACCCTGACCATCGCTGCGGCTCCCACGGCCGGTCAGATCGATGCGGATATCGCCTCGGCCATCTCCGCCCTGCAGACCCTCGGCACCTCGTCCAAGTCGACGGAGCGTTCGCTGGCCTTCAACGACAAGCTCCAGGACGCCCTGGAAGCCGGCATCGGCAACCTGGTCGACGCCGACCTGGCCAAGGAAAGCGCCCGCCTGACGGCTCTGCAGACGAAGCAGCAGCTG
>JAUYAG010000192.1 GCA_030693575.1 Brevundimonas sp. | reverse complement strand
ACAGGGCGGCGGTCGCGCCGATGACGCCCCCGGGCGGCGGCGCGGCGCGGACGCGCCGGCGCAGGGCCTCAACGGGATCCGGAAGGGTAGCCAGATCCGGGGCCACCCGCTCGACCCCGGCGCGCGCGATCGCCGTGGCGGCCCGGGCGTCGGCATCGTCCCGGCCGGCCGCGGCCGCGATCAGGACCAGGGGTGAAACGACCAGCAGTCCAGCCATGGCGGACGCCAGGGCCCAGCCCCGTCGCCCGGCCCCCCGCACCCGTTCCTGTGACGCCAGGAGATTGATCGGCGGCGCCAGGGCGGCCGCGACGAGGGCGCGCTCAACCTCGGCCGGGTCGATGATCGGATCAACGTATCGCGCGCCGGCCACCAGCTCCACAAGGTCGGGCTGTACGCTTGCGGCGAACCCCCGGCCGCGCAGGGCCGTGGCGCTGCCGAAGGCCACGGCGTTCAGCCGGGCGTCCGCCTCGGGTTCCGGCACGATCAGGGCGTCGGGCACGAGCGCGTCCGGCCTGACCCCCAGCGCCTCCAGATAGCCGACCCAGGCCTGAAGCAGGGGAAGACCGGCGAGGGCGACCAGGCGTGGTCGCCCCGCAGCCGGTATGGGGCCGAGCGCAGCGGCCAGCCGGTCGGACGGCGCCGCCAGCTGGTCCTTCAGCATCCACAGGGCGGCGGCGCGCTGTTGCGTCAGCCCGCCGTCGGGGAGGTCGAGCCAACGGATCGTCACCTCCGCGCCCGGTACGATGGCGACCGTCCGCATGGGCTCCGGCGGCGTCTCTGGATGCAGCTCAAGCAAACCCCGTTCGCGCACCACACCGTCCTCGATCACGAGGAAGGGGGCCGGTTCGTTTCCCAGGGCGGGAATCAGGATCAGGCGGGTCGGTTTCATTCTTCAGGGGTCCAGCGTTGGATCACGGTGCGCACGCGCCCGTCGGTTCCGGCTTCCAGCAAGGCGGTGCGGACGGCGCGGGAGCCGCCCAGGTCGACATCGACACGCAGGTCGAAGAAGCGGGTCAGGACCGTCACCTGGTCGCGCGCTTCAGGATCGACCTGGACCGTCGCCAGGGCCGGCTGCGCCCAGAAGGCGGCACCGTCAGCCCAGCCGTCGCGGGGTCGTGCCGCGATGACCGCCCGCGCCTGCTCCGGCCCGACGGCGCCGTTCGTCAGCATGGTCAGCAGCGGTGCCTGCGCCGGCGTCAGGGTGTTCACATTCAGGGGCGACAGACGCGTGGTCGGCAGGGCGCACAGGTATGGCCTCAGACGGCGGTAGGTCCCGGCGTCCACGCCCTTGACCGCGCGCAGCTCGCTGACCTCGGCCAGCATCACCCCGCCCGTGCGGTAGGGGCTGGCCAGACCCGCATAGGCCCCGTCTTCCGCGCCCAGCGGGGAGGGGGTCGTGTCGGCGTCCAGCCAGTCGGTCAGGGCGTCGGCGATCGCCCGCATCCGGCTGTCGGGCGCGCCGACGGCCCGGCCCAGGGCCCGGAACTGCAAGGCCCCGAGGGGGCGCGCCGTGAGATCCTCGCCGACCCCCAGCGCAAGACTGTTGAGGTTGAAACAGGCCTGGCCGTCGGTGACGGTGGCGGTCAGGGTCCCGCCGTCGATCGGGAAGCTCATCGGCCGCCCGTTCCAGGCCGGCTCGAGCGGCGTGCGGGCGGGGCCGGCCGCGGCAAGGCGCGCGATCTGCCCGCGCGCCAGATTTTCCACGCCGGCGGCATACCACTGGGCCTGGCTCTGGAACTCGACATTGGCGGTGCGTCGAACGGAGAAGCGCACGTCATCGAGGATCGCGACGGCGACCACGGACATGACCGCGACGAGCAGCAACACGGTCAGCAGGGCCATGCCTTCCCGTTCGGTCCCGCGGCGCCTCATCGGCCGCTCCCGACGATGAACAGCTGATCGACCCGTCCATAGCCCTCGATCGTCATGCCGATGCGCACGGCGTCGGGCAGGGGCCGGTCGATGCTGGAGATGAAGGCCGGTGCCGCCTCTCCGTCGCGCACGAAGTCGACCGTGACATCGCTGACCCCGCGGTAAAGCACCTGGGGCGGGCCGGGGCGGGCGCCGTCGAGATGGCTGGAGGCGCGCCGTTCCAGCCGGTCCCCGACCAGCCGGTACTCCACCCGTTGCAGGGATGGCCGCGCCTGTTCGCCGGGGTTGCTCCAGCCGGCGCGGTTCAGCACCAGGATCGGTTCGCCGGGCGCGGTCGCGCCGATGATGGGCTGGGGTGTGGGACGCCCGGTCGGGCCGCGCGAGCGCCGGGCCGCGGCCTGACCGAGGTCGGCGCGCAACAGGCCGCGCATCCTCTGCAGGTCGCCGACGCGATCGCTGGCCGCCTTGATGGCGAACCGGTTGTCGATCGCCCCGCTCAACACGGCCGCGCCGGCGGCGGCCAGCATGGCGAAGATCATCAGCGAGATCATGACCTCGACCAGGGTGAAGCCCGCCCGCGACTTCATGGTCGCGTCCTTGACCGGAAGATGGTGCGTTCGGCGGCCTGTCCTTCGGGGTCGTTGACGGTGATGTGGATGCGCAGGAGGTCGGGGTCTTCGGTGGGGACGACGGTGCGGGTCCAGGTCCAGGGGCGGCCGGCGAGCGGGGTCCGGCCGGTGGTGGTGCCTTCGCTGACGGCGGGGGCGATCATGGTTTCGACGGCGAGGTTCTCGGCGACGATGCCGCCGAGGGTGCGGGTTTCCACCCGGGCGGCCGAGCGGGTGTTCCCGGCGGACAGGTTCAGCAGGGCCAGGGCGGCCAGGCTGAACACCGCCAGCGCCACCAGCAGCTCGATGAGGGTAAAGCCCTCCTTGTTGGGGGCGCGGTCACAGGGCGCCGCCCTGTCGACCCTGAGCCTGTCCTCGGGCCGCCCGAAGGTCGGACCCGGGGGCGGCCCGGCGCTTCGCGCACGCCCCGCGCTCAAGCAGCGAGCCGCCGCGCGGCGAGCGGTAGCGCGCAACATCCCGTCAACCATCGAGCGTCACCTCTCCGGCGCCGTCGACGGTGATGGTGCGGCTGTGGCGGTCGCGGGTCAGGGTGAGGGCGGCGGGGTCGGCGACGCCGGTGGGGTCGAACACGATGCGG
>JAUYAG010000185.1 GCA_030693575.1 Brevundimonas sp. | reverse complement strand
TGACCATCACCGGCGCCGCCTCCTGCGTCGGCCAGACCGGCGGCGCCCCCCGCTGGGCGAACAGCACCGGCAGCAGAACCGCCACATGGGCCGCCAGGCTGATCGCGCCGGCCATCAGCCAGGTGCGCGGCCTCGAACGCGACGGCGGACGCGGCGTCAGGCTCGGGCTCGGGGTCGCGGTCGGGGCGGACGCGGCGTCACGGCGGAAGGGCGGTACGGGCATGAGTGATCCAGACGCCGATCCCGGTCATCGGCGATCCATAGATCAGCATCTGTCCGCGTCAGGATCGTGGCGACCATCAACAGTCTTCCTGAGCGAACATTGAAATGATTCACTGCGCGTCAATCCTGTTTCCACAACACCTTGATGCGGTAAACAATAGTTGGGACGTCTACTGTCAAGCTGACATCTTATCGCCCTGTGCGGGTCATCACACCGCCATCACGGCTACGGTACCTGACGGACTGCGCATGCCCCCGGGAGTAGCGCCCCGACTGAACAGAGGCTCATCCCTTGACCAGAATATCTTCCAGAATGGCGACCGTGACCGGCGTCGTCCTCCTCGCCGGCCTGACCGCCAGCGGCTGCGCCAGCCACAAATTCGTGCGTGAGAACCTCGCCGTGGTCGACGAACGCGTCGCCGGCGTGGACACCCGCGTCACCGAAGTCGCCGGCACCGCAGGCGAGGCGCTCGCCCGGGCCAATGCGGCCCACAAGCTGGCGGAAGGCAAATTCCTCTACGAGGTCGTGCTGTCCGACGACTCCGTGAAATTCCCGGTCAATCGCGATGAACTCTCGCCCGAAGCGGAGGCCCGCCTGGCCGAACTGGTCCAGCGCCTGACCAGCGAGAACCGCAACGTCTATCTGGAAATCCAGGGCCACACGGACGCCAGCGGCGACGCCCGGTTCAACGAGCAGCTCGGCGAGGCGCGGGCCGAGGCCGTGCGCCGTTACCTGAGCCGGAACAGCATCGCCCTGAACCGCATGGCGACCATCTCCTATGGCGAGGACTCGCCGGTGGCTTCCAACGACACGCCCGAGGGCCGCGCCCAGAACCGTCGCGTGGCGATCGTCGTCCTGAGCTAGGCCTGCCAACAGCCCTTGTCGTCCCGGATCGCCGCTTCGCGACGTCCGGGATGACAAGGCTCCGGGACTAGACCGGCGCAGTGCCCTCGGTCACCACTCCGAACAGCCGTCGGAAGCTGGTCTTCAGCGCGGCGTCCGCCTCATCCATCGTCGCCGGCACGCCCAGATCGACCAGGCTGGTCACACCGTGCTCCGCGATGCCGCACGGGACGATGCCGCTGAAGTGGTCCAGGTCCGGCTCCACGTTCAGGCTGATGCCGTGGAAACTGACCCATTTGCGCACCTTGACGCCGATGGCGGCGATCTTGTCCTCCCGGCTCCAGCCCGGCCCCTTGCGCTCGACCCAGACGCCGACACGGCCCTCGCGCACGTCGGCCGGCACGCCGAACTCGGCCAGCGCCCCGATGATCCACTGCTCCAGCCCGCGCACGAAGGTCCGCACATCCTTGCCGCGCGGGTTCAGGTCCAGCATCACATAGGCCACCCGCTGACCCGGCCCGTGATAGGTGAACTGCCCGCCCCGACCGCTGCGGTGGACGGGGAAGCGCGCCGCATCGAGCAGGTCGCCGTCCTTCGAGGACACCCCGGCCGTGTAGAGCGGCGGGTGCTCCAGCAGCCACACCAGCTCAACCGCCTCGCCGGCCGCGATGGCCGCCGCCCGCGCTTCCATGGCCGCGACCGCCTCATCATAGGCGACATAGCCTTGCGAGACCGCCCATTCGACCGGGCGGCCGTCGACGCGGGTCAGCTTGGATATGGTTTCGCTTAAGGCTTGGGAAAGCATGACGCCTCCAATGTGGGGGCCGGGAGCGCCATGCAAGCCAACATCGCCCAGAAACCCGTCTCCTCAGAGTCAGAGTCAGAGTGCCCAGTGAGTCAGATCGAAGCCGTCGACATCGAGATTTCGGTCGTTCTGGGACGTTCTGTCCTGCCGATGAGCCAGCTGCTGCGGATGGGCCGCGGGGCGGTGATCCCGCTCGACGCCTCGGAAACCGACGAGGTCTGGATCCTCGCCAACAACCATCCGGTGGCCCGCGGCGAGATCGAAATCCGCGACGACCGGATCGCGATCACGGTGACGCGGGCGGCGGATGTGTATGACTTCATGGCGGGAGCGGCCTGAAGGCCGAGGCAGTAGGCAGTAGGCAGTAGGGTGTAGCGCGGAACGGAGGGTCAAATGGCCGAAGTGCGCAGCTATCGAGACCTTCTTGTCTGGCAGCGTGCCATGGACCTTGCGGCCGCCACCTGGGAACTCAGCCGGGCCTATCCTCGTGATGAGCAGTTCGGCCTGACCTCACAAACCCGCCGGGCCGCAACGTCAATCGCGGCCAACATAGCCGAGGGTTATGGACGATCGACGAAGCCGGCCTACCTGAACTTCCTGCGGATCGCCCAAGGCTCACTCAAAGAGCTGGAGACGCATCTGATCCTCGCCGAGAGGGTGGGCGTGGCCGCTCCCGGATCGACCGACAACCTTCTGGGCGCCGCCGACGAACTCGGCCGAATGCTCCACGGCCTGATCTCCAAACTGCACAGCCATCCGGCGCGGTGACGGCCTCCGTTTCCTACTGCCTACTGCCTACTGCCTAATCCCTATTCAGCCCCTTCCCTTCCACGCCGACCTCCGCTATCAGCCCCCCTCCGATGCGAGCGGTCGTGGCGGAATTGGTAGACGCGCAGCGTTGAGGTCGCTGTTCCTTAACCGGAGTGGAAGTTCGAGTCTTCTCGACCGCACCATCTGATTTGACAGGGCGAAACATCGGCGAACAGCTGATCTGAAAACAGGGGGGCCAAGCGTGAGCAAGATCGCAGACGCCCCCCTGCCCGTCGCCTCCCGGACAGAAATCGAGCACGTGGCGCTGGATGAGGACTATGTCCTCACCGCGAATTTCGTCGAGAAGGTCGTTGACGCCTCCGACGCCGGAGACGGGCTCAAGCTTCGTTCACTGCTGGAAGACCTGCACCCGGCCGACGTCGCCGACCTCATGGGCTTCCTCACCGCCGAGCACCGCGCCGTGGTGGTGCTGTGGATGCCGCCGGACCTGCTGGCCGAAACCCTGCCCGAGCTGGACGACAACATCCGCGAGGAAGTGCTCGAGCGTGTACCGCACCTGACCCTCGCCGAGGCGCTGCAGGAGCTGGACTCCGACGATGCCGCCCTGGTGGTCGAGGACCTGGAGGACGACCAGCGCGAGAAGGTGCTGGCGGCCATGCCGGAGGTCGACCGCGCCGCGATCGAGAACTCGCTGCGCTACGAGGAGGACTCCGCCGGCCGCCTGATGCAGCGCGAGGTCATGGCCGCGCCGTCGTTCTGGAACGTCGGCGACACCATCGACCACATCCGCAAGCAGGGCGAAGACCTGCCCGAGCTGTTCTTCGACATCTATATCGTCGACCCGCTGAACAAGCCGGTCGGCGGCCTGCCGGTCAGCGGCCTGCTGCGCGCCGCCCGCACCATCGCCCTCGTCGACATCATGGAGCCGATCAATGCGATCGCCGTCGACCAGGACCAGGAAGAAGTCGCCTACATCTTCGAGAAATATCACCTGATCTCGGCCCCCGTCGTCGATGCGGCGGGGCGGCTGGTCGGTCAAATCACCGTCGATGACATCGTCAACATCATCCAGGAAGAGAACCGCGAGGACATCCTGCGCCTCGCCGGCGTCTCGGATGAGGACCGCGGCTCGTCCGTGTCCGAGATCGTGCGCGGCCGTGTGCCATGGCTGGCCATCAACCTTGGCACGGCGGTGCTGGGCTCGATCGTCATCTCGTGGTTCGAGGTCACCATCGCCCAGATCGTGGCGCTGGTGATCCTGCTGCCCATCGTCTCGGCCATCGGCGGCAACGCCGGTACCCAGGCCCTGACCGTGACCGTGCGCGCCCTGGCGACGCGCGAGCTGAACAGCTCCAACGCGGCCCGCACCTTCCGCCGCGAGCTGGCCGTGGGTCTGGCCAATGGTCTGGTGCTGGCCCCCCTGATCGGCACGGCGGCGGGCCTGTGGTTCCGGGACTGGCGCATCGGCGCCGTGATCGGCATGGCCATGGTGCTGAACCTGCTGGTCGCCGCCACGGTGGGCGTCCTGACCCCCCTGACCCTGTCGAGGCTCAAATTCGACCCGGCCGTATCCTCCGCCGTCTTCGTGACGGCGACGACGGATTTCTTCGGCTTTTTGATCTTCCTCGGTCTCGCCACCCTCGTCCTGTTGTAGAACGGCGCGTCCCTTGCTGGCTCTCTGATCGGGCGAACGCGCCCGTCTCGATTTGGGTCAATCCGTGTCCGAAACGCCCACGCCCCGTCTGAAGGTCTCCCGCGAGGGGATGGTCCTCATCAAGAGCTTTGAGGGCTTCCGTCCGCGCGCCGTCCAGGAAGAGGACGGCCGCTGGATCATTGGTTACGGCCACACCGCCTCCGCCCGCGAAGGCCTGACCGTCGCCGAGGCCGACGCCGAGCTCCTGCTGCAATACGACCTGATGCCGGTGGTGAAGGCGCTGAACGAACAGGTTCACAGCCCGCTGAACCAGCACCAGTTCGATGCGCTCGCCAGTTTCGCCGTCTCCGTGGGCGTCGACCGCTTCCTCGCCTCCGATGTCCTGCAAAGGCTGAACGAGGGCCAGGCGGGCCAGGCCGCCGACGCCCTGATCGGCTGGCCCGAAGACGCCTCCGCCGACGCCCGCCTGCGCCGCCGCGCCGCCGAGCGCGCCCTGTTCGTCGCCGATCCGGCCTCGGCCGTCACCCTGGCCGAGCTGCTGGCCGCCCCCCTGCCCCCGCCGCCGGTCGAGACGCCGGCTGAACCCGAGGCACCGGAATCCGAGACCCCCGCGCCCGACGCGCGCGCCGCCGCTGTGGCCAGCCTGCTAGGTGAAACATCCTTCCTGCCCGGGGCCGCGCCGCCGCCGCCGGTGCCGGAAGCCGCTGATCCCGAACCTGCCGAAGGCCCGACGACGCCCGCCGAAGAGGCCCCGGCGTTCCAGCCCGTCGATGCGGTCACCCGGGTCAATCTGGACCGCTATTCGCCCTACGCCGCCGCCATCATCGGCCCCCTGCCCGGCTTCGCCCCGGCGGAGCCTGCCGACGCGCCTGTGGTGCAGCCGGTCTTTACGTTCCAGCCGCAAACCACGCCGCCCCAGCCCGAACCGGAGCCTGCTTCTGCGCCGGAGCCTGAGCCCGCGCCTGAGCCCGCGCTGGAGCCTGAACCCGAGCCCGCATCAGCGCCCGAGCCCGTCGCCGACCCTGTCCCCGTCGCGCCCATGGTGTCCGCCGCGCCCATCCCGTCGCCCTTCCCGGCGATGGATCCGGAGCTGGTCCTGACTCCCGCCACCGAGGCCGATTTCGTTGAGGTCGAGCGCCCCGTCTGGCCGTCCGACCAGCGCGCGCGCGCCGTCGAGGAGACCGTCCTGTTCGAGGACGAGCCGACGCTGTCCGTCCTGCGCCACGAGGTCGAACCGGCCGGCCCGCGCCGCTTCGACTGGAGCGAGACCGGCGCCTTCCTGATTATGGGCGGGGTCGGCCTGGCCGCCTGCGGGGCCTCGGCCGCCGCCTTCCGCCTCGCCGTCGAACAGCCGTCGCCGATGGGCGAGACCACCGTCATCGCCTGGGCCCTGGCCCTGATCGGCATCATCTGCGTCGGGGTGTCGTCGTGGAACCTCTATGTGCGGTGGGGCAAGCCGGACTGACTTTCCGGCGAGGGCGGGCGGTGCTAACCCCGCCGTCATGAGCATTCCCAACGCCCCCCAATCCATGGAATTCGGCCTCGGCGAAAACGCCGACATGATCCGCGAGACCACCGCCCGCTGGGCGACCGACCGTCTGGCGCCGCTGGCCGCCGAGATCGACGAGACCAACGCCTTCAAGCGCGAGCTCTGGCCCGAGATGGGCGAACTGGGCCTGCACGGCATCACCGTCGAGGAAGAGTACGGCGGCCTCGGCCTCGGCTACCTCGAACACGTCGTGGCGATGGAGGAGGTCTCCCGCGCCTCGGCCTCGATCGGCCTGGCCTACGGGGCCCACTCCAACCTGTGCGTCAACCAGATCCGCCGCTGGGGCACCGAGGCGCAGAAGCAGAAATACCTGCCCAGGCTGATCTCGGGCGAGCACGTCGGCTCGCTGGCCATGTCCGAGGCCGGCTCGGGCTCTGACGTCATGTCGATGCGCACCCAGGCCCGCAAGGAAGGCGACCGCTACGTCCTGAACGGCACCAAATTCTGGATCACCAACGCCCCGCATGCCGAGACCCTGGTGGTCTACGCCCGCACCGGCGAAGGCAACGGCGGCGTCACCGCCTTCCTGATCGAGAAGGGGATGAAGGGGTTCAGCGTCTCGAAGAAGCTGGACAAGATGGGCATGCGCGGCTCGGACACGGCCGAACTGGTGTTCGAGGACTGCGAGGTCCCGGAAGAGAACATCATGGGCCCGGTCGGCGGCGGCGCCGGCGTGCTGATGAGCGGCCTCGACTATGAGCGCGCGGTGCTGGCGGCCGGTCCGCT
>JAUYAG010000182.1 GCA_030693575.1 Brevundimonas sp. | reverse complement strand
ACGCCGACGGCCAGCGCCATGCCGATCATGCCGAAGGTATTGCCCTGCCGGCTCGTCTCCGGGCTCGACAGGCCGCGCAGGCTGAGGATGAACAGGACGCCGGAGACCAGATAGGCCAGGGCCGCGAAGGATGCGTTCATGCGATCAGTCTTCCCTCAGTCTCAACGTCCGGGCGGCGGGCAGGCCGTGCGCGCCAGCCGCCAAAGGGCGGCGGCGATGAACAGCGGCCCGATGAAGATCATCGCCCAGTCCCAGGTGCTCATCGGCTTTTCCTGGGCCACGATGCGCAGCAGGATGGAGGCGAACAGCAGCACCACCCCGCAGTCCAGAAACCGCAGCTTGCGGATGGCGTCCTTCTCGCGGAGCCAGCTCCACAGCCACAGCCCGGCACCGATCGTCGTGGCGACCCAGGACGCGCCGACCGCGGGCTGAAGGACGTCGACGTTCATCCCTGACGGCTCCGGAATCGGGGGAACAGCGTGCGGGACCGCAGGGCGACCACGAACTGGATGGCGAAGAGACCGACGAGGAACAGCATCAGGCCGACGCCAAGCCAGTCGCCCTGCCGCTGGTTGTCCCAGGCCTGCCAGGCCCAGTACAGAACGAAGACTGGATAGACGATCAGCGTCAGGCCGAGTTCGACGCGCTTGCGAACCCCCTCACTCATCCGCCCGCTCAGCAGGACGAAGGCGAGCACCATGAGAAGCGCAAGCGGGACAATGGCCGTGAAGAGAATGGCCTGCGTCATGCCTTGGCCGCCTCCGCCTTGGGCTTTTCCTTCTTGCGGTACATGGCCAGCATGCGCCGGGTGACCATGAAGCCGCCGAAGATGTTGACGCTGGCCAGGGTCACGGCCGCCACGCCCGCCCCCTTGGCGATCCAGCCGTTCGGCCCCGCGTCGCCGCTGAACGCCGCCGCCGCGATCAACCCGCCGACTACGATCACCGAGGAGATGGCGTTGGTCACGGCCATCAAGGGGGTGTGCAGCGCGGGGGTGACGGACCAGACGACATAGTAGCCGACGAAGATCGCCAGCACGAAGATGGCCAGGCGGAAGATGGTGGGATCGACGTGTTCCATTCAGATGACCTGTTTCAGGCGGTTGGAAGTCGTATTCCGAATGTCCCGGACGACGCCGTCAATGTCGCTCTCGACCTGCCGCGTCGTAAACCGGAGGACGGTGTAGCCCTGGCTGATGAGCCACGCGTCTCGTGTGAGGTCGCGAACAGCCACGTCCGGACGCTGATGCACACCGCCGTCGACCTCGATCACAAGGTTGGCACGGTGGCAGACGAAATCGACGACATAGCGACCCATCGGCGCCTGCCGCCTGAAGCGCACCGACAGAAGACGCAGACGGTCCCATAGTTTGGCCTCCGTCCGCGTCGGCGTCGCTCGCATGCTCTGCGCCCGACGCACCATCCTGCCCGAAACCTGATCCGTCCGGCCGAACCGCGAAAAGCCCTCCCCCTCGACGGGGGAGGGTTGGGAGGGGGTGTTCGCGCCGGCATCGGACGTCGGGGCGCGAGAGGCACCGTCGAAGCCTTTCGCGCCGTCTTCGGCAAAGCCGGCGCGCGCACCCCCAACCCCAACCCTTCCCCCGTCGAGGGGGAAGGGAGAAGTGCGGAGGGAATCGACGTGTTCCATCAGTTCAGCCCTTCGCTTCCAGACGCTCTAGCCGATCATCAATGCTGAGAAGCAGACTCAAAACGCCGCCCACCAGCAAACTCCAGAGCAAGATGTACAGTCCGAGGGTCAGTCCGAGGCCTAGTCCGGCCGCCCCATGCCCGATGTTTTGTGATCCGACAACGAATGAACCAGCGAAGGCGACCAATGCGAGCAGGGGGCCGCCGAACAGGACCAGACGGCAGACAATGCGGAGGAATCCCTTGAGCCAGTGATTCATCCCCTCACCCCCTCATGCACCACGGCCCCGCCGTGGGTCACAGCCGACGCCTTGAGGATCTCGTCCTCCATATCCAGCGCCAGCGCCCCGTCCTTGATCATCAGGCCGACGAAGGCGACCAGGTTCTTGGCGTAGAGCGACGAGGCGTCGGAGGCGATGCGGCCCGGCAGGTTGGTGTGGCCGACGATCTGCACGCCGTTGGCCGTGGTCACCACCTCGCCTGCCCTGGCGCCCTCGACGTTGCCGCCCGCCTCGACCGCCAGATCGATCAGCACCGAGCCCGGCTTCATCGTCGCCACCTGGGCCGCGCTGACCAGCACCGGCGCGGCGCGTCCGGGGATCAGGGCGGTGGTGATGACGATGTCCTGCTTCCTGATGTGCTCGCCGGTCAGGGCCGCCTGTTTGGCCTGATACTCGGCGCTCATCGGCTTGGCATAGCCACCGGCGGTCTGCGCGTTTTTGAACTCCTCGTCCTCGACGGCGAGGAATTTGGCGCCGAGGCTCTCGACCTGTTCCTTGGTCGCCGGCCGAACGTCCGTGGCCGTGACCACCGCCCCCAGCCCCCGCGCCGTGGCGATGGCCTGCAAGCCCGCCACGCCCACGCCCATGATGAAGACCTTGGCCGGCGCGACCGTGCCCGCCGCCGTCATCATCATCGGGAAGCCCTTGCCATAGGCCCAGGCCGCCTCGATCACCGCGCGATAGCCGGCCAGGTTCGCCTGCGACGACAGGGCGTCCATCACCTGGGCCCGCGAGATCCGCGGCACAAACTCCATGGCGAAGGCGGTGGCATTGGCGCCGGCCAGGGCCGTCACCGTTTCCTTGTCGCGATACGCATCCAGCAGGGCCACGACGATCGCACCCGGCTTCAGGGCGCTGGTCTCCTGCGCGGTCGGCCCGCGCACCTTCAGCACGATGTCGGCCCCCGACAGCACCGCCTTGGTGTCCTTGGCCACGGTCGCGCCGGCGGCGGCATAGTCCGCGTCCGGAATGGAGGAGCCCGTCCCCGTCCCGGCCTCGACCGTCACGGTCGCGCCCATGGCGACGAATTTCTTCACCGTTTCCGGGGTGACGGCGCAGCGCGTTTCGCCGTCTCGGCGTTCGCGGGTCACAGCGATGGCGACAGCCAAGCGAATCCCTCCGTCATCTCTCGACGGAGCGACGTTAGGCTTATCCGGGAGGGCGCGTCAAAGCGGCCTGGTTGCTTGGCCGCGGTCAGAAGGCTCCGCCTTCTCGACCCGACACGGCCTGGCGCTTCGTGCAGGCCCGCGCTCGAGCAGCGCGCGACCGCGTCGCGCGCGTTAGCGCCCCAAAATCAGTGCTTCTTGCCGGACTTCAGCATGAAGAAGCCGGCCACCGACAGCACCACCCCGGTGATGAAGGCGGTCATCAGGCTGCCGCCGGGCTGGAACCAGAGGGTCAGGACGACCAGCAGGACTGCGATCGCCAGCGAGCCCCATTTGGTCATGCCCATGAAGGCGTCGAACGTCGATTCCTGCTCGCTGATCTCCTGCGAACCGCGGACGTAGGAGTCGGAAGCGTGGTGCGGGTCGGCCATGATCGGGTCCGGGAATCTGGAACGGCAGTTGCCGTCCTTATAGCGAGCCCTGCGTCCCGCTCAAGACGTCGGGCTCAAATCGCGATCAGTCGAGCGCGGCCAGGACGTCGCGGGTGAAGGCGATGAAGTCGAAGCGGCTTCCCGTCGGGTCCTCGCCCCGGCGCACGATGACGATGTTCCGGCCTGGTACGATAATCAGATACTGGCCGCGATTGCCGTTGGCCGAGATCGTGTCCGCCGGCACGCCCTCCGAATTGTTCATCAGCCAGAAGGTCGCGCCATAGCCCTGCGCCCCGCCCGGCTGCGGGCCCGACGGCCGCGAGACATGGTCGCGCCAGCCCTCGGGCAGGATGCGTTCGCCGTCGACAACGCCGTCGTTCAGATACAGCCGGCCGAACCGGGCCAGATCGCGCGCCGTGGTCCACACCTGACTGGAGAGCATGTAGTTCCCGCGCCAGTCGGTCTCGGCCCAGGTGTCATGCATGCCCAGCCGCCGGAACAGGTCGACCGGCGGATGCCGCTCGAAGGTCGGCGCGATCGACAGGACCGCCAGAAGGGTGTCGTTGTTGGCGTAGCGATAGCGCGTTCCCGGCCGCGCGATCAGCGGCCAGGTCGTGGCCTGCTCGTCGATCCCGACCCCGCCGAAATACAGTCCATCCGTGCGGTTGCCCGCCGTGTCGCTGGTCAGGCCCGAGGCCATCCGCATCAACTGGTCGAGGGTGATCCGTCGACGCGGATCGCCCGGCGACCGCCAGTCGGCGATAGCGGCCTCGGCCTCGACATCGGCCTCCCCTCGATGGACCGCTGCCCCGATCACCGTGCCGGCCAGGCTCTTGGCCACCGACCAGGTTCGCTGCGGCGTGTCCCGATCAAAGCCCGGGGCGTATTCCTCGGCCACGACCCGGTTGTCTTGCAGCACGAGGACGGCGGTGGTGTTGACGCCTTCGCCGTAGCCGCCCTCGAAGGCCTGTTCGACCGCCTCGTTCAGCAGGGCGACATTCCCCTGCGGCGCTCCCGCCCGGAGGTCGTCTCCCTCGGGCAAGGGGGCTCCAACGCGGACGCCGATCGTCGGCGCGTCCCACCCCACCGGCATGATCACGCAGCCATTCCCGTTGAACTGGGCCACACGCGGCGGCATGGCCTCGTCCCACCCCACCGACACCCGGTTGCGATCGATCTCGACGGCCATCTCGCGAACCAGCCCATCCAGTTCCGGATAGATGCCGACCAGTTCATTGGCCTCGACGCTCTCCAGCGTACGCGTCCCGCCCGCCGCCTCGGCCGTCTTCAGGGCGCTGCAAACCGTCAGCGCCTTGTAGCCGGCCGCCATGGCGCGCACGGCCGGTGACGGCGGGGCCGGGGTCGTCTGGGCATGGGCGGCCAGCGGGAGGGCGGCCAGGGCCGCGGCGAGGATCAGGGTGCGCATGGCGGGACGCTCGCGCGTCCAAACCGGCCCGTCAACGCCGCGTGTCAGACCAGCGCTTCGAACCGGTCGATCAGCCCTTCCAGCCGCTTCGTGCCGATCGTCCAGAAGGCCGGGTCGCGCGGGTTCAGGCCGAACGGTGCCAGGGCCTCGACATAGCCCTTCGATCCGCCGCCCGCGAGCAGCTCACGGTACAGCGGCGTGAACCCCGCCGGATCCTTCGCCCGCGTCTCCATCAACGCCGCCACCAGCAGGTCGCCGAAGGCATAGGCGTACACATAGAAGGGCGAGTGGACGAAATGGCTGACATAGCTCCACCAGTGCTCATAGCCGGGGTTGAGCGTCACGGACGGCCCCAGAGAGGCCCCCATCTCTTCCATCCAGATCTCGCCGATCCGCTCGACCGGCAGCTCGCCCGCCGCCCGCTCGTCGTGGAACCGGGTCTCGAACCGGTGGAAGGCGATCTGGCGCACCACGGTGTTCAGCCCGTCCTCGATCCGCCCGGCCAGCAGACCCCGCTGCTCGGCCTTCGGCGCCGTCTTCAGCAGCCTGTCGAAGGTCAGGCCCTCGGCGAAGATCGAGGCCGTTTCGGCCAGGGTCAGCGGCGTGTCGGCCAGCAAACTCCCCTGCCCCGCCGCCAGCGTCTGGTGCACCCCATGCCCCAGCTCGTGCGCCAGGGTCAGCACATCGCGCCGCTCTCCCATCCAGTTCAGGAAGACATAGGGGTGGCGGTCCGCGGTCACCGGATGGGCATAGGCGCCCGACTGCTTCCCCGGCCGCGCCTTGCCGTCGATCCAGGGCTTGTCGAAGAAGCCGCCGGCCCGGTCCGCGAACTCGGGCCCCAGATCGGCGAAACTCTCCAGCACCAGCTGTTTGCCCGCCGCCCAGTCATAGCCGCGCGGGGCGCTGGTCTCGATCGGGGCGTTGCGGTCCCACTGGTCCAGCTTTGCCTTGCCCATGGCCTTCGCCTTGAGCGCATAATAGCGGTGCGACAGCTTCGGATAGGCCGCAGCCACGGCCTCGGCCATGGCGTCCACCGACTCGCCGTCGACCTCGTTGGACAGGTGCCGCGCATCCGCCGGGCGTTTGAAGCCCCGCCATTTGTCTTCCAGCGCCTTGTCCGCGGCGACGGTGTTCATCACCAGCGCCATGGTCTGCGTCCGCGCCGCCAGCGCCTCGTTCAGCCCCTCGGCCGCCGCCTTGCGCTGCGCCGCCTTGGGGTCGGACAGCCGGTTCAGGGCCTCCGACAGGGTCAGCTCGTCCTTGCCCGCCCTGACCTTCATCGCCGCCAGGGTCTCGTCGAACAGGCGCGGCCACTGGGCGCTGATCGGGCCTCGCTCGGCCAGGAAGGTCTCCAGTTCGTTGGAAAGCTCGTGCGGCTTCATCGCCCGCACCCGCCGCAGCCACGGCCGCCAGCGCGCCGCCGCCGGATGCGCCGTCAGCGCCGCCTCGATCTCGGCCTCCTCCAACTGGTTGACCTCCAGCGTGACCCAGACCGTCGGCGTGGCGATGGCCGTCAGTTTCTCGCGCACGGTGGCCTCGAACCCCTGGGCCGCGGCGTCATTGCGGTCCGTCGAGGCAGCCAGGAAGGAATAGGCCCCCAGCGCCCCGAGGATGTCGGAAGCCTGTTCGTAAAAGGTCACCGCCCGATCCAGCCGCTCGCCCAGCACGGCCGGCTCGCCGCGCGCCGCGATCAGCCGGCCCTGCAGCGCATTCAGCTCATCGACCATGCCGCGCGTTCGGCCGAGGTCGGCCTCGATCCGGGCGTCCTCGCGCGAGGCATACAGGTCGGTCAGGTCCCAGACGGGAGCGTCGAGCGGATCGGTCGGGGTCTTGAAGGGTGCGTTCATGCCCTCCGTTGTGGGGATGCGGGCGGCGCGGCGCAACGTCCGAAACCCGCGAGACGGCCCCGGCCCTTCGTCGCACCCTGGCGATCGAAGGAGACCCCCATGACCTACCGCATCGAAGCCCTGCCGCTCGCCCCGTTCACCCGGTTCTTTTCCATGTCCGACAGCGAGCTCGCCGCCGTCGGCGCCCGGCGCTGGGTCGCCGACGCGCC
>JAUYAG010000174.1 GCA_030693575.1 Brevundimonas sp. | reverse complement strand
CCGCCGCCGCGCCGGCCCGGCCGCTGTATCTGCGCGCGCCCGATGCGACGCCGCCGACCCGCCTGCTCGGTCAGGCGCGCGGACCGGTCCGCGTCCCGTGACCGCCGCCACGGCCGCCCGTCTGGCCGCCATGCACGCAGGTGCCTTTTCAGCACCCTGGGACATGGCCGCCTTTGAGTCCCTCCTGGGTCAGGCAGGCGTCGTCGCGATCGAGGCGCCGCAGGGCTTCATCCTGATCCGCTCGGTGGCGGACGAAGCCGAGATCCTGACCCTGGCGGTGGACCCCGGCGCGCGACGACAGGGCCTCGGTGCCCGTCTGGTCCGGGAAGGCGCGGCTGCGGCAGCGGCCCGCGGGGCCGCGCGCCTGTTCCTCGAAGTCGCCGACGACAACCCCGCCGCCCTCGCCCTCTACGCCGGCGCCGGCTTCACCGAAGCGGGCCGTCGGCCCGGCTACTACGCCCGTCCTGACGGCGGCCGACAGGATGCGCTGATCCTGGCGCTTAACTTGCCGGCGACGCTTCCCTAGCGGGGGCGGGCCGCCTATCCTGTCCGCCATGGACCGGATCGAGAAACTCTGCGCCGACCGCGGCATGCGCATGACCGAGCAGCGGCGGGTGATCGCCCGGGTGCTCTCCAGCGCGGACGACCATCCGGACGTCGAGGAGCTCTACCGCCGCGCCTCCGCCATCGACCCCCATATCTCGATCGCCACCGTCTATCGGACCGTCCGCCTGTTCGAGGAGGCCGGCGTGGTGGAGAAGCACGACTTCGGCGACGGACGCAGCCGCTATGAAGAGGCCGGCGACGACCATCACGACCACCTGATCGACACCCGCACCGGCGAGGTCATCGAATTCTTCGACGCCGAGATCGAACGGCTGAAGAGCGAGATCGCCGAACGGCTGGGCTTCGAACTGATCGGTCACAAGCTCGAACTCTACGGCAAGCCGATAGACGGTGCCGAGCCGTCCAAACGCGAGGGCCTGATCTTCACCCGCAACGCCCACCGCGTTGATCCGGACAAGCTGGATATCTGAGCGTCCGGGCCGATATGGCGCGCGGCCCGTCTCCGCGCTATCCAGACAGCCCCATGACCGAAACCTTCGCCCCGCCGCAGGACGGACAGGCCGCGCCCAGACGCCTGTTCATCAAGACCTACGGCTGCCAGATGAACGTCTATGACTCCGAGCGCATGGCCGATGTCCTGCGCCCGCTCGGCTATGCCACGATCGACACGCCTGAGGGCGCTGACTTCGTCATTCTCAACACCTGCCACATCCGCGAGAAGGCGGCCGAGAAGGTCTATTCCGAGCTGGGCAAGCTGCGGGAGATGAAGGATGCGCGGGCGGCGGCGGGGCAGGGGGCCATGACCATCGCCGTGGCCGGCTGCGTCGCCCAGGCCGAGGGCGAGGAGATCATGCGCCGCCAGCCCGCCGTCGACCTGGTCGTCGGCCCGCAGGCCTATCACCAGCTGCCCGAACTGCTGACCCGCACGGCGCGCGCGCGGGGCGAGCGGATCGGCGCCGATTTCGCGCCGGTCGACAAATTCGACGCCCTGCCCCAGGCGCGCGGCGTGGACGGCCCGACCGCCTTCCTGACGGTGCAGGAGGGTTGCGACAAATTCTGCACCTTCTGCGTCGTCCCTTACACCCGCGGCGCCGAATGGTCGCGGCCGGTCGCGGCGGTGCTGGCCGAGGCGCGCGAGCTGGCCGGCAAGGGGGTGCGCGAGGTCACCCTGCTGGGCCAGAACGTCAACGCCTATGACGGGGAGGGGCCGGACGGGTCTCCCTCGACCCTGGCGCGGCTGGCCTGGGCCCTGGCCGGGATCCCCGGCATCGACCGCATCCGCTACACGACCAGCCATCCCAACGACATGGGCGACGACCTGATCGCCGCCCATGGGGACCTCGAGGCCCTCATGCCCTGGCTGCACCTGCCGGTGCAGTCCGGTTCGGACCGCATCCTGCGGCTGATGAACCGCAAACACGGGCGGCAGAAATATTTCGACCTGATCGACCGGATCCGCAGCAGCCGGCCGGACATCGCCCTGTCCGGGGATTTCATCGTCGGCTTCCCCGGCGAGACGGACGCGGATTTCGAGCAGACCATGGATCTGGTCCGGCGCGTGACCTACGCCTCCGCCTTCTCCTTCACGTATTCGCCGCGCCCCGGCACGCCCGCCGCGACCATGGCGGGGCAGGTTCCGGAGGCGGTGGCGCGCGAGCGGCTGCACGCGCTCCAGAGCCTGCTGTTCGAACAACAGACGGCCTTCAACGTCTCACGCGTGGGCATGACCGTCCCGGTGCTGTTCGAGAAGGCCGGCCGGTTCGCGACCCAGGCCACCGGCCGCTCGCCGTGGCTGCAGCCGGTGCATGTCGGCGGCGCGGATCATCTGATCGGACAGATCGTTCCGGTCCGTATCGAGGCCGGCGGGATCAAGTCCCTGACCGGCCGTCTTGCTGAACAGAAGGCGGCCTGATGGCGCGTGAGAGTGAGTTCCTGTCCCTGGGCGACACCGCCCTTCGCGCCGTTATCGGCCCCGGCAGCCGGCACCTGGCCCTGATCGAGGACCGGTTCAAGGTTCTGGTGGAGACGCCCGGCGGCGGGGTGTCGATCAACGGGTCGGCCCGCGACCGCGCCCAGGCCAAGCGGGTCATCGAGACCCTGGCCGACCGCGCGGACGCCGGCGCCGAGATCACCGAGGCGGATGTGCGGACCGCGCTCGGCGCCGCCATGGCCCAGCCGAGGGCAGGGCAGGGGAGCGTGGCACCCGACGCCATCGCCCTGCCGGTCGGGCGCCGCGGCGCCATCGCGCCCAAGACGGCGGCCCAGGCCAACTATCTGGCCCTGCTGTCGCAGTGCGAACTGACCTTCGGCGTCGGCCCGGCGGGCACCGGCAAGACGTTTCTGGCCGCGGCCTATGGCGCCTCCCTGCTGCGGCGGGGACAGGTGGACCGGCTGGTCATCACCCGGCCGGCGGTCGAGGCGGGCGAGACTCTGGGCTTTCTGCCCGGCGACCTGAACGTGAAGGTCGATCCCTATCTGGCCCCGATCTGGGAGGCGTTGAACGATATCCTCGGTCCCGACGACGTCCGCCGCCGGCGCGACAAGGGCGAGATCGAGGCCGCACCGATCGCCTTCATGCGCGGTCGCACCCTGGCCCATGCCTTCATCATCGTCGACGAGGCCCAGAACACCTCTCGGCTGCAGATGAAGATGGTCCTGACCCGGCTGGGCGAGGGCGCGCGGATGGTGGTCACCGGCGATCCGTCACAGGTCGATCTGCTGAACCCGCGCGATTCCGGCCTGAAACACGCCCTGCGCATCCTCGAGGATGTGAAGGGGGTCGGGGTGCAGCGTTTCCAGGCCCAGGACGTGGTGCGTCACGCCATGGTCGAGCGGATCGTGCGCGCCTATGACGCCGACGCCGCCAGCCGCCGCCCGGCCGCCGATCTCGAGGACCCCGACTCGTGATCGAGGTCGAGGTCGAGGACGCGGCCTGGACGGACGCCCTGCCGGACGCCGTCGCGGTGGTCGAACGGGCCGCCGCCGCGGCGTTGGGATTGATCGAAGGCGATGTGGTCGTCCTGCTGACCGACGATGCGGCGGTGCACGACCTCAACGCCCGGTTCCGCGACCGCGATCAGCCGACCAACGTCCTGTCGTTTCCCGCCGCTGAGAGCGCCGCGCCACATCTGGGCGATCTGGTGCTGGCCTTCGGGGTCTGCGCGGCGGAGGCCGGGACGCAGGGCAAGCGTTTGGCGGATCATTTGACGCATTTGACGATCCACGGCGTGCTCCACCTGCTGGGCCGGGACCATGTCGAGGATGCCGAGGCCGAGGCGATGGAGGCGGAGGAGCGAACCCTTCTTGCCAGCCTTGGCGTCGCGGACCCATACAGGCCCCATGAACCTTCTCACGGCGACGCTTGACGATGATGGCCCGCGCGCGCGGCTGATCCTGCGCTTCGGCCGGATCGGCCTGGCGCTGGCCGCCGGTGCGGCGGCGGCGCTGGCGCACCCGCCGTTCGGCATCCTGCCCGGCCTGCTCGGCTATGCCCTGCTGATGTTCCTGACCGAGCGCGCCACCTCGGTGCGCGGCGGCTTCTGGATGGGCTGGCTGGCCGGCTTCGCCTATTTCTTCATCAGCTGCTGGTGGGTGGCAGAGGCGTTCCTGGTCAACCCGGCCCAGGCCTGGATGGCGCCCTTCGCGGCCTCGCTGCTGCCCATCGGTCTGGGACTGTTCTGGGGCACGGCGACGGCGCTCTACCGCCGGTTCCTGCCCGGCGGGGTCAAGCGGGCGCTGTTCTTCGCCGCCCTGTTCTGCCTTCTGGAATGGCTCCGCGGCCACGTCCTGACCGGCTTCCCGTGGAATCCCGCGGGGGCCAGCTGGAAGGCCGGCTCGGCGGCGTCACAGTTCGCGGCGGTCGCCGGCGTCTATGGGCTCAGCTTCGTCACCGTGGCGGCCGCGGCCGCTTTCGGACCCCTTCTGGGCGACGGACCGCGCAAGGCCCGCATCGGCGCGGCCGTGCTGGGCGGGCTGGCGCTTGCCGCCCTGCTGATCGGCGGCGCGGTCCGGCTGTCGCAGGCACGGCTCGAGCTGACCGATACGGTGGTCCGCATCGTCCAGGCGGATGTCGACCAGGAGTCCAAATGGACGCCCGAAGCCTATCGCGGCATCGTCGACCGATACGTCAATCTGACCGCCCGCCCCGGCGCGGTGACGCCCGACCTGATCATCTGGCCTGAAGGGGCGCTGCCGGCCTCGGCCAACCAGGTGTTCGCGCCCGGATCGCCGGAGGCCGTGGCCATCGCCCGGGCGGTTCAGCCCGGCCAGAGCCTGATCATGGGGCTGGGACGCGGTATTGCCGACCCGACAGCGCCCGAGGGCGCGCGCTATTTCAACAGCCTGTTCGTCCTGACCGACCAGGGCGGCGACGGGCTGAACATCAGCGCGGTCTACGACAAATACAGGCTGGTGCCATTCGGCGAGTTTCTGCCGGCGGGCGGCTTGCTGGGCGCTCTGGGCGTGCGCAGCCTGACCCACATGCCGACGGACTTCAGCGCCGGTCCGCGGCCCGCGCCGATCGACATTCCCGGCGCGCCCCGCGCCCAGCCCCTGATCTGCTACGAGAGCCTGTATCCGGGCTTCACGCCGGGCGGGGCGGGCCGACCGGAGTGGATCGTCAACATATCCAACGACGCCTGGTTCGGGCGCAGTTCCGGGCCGCTCCAGCATCTCAATCTCGCCAGTTATCGCGCCATCGAGACCGGTTTGCCGGTGGTGCGGTCCACGCCGACGGGCGTCTCGGCCATGATCGATCCCTGGGGTCGGGTGATCGGCGACCAGCGGCTGGAGCCGGGCGAGAGCGGGGTCATCGACGCCCGCCTGCCCCGACCGACGACGGTCACCATCTATGGGCGGCTTGGCGACCTGTTGTTCTGGCTGGCCGTGCTCGCGGGACTGGCGGTTGCCGCGCCGTGGAGCCGCCTGCGAAGAGGCCGAATCAGCGCGTGAACGGCCCCGGAGCGCGCCTGATTCGCGCCATGCGGGCGGGGTAGAACCGGTTACGCAACCCCTGCTGAGCGGGGCGCCGCCGTTTTTGCATTTTTTGATGACAGGGACGAATCGCGAGCGCATTCAGGCTTGGCGGTAAGCAACCGAAGGACGAATGGACGATGGCGAGAGGCAAGGGCGAGGATGGTCCTCATCCCGTGGACCGGCATGTAGGTCGGCGGGTGTGCGAGAAACGTCTCGCGCTCGGTTACAATCAAAGCGATCTCGGCCGCGCGCTCGGCCTGACGTTCCAGCAAATCCAGAAATACGAGAAGGGCGCCAACCGTATCTCGGCGTCGAAGCTCTGGGACATCGCGCGCTTCTTCAAGGTCGACATCGGCTATTTCTTCGAGGGCCTGACCGGTGCCCAGATCGCGGGCATGGCCGAGGGCGGCGGTGCCTTCGAGCACGACTTCCCGGCCACGCGCTACACCATCGAGATCAGCCGCCTGGCGCCCCAGTTGTCCACGCGCCAGCAGAAGCTGGCCCTGGAACTGATCCGCGACATGGCCGACCGCAAGGAGCAGGACGAGGACTGAGCCCTCGTCCCGCCCGGTCGCGCACCGGTCCGTCTTATTCTTCCGATGATCCGGAACGCCGCCGGCCGAAATTCGGCGCGGCGTCCTTCTGCTCGGTCCAGTAGGCCGCGCCGTCGCGTGGCTTGAACATCGTTTTCGGCACACCATCCCGCGACACCACCGCGAAGGTATTGGTCGAGGCCTGATACAGCAGCACATCGCCGTTGGGACGCTCGACCCGGTCCGTTCCGGCGGGCGGCCGCGAGGTGAAGGCCTGCACCTTGGCCAGATAGTCCCGCGGCGTCTCCGCGCCGAAATCGGCACCGTTGCGCTCGAACAGCCGGGTGATCTTGGCGTCGACGGTTTCCCGGCGGTTGGCGGTCAGCACAGGCCGTGCCTTTTCCGGCGCGGCCTCGCCGGTTTGGGAGGGTGCGCTGGTCAGCGTCGCCTCAACCCCTTGCGTCTCTCGCTCGCGGGTCTCGACAGCCGAGCCGCCGTTGCCGCACCCGGCCAGCCCCAGCAGTCCTGCCGCCAGCCATGCCGTAACCCTGTTGGCGATCATGAAATCCTCCATTGATTGAAACCCGCCAGCATAAACATAACCACAGGTCATCTGTTCCTGCAATGTTCCAGTTGGGCCCGGTTCCTCTCGACGTCGCCCGGCCGCATCGCTAGATCAGCAGGCATGACCCCAGCCCCGCTGTCCGGACGCAAGATCCTGCTGATCGTCGGTGGCGGCATCGCCGCCTACAAGGCGTTGGAGCTGGTGCGGCTGCTGAAGAAGGCCGGTGCCGAGGTCATGAGCGTTCTGACCGCGGCCGGGTCCGAGTTCGTGACCCCGATGTCCCTGGCCGCACTGACGGGTCAACCGGTGCGCCAGAACCTGTTCATGCCCGAGGACGAGACGGCCATGGGCCATATCGAACTGTCGCGCTGGGCCGATCTGGTGGTCGTGGCCCCGGCGACGGCGGGCCTGATCGCCAAGGCGGCGAACGGTCTGGCCGACGATCTCGCCTCGACCACCCTGCTGGCCACCGACAAGCGTGTGCTGCTGGCCCCGGCCATGAATGTGCGGATGTGGCTGCATCCGGCGGTGCAGGCCAATGTCGGGCGTCTGAGGGGCTTCGACGGCTTCCACGGCATGGCCATGGTCGGGCCGGATGAGGGCGAGATGGCCTGCGGCGAGTTCGGGCCGGGCCGGATGGCCGAGCCGGCGGCCATCCTGTCGGCGATCGAAGGCCTGCTGGCGGGTCCCGACGGGCGGCCGCTGGCCGGTCGTCGGGCGGTGGTCACCGCCGGACCGACCTTCGAGCCGATCGACCCGGTGCGCGGCATGACCAACCGCTCCAGCGGCAAACAGGGCTATGCCATCGCCGAGGCGCTGGCCCGGCTGGGCGCGCAGGTGACGCTGGTGTCCGGACCCGTGGCCCTGGCCGCGCCGGTCGGCGTCGAGCGGGTGTGGGTCGAGACGGCGCGCGAGATGCAGGCGGCGGTGGCGGCGGCCCTGCCGGCCGAAATAGCGGTGATGAGCGCGGCGGTCGCCGACTGGCGCGTCGACGGCGTCGCCTCGGGCAAGATCAAGAAGGCCCCCGGCGGCCCGCCGTCCCTGTCCCTGATCGAGAACCCCGACATCCTCGCGGGCATATCCGCGCCCGGAAAGAAGCGGCCGAAGCTGGTGGTGGGCTTCGCCGCCGAAACGACCGACCTCGAGGCCAACGCCCGTTCCAAACTGTCGCGCAAGGGCTGCGACTGGATCGTCGCCAATGACGTCTCGGACGACGTCTTCGGCGCCGACGGGAACGCCGTCACCCTGTTCACCCGCGACGGCTCGGCCGAGGCCTGGCCGCGTCAGCCCAAGGCCGAGGTGGCGCGCAAGCTCGCCGCCAGAATCGCCGATCATTTCAACGCCTGAGGGCCTGCCGCATGACCACCGTCCGTGTCGAACGCCTGCCGCATGCCGAAGGCCTGCCCCTGCCGGCCTATGAGACCGGTGGCTCGGCCGGTATGGACCTGCGCGCCGCTGTGGCCGACGACGCGCCGGTGACGCTGGCTGTCGGGGCCCGGGCGCTGGTCCCGACAGGCCTCAGGATCGCAATGGAGCCCGGTTTCGAGGCCCAGGTGCGGCCGCGCTCGGGCCTGGCGCTGAAGCACGGCCTGACCTGCCTGAACTCGCCCGGCACCATCGACAGCGACTATCGTGGCGAGGTCGGGGTCATATTGATCAACCACGGCCAGGAGCCTTTCGTCATCCACCGCGGCGATCGCATCGCCCAGATGGTCAT
>JAUYAG010000173.1 GCA_030693575.1 Brevundimonas sp. | reverse complement strand
CGCTCCAGCCCCATGCCGGTGTCGACGCTGGGCTTCGGGAGGGAGCGGACGATCTCGTCATTCTCCTTCTCGAACTGCATGAAGACGTTGTTCCAGATCTCCACGAACCGGTCGCCGTCCTCGTCCGGCGAACCGGGAGGGCCGCCGGGGACGTGGTCGCCGTAGTCCCAGAAGATTTCGGTGCAGGGACCACAGGGGCCGTTGTCGCCCATGGCCCAGAAATTGTCGGAGCCGGCGATGCGGATGATCTTGTCGTCGCCGAAGCCGGTGACCTTCTTCCAGATCGCCGCCGCCTCATCGTCATCGATATAGACGGTGACCAGCAGGCGGTTCGGGTCGAGGCCGAAATCCTTCGTGACCAGGTTCCAGGCGCGATCGATCGCGTGTTCCTTGAAATAGTCTCCGAACGAGAAATTGCCGAGCATCTCGAAGAAGGTCAGGTGCCGGGCGGTGTAGCCGACATTGTCCAGATCGTTGTGCTTGCCGCCCGCGCGGACGCATTTCTGCGAGCTGGTGGCGCGGGGGTAAGGTGGGGTCGAGGCACCGGTGAAATAGTCCTTGAATGGCACCATGCCCGCATTGACGAACAGCAGGGTCGGGTCGTTCTGCGGCACCAGCGGGGCCGAGTGGACCTTCTCGTGCCCGTCGGCGGCGAAATAGTCGAGGAAGGTCGAGCGGATCTGTTTGAGGCTGGACATGACGGTGCGCGTTCGGTCGGGGGAGAAACGGGGAAGGGGCGTCATATAGGGGTTTCGGCGCCAATGCATCACCTGCCCGTGATCGAGGCTGCCGGCGGCCGGGTGCGGACAGATCGCCGCACAGTTCGCCGGGGCCGGGCGAGGGCGGCGGCGGCGGTGTAGGGTGTCGCCATGTCCGCGCTTGAAGTCTGGTTCGACGGCGATTGCCCCCTGTGTCGGCGCGAGATCGCCGTGATGCGCGGGCTGGACCGGCGCGGCGCCATCGTCTTCATCGATGTGGCGAACGGGCAGGGGAGTTGTCCGCTCGACCGGGCCGAACTGCTGGCCCGGTTCCATGCGCGGGAGGACGGGGTGATCCTGTCGGGCGCCGCCGCCTTCGCCGCCATGTGGCGCGCCATTCCCCTGTTGCGGCCGTTCGGTCTGGCGGCGCGGAACCGCACGGTTCTGGGGCTGCTGGAGCGGCTGTACGTCGCCTTCCTGCGGGTCCGGCCGGCCCTGACGCGTCGGCTTCGGCGATAAAAAAGGGCCGCCCGGTCCGGGTGGAGACCAGGCGGCCCGCTCCGTCCGGCCCGGCCCACACGGGGTCGGTGGCGGGTCGCGGGACCCGGCCGGAGAAGTGTCGGAATTCAGCAAACGCCGTCCGAAGCGTTCACTGCGTTCGCATCGGACCCGAAGGCTCCGTGCGAAGCGTTCGGGGCGGGGGTGTTGTCGCCCCTCCTCCGCCGTCGTCCGACGACAGAGGACGGAGGACGGTCAGATCAGCCCTCGAGGTCCTGACCTTCGTCCGGTTCGGGGGTGCCCAGCAGTTCCTCGGCGATCTTGGTGGTCGAGGCGCGGACGGCCTTTTCGATCGAGTCGGCGATGTCCGGATTGGCCTTGAGGAAGGCGCGCACATTCTCGCGGCCCTGGCCGATCCGCTGGCTGTCGTAGGAGAACCAGCTGCCCGACTTCTCGACGATCCCCGCCTTGACGCCCAGGTCGATGATCTCGCCGAGCTTGGAGATGCCCTCGCCGTACATGATGTCGAAGATGACCTCGCGGAACGGCGGGGCGACCTTGTTCTTGACCACCTTGACCCGGGTGGTGTTGCCGACCACTTCGTCGCGGTCCTTGATCGCGCCGGTGCGGCGGATGTCGAGGCGGACCGAGGCGTAGAATTTCAGCGCATTGCCGCCCGTGGTCGTCTCGGGCGAGCCGTACATGACGCCGATCTTGTGACGGATCTGGTTGATGAACAGGACGATGCACTGCGACTTGTTGATCGAGGCGGTCAGCTTGCGCAGCGCCTGGCTCATCAGACGGGCTTGCAGGCCGGGCAGGCTGTCGCCCATCTCGCCCTCGATCTCGGCGCGCGGCGTCAGGGCGGCGACGGAGTCGACCACCACGATGTCCACGGCGCCCGAGCGCACCAGGGTGTCGACGATCTCGAGCGCCTGTTCGCCCGTGTCGGGCTGCGACACCAGCAGGTCGTCGAGGTTGACGCCCAGCTTCTGGGCGTAGCCCGGATCCAGCGCATGTTCGGCGTCGACGAAGGCAGCGGTGCCGCCCGCCTTCTGGATCTCGGCCACGGTGTGCAGGGCCAGGGTCGTCTTGCCCGAGCTTTCCGGCCCGAACACCTCGATCACCCGGCCACGGGGCAGGCCGCCGATGCCGAGCGCCATGTCGAGGCCCAGCGAGCCGGTCGACACCGAAGGAATGGCCTCGGTCACGCCGTTCTTGCCCAGCTTCATGACCGAGCCCTTGCCGAAGGCGCGGTCGATCTGGGCGATCGCCGCTTCCAGGGCCCGCTGTTTGTCGCCGTCGTCCCGGGTCACCAATTTCAGATTCGCCTGAGCTGCCACCTTGCCACTCTCCCTTGCCATGATTCCCGTTGGGTACTCTGGAGGAGAGGCCCGCCTTCGGTCCGATGACCGTGACCCACTCCCTTTGTGAGCGGCACTATGTGCATGGTTTGTTCTGGTTGCCAATATGTTCTTTTCGCCCGGCGCCGCACGGCATCGGGGGGTGCGTCCGAATTTGACGTAGGTGGCGCTTGGGGCGGCCCTCACACACACGGCCGTGACCTCTCCAGGAGGTAGACGGGACCTAGTGTGACAGCAGCAGAGGCACCTTCGGGTTGCGCAGCATATGCTCCGTCGCCCCGCCCAGAATAAACTCTCGTGCCCGTGATCGGCCATAGGCCCCCATGACGAGAAGGTCCGGACGGTGCTCGGCGAGGGACTCCTCCAGAACCATCCCGATGCGTCGCCCGCCCGCGTCGACCTCTTCGACAACGGCGTTGACGCCGTGCGCCGCGAGATGACGCGCCACCTCGGTCCCCACGCCGGAGTGAGCGGAAGGCTTCTCGTTGGTCACTGTGAGCACCCGAACCTCGCGGGCCGTCTGCATGACAGGCAGGGCATCTGCCATCGCGCGCGCCGCCGTTCGGCTGCCATCCCACGCAAGCACGATCGTGCCAAGGCCGCCGACAGGCAGATCCGCGACCCCGGGGCGGAAGGTCAGGACCGGACGACCAGACCCGAAAACCACAGCCTCCACGACGGAGCGCTGACCGTCGAACTGATCGACGACCGGCACGATACAGAGATCTCGCGTGCGCGACCGCTCAGCGACATACGCCCCGACTGCATAGAGGTCGGCCTTGCCGTGAATAACCTCGCCGAGAACGCCGGCCTCCCCGGCCCTGGAGGCGAAAGCCTCAAGCGCCGCCGCGCAGAACCGGCGGCTCTTCTGCTCCTCTTCCAGGGCCATTTGGCTGAGGCCGATCAGATAGTCGGCCAGCGGGTTCTTGGGGGCCTGGATATCGACCTCTACGGCGAGCGCAGACAGCACGCCGCCCACGGCGGCTGTGAACCGCACCGCCTGATCCAACGCCTCCGTGGGCGTCGCGTCCGGATAGGTGTCGATCTGAAGGAGAATATCGCGCACTGGCATGTTGATCCTCAAGACAGGAGAGTTGGGCGCAACAGGGAGCCGTCCATGACTTTGGATCTCGGACAAACCCTCCCTTCGGGACCCTCGGACTGCGGGACGGGACGTCTCAGGCAGCTCAATCAAAAATATCGAAGATGTCGCGGCGCTTCTTCCTGCGGTAGCCCTCGTCGCGGCCGAAGTCCCGATCCTGAAAGACGCTCCGATCGGACGGTGGGGCAGCGTAAGCCATCGGCGTGGGCGATGGATCGCCCTGGGCGCCGCCGGCCTCGATCAGCTTTTCCAGCTCACCGCGATCGAGCCATACCCCCCGGCATGTCGGGCACATGTCGAACTCGACCCCGCTGCGGTTGACCGTGGTCATTGAGGCGTTGTCGTTGGGACAGAGCAGAAGGGGCATATTATCTCCGGGGACGGGTGTGAGTGAGAGTGGCGCTGGCCGAGCAAGTCCGACTGTTCGGCCGGACGGTCGCGCAGGCTTGTTTCGCTTGCTCAATGGGAGACGGGTCTCGACTTCGGGAAGAAAGCGTCGAAGGAGAAGTGGGCCGCCACCGGCGTCAACGGGCGCGCCGTGAGCCGGCGCGCGCTGACCGCATGGCCCTGACCAGCGACGAAAACGCGGCCATCAAGCCCAGCGCCACAATGGTGCTGTATCGCCTGAGCCGCCGGTTGGATCTTGCCGCCATTGAGCCTCTCCTCTTTGAAGGGGTGCGCTCTGTGCCGGGGCTTGGGGATTTGGATGGACTGGACCCCGGCATCGAGCGCACCCGATGCGGTCCGACATCACGATCATAGCGATCGTCAGAGGGGCCCGGGCCGCTCGGTCACCTTGAACGGGCCCCACGGCACGGGCCAATGAGTTGTGCTCATGCGGCCGATAATCATCCACGATGGACCCGGCTAGACGGTCGTCAGCTCGCCCGAGGCAATGCTGAACTTCCAGGCAGACAGCGTCAGGTGGCCGGCTCTCTCCGCGTCCCGGATCCAGGGGAATGTCCGCAGATTGGTGAGCGAGAGATGGAGCACGGCGTCCTCGATCGCCGCCTCGAAGGCCTCGCCGGAGCCCTGTTCGGGCATGGGCCACATCACCGGCTCGGCGATGTCCACCCACGGCCCCAGGAAGTCGGGGGCGTTTCGCAGGGGGCCATGGATCATCGCGTGAATGCCGTCGCAGCGCGCATGTCCCAGCAGGACGATGCGTCGGACCTTGAGGATCTTCACCGCATATTCGAGCGCCGCGCTGGTCCCGTGACAGCCTCCGTCGGGCGCATACTCCGGGACCAGGCCCGCCACATTGCGGATGATGAACAATTCGCCGGGCTCGGCGTCAAAGATCGTCTGCGGATCGACCCGGGCGTCAGAACAGGCGATCACGGCCGTGGTCGGCTGCTGGCGCCGGCGGGCGAGCTGGGCATAACGCAGCGCCTGGCCCGGCCAGACCGAGGTGCGGAAGCGCCGATAGCCCGCGAGCAGGGGGTCCTGGGGGGTCACCGGGGGGCCGCGATCAGACGCGGATGTCAAAGGTGTGCCGGGTGGGGCGGCGGGCGGCCGTGTCATCGACGATCGCGCCCGGGGACTCGACGGGGCGGCCTGTCGGCGAACTCTGATGGGCCGCCACCTGGCATGTCGCCTGCGTGTGCCGGACCGCCACGCCCTGGGCGACCGGCAGGGAAACCGGACTGACCCTCATCGCCGCTCCTCCTCGCCGGGGATCAGGTCATAGCGCGAAGGATCGACGTCCAGCAGCCGGCAGAGGCGCAGAATGACGTCGCGCTCCTCGGCGTCGAAACCGCCGTCCGCCTCCGCGACCGAACAGGCCGTATCGATCAGCAGGTGCGAAGGTCCGGGTTGCCCCCGAAGGGCCGCGACCGCGGCTTCCGCCGCAGCCTCACCGTCCTCGAGGTCGAGATCAAACCGTATGTTCAGGGCCTCAAAGCCGACCGTCACCTCATGCAGTCCGAAGAAGCGAATGCTCGGGGACTGACTCATCCGGTCGATCATCCGCCTGCGTTCCGGGGCGGTGACCCAGCCGTCGGCCTGGGCGACGAGCGCGCAGGCGGCGACGACCGCATCCATCTGGGCGACGTCGCCCATGGTCCAGACGTCATGCGGCTGGACCGGGCGGCGTTCGCGGCGGGCGTTGTTGCTCAAAGGCATGGGAGCTCCCTTCGTCTCGCCGGCCAGGCGGCGATCACGGGTTGGCAGTGTTGAGGGAGCCGGGGCCGGAGGCAGCGTGAGCCGCCGGCCCCGGCGACGTCAGTGCGACGTCGACGGACTTTGACGGTCGTCGAAACCGACGAGCCGGTCCCGGATCGCGAGCTTCTTCTTCTTGATGCTCGCAACCGCCGCGTCGTCCGGCTGCAGCCGCGCACGTTCGTCCCTCAGCGCCATCTCCAGCAGGGCGTGAAAACCCCGCAACCGGCGCGCCAACACGATAGACATCGAGCCTCTCCTTCTCTCAAGGGGAGCGCTCGACGGCGAGGCCATCGGTTCGAGGGGACAAACAAGCCGGACCCGTCATCGAGCGCACCCGATGCGGTCCGACATCACGATCACAGTGATCGTCAGAGGGGCCCGGGCCGCGAAACCAGGGTGCACACGACGCCCGTCCGCGGCCAATCAGAAGTCGTGATGCGCCCCATAAACGCCCGTCATGCGGGGAGGGGGCCGCGTTCGAGCGCGCGCAAGACTTCCTGCGCGAGAAGGCCGGCCGGCCCGCCGGCACCCCGGCTGGAAACCAGGGCGATCTCGCTGTCGGCCAGCATCGGGAGCGGTCGCTCCAGCACCACGAGGTCGCGGGGCGCCATGGCCGCGGGAAGCACGCCGACGCCGAGGCCGGCGCGCAGGGCCGCCATCTGACCGGCGAGACTGGGCGAGGTGAAGGCCGCGCGAAAGGCGATGCCCGCGTCCGCGAGCGCGCCCAGGGCCCGTTTCCGATAGATATCGGGCGCAGGGGCGATGATCAGCGGCAATGGCGACGCCTCGATCATCGAGGCGTCGAGCGCGACCCACACCAGGGGCTCGCTCCAGACCCGTACGCCGAGTTCGGGCCCGACCGGCTCGCGTTTGATCAGCGCCAGATCAAGCATGCCGCGCGACATCTGGTCGAGCAGGTTGGCGGTGTAGTCGCAGGTCACCGACAGCTTGATGCGCGGATGGCTGCGCGCGAACGCCCCGAGGATTCCCGGAAGGTGCATGGTCGCGATGTCCTCGGGCGCGCCGAGACGCACCTCGCCCTCCAGATCCCCGTCGCCCAGCGTCGACACGATCTCATCGTTCAGCCGCAACAGTCGCCGGGCCTGCGGCAGCAACGCCGCGCCCTCCGTGGTCAGACCGAAGCCCTTGCCGCCCCGATCGAACAACGGCGACCGCAACTGGTCCTCGAGCCGGCGGATCTGCAGGCTGACGGCCGGCTGGGTCCGGCCGAGCAAGGCCGCCGTGCGGGTGAAACTGCCTGTTTCGACGACCGTCACGAAGGCCCGCAACAGGTCGATGTCCAGATTGACCAGCCGATCGGCCATGCCATTAGCGTCCGTTATAGCCTGCATCACATCAATAAACTGGATGGCCGCCCCGGTCGAGTTCACTCGGACCGACCTTCAGCGGACCGGTTGACGCATGCCTGACTTTTCCACCAGCCTGGCGCTTCTCACGTCGCCGGCCATTCTGTTCTTCTTCGTCGGTGCGGCGGCCGCTTTCGCCCGCTCGGACCTGGCCATTCCCGAGCCGGTCGCCAAGGGGCTGTCGCTCTATCTGATGCTCTGCATCGGCTTCAAGGGCGGGGTGGAGGCGCGCGCGGCCGGCTTCAACGGGGATTTCCTGGCGGCGGGCGCGATCGGCATCGCACTCAGCGCCCTGATGCCGCTGATCGCCTTCGTCATCCTGAAGCGCGTCCGCGGGCTCGACCGTCCGACCCTCTGCGCGCTGGCGGCGACCTACGGGTCCGTTTCGGTCGTGACCTTCGCCGCCGGACAGCAACACCTCGCCGCCATCGGTCTGGCGTCGGGAGGGTATATGGCCGCCGTCCTCGCCCTGATGGAGACCCCCGCCATCCTGACGGCCCTTGTTCTGCTCAACGGCGCGGGTCGAGGCGAGCCGGGGCGCCGGAGGACGATCCTGAAGGAGGTGTTTGTCGGCGCGGCGTCGGTGATGCTGCTGGGCAGCTTCCTGGTCGGCCTGATCTCCGGCGAGGCCGGCATGACCCGGCTGGACCTGTTTGTCGGGCCCTTGTTCCAGGGTGCCCTGTGCTTCTTCCTGCTCGACATCGGCCTGACCGCCGCCCGGCGGTTGATGGAGGGCGGGCGAAAGTTGACGCCAGCCGTGGTCGCATTCGCCCTCGGCTTTCCCTTGCTCTCGGCAGGCGTCGCGCTGGGGCTGGCCCAACTTGCCGGGCTGGACGCCGGGAACACGGCGCTCCTGACCATTCTGGCCGGATCGGCGTCCTACATCGCCGTTCCCGCGGCCATGCGACTGGCGGCCCCCGAAGCGGACGCCGGCGTCTTCGTGACGGCGTCCCTGGCGATTACCTTCCCGTTCAATCTGACCGTCGGGATCGCTCTCTATACGGCGGCAGCGGTCTGGCTGTCGGCGTGACAGTGCCGCCGGACCCGCTTTTCGGGCACCGCTGAAGACCCAGCCGCCGCCGATCGCGGTGACCCTGCCGGAAGGAAATGATCCTCAAGCTTCGCCATGCGTTCAGACCGCATGACAAAACCCTCCAAGCCCGCCGTCCTCTCCATCCGCAACGCCAGGCTGGCGGATGTGAACGCCATCTCCGCCCTTGTGGCCAAGGTCTACAAGGACATGCCCGCCTATACGCCGGGGATGCTGCGGGGGCAGATCGCCGCCTTCCCGGACGGCCAGTTCGTGGTCGAATACGCCGATGAGATCGTCGGCTACGCCGCCGGGTTCCGCATCGACGAGAAGACGGCCATGGCACCGCATACCTGGACCCAGATCACCGGCGGCGGCTATGCGGCGCGGCACGATCCGGTCGGGGACTGGTTCTACGGCATGGAGGTGTGTGTCGACCCCGACCGCCGCCGCCTGCGCATCGGCCAGCGGCTGTATGACGCCCGGCGCGACCTGTGCGAGGCCGAGAACCTGCGCGGCATCGTCTTCGGCGGGCGGATGCCCGGCCTGGCGCGGCGCAAGGCGGCCTATCCAGACGCGCGGGAGTATCTGGACGCGGTCACGGCGCGGAAGCTGAACGATCCGGTGATCGGCTTCCACATGCGTGGCGGCTTCGAGCCGATCGGGGTGCTGGAGAACTATCTGAGCTCGGACACGGCCTCGATGGGGCATGCGGCGCACATGGTGTGGCGCAACCCGTACCATACCGAGACGCACGGCCGCGGCGCGGCCTTCGCGGTCAAGGAGACGGTGCGGGTCGCGACGGTGCAGCTACAAGCCCGCAAGGTCGCCAGCTTCGAGGAGTTCATCTCCAACATCGAATATTTCGTCGACGTGACCTCGGACTATCGCTCGGACTTCGTGGTGTTTCCGGAGCTGTTCACGCTTCAACTGCTGTCGCTGGAGAAGAAGAAGCTCAGTCCGGTGGAGTCGATCGAGGCCCTGACCCGCTATACGCCGCGCTTCGTCGAGGCGATGCGCAAGATGGCGGTCGAGTACAATATCAACATCATCGGCGGCTCCCACCCGACCCGGACCGAGGACGGGGACATCCAGAACGTCGCCTACGTCTTCCTGCGCGACGGCTCGGTGCACGAGCAGGAGAAGATCCACCCGACGCCGAACGAGCGCCACTGGTGGAACATCAAGGGCGGCGACCGGGTGCATGCCATCCCCACCGACTGCGGCCCGATCGGGGTGCTGATCTGCTATGACTCCGAGTTCCCGGAGCTGGCGCGGCGGCTGGTCGACGAGGGCGCCCGACTGCTGTTCGTGCCCTTCTGCACCGACAACCGCCAGGGGTATCTGCGGGTGCGCTATTGCTCGCAGGCGCGGGCGATCGAGAACCAGTGCTACGTCATCCTGTCCGGCAATGTCGGCAATCTGCCGAACGTCGAGAACATGGACATCCAGTATGCGCAGTCCTGCATCCTGACGCCGTGCGACTTCCCGTTCGCGCGCGACGGGGTGGCGGCCGAGGCGTCCGAGAATGTGGAGACGGTGACGGTGGCGGACCTCGACCTGTCGGACCTGGCCTGGGCCAAGTCGCAGGGGACGGTGCGGAACCTGCGGGACCGGCGGTTCGATCTGTACAAGACGGTGTGGACGGACGGGGGCTGAGGGGTTTCGGGGCCCGGGTTCGGGCCGGGCGTGGCCCGGTCCACCATCGGGGTCAAGGCCGGGATCACCAAAGGACGCTCGTTCTGGCTGGATGAGAAGCGGGGGGCACATCAGCACCCGCCTTCCGGCCGAACGGGGACTTCGAAGCATTTCGCCGGCTCGCAGGTCGAACCGGACGAGGACGCGATCGGCCCGCTGCCCCGCCGTCGTGAACGTGCGCGTGAAATCGTCAAGGCGCTTTCGCAGCAAGCAGATGTCTCCCGATCCAGGTCTCAGCGAGAAGACCGTCGAGATGCGCCGGGCGCTGGCTCTCGATAAGATTGGCACGCACAGAGTTGCAGGCGCGAATTGTATGGCCGTTGAGGCCGGACTCCAGAACTCGGCTGTGAAACCAGGCCCCCCGCCCTACGGCCTAAAGGTCGTATGGTGTGCCATTCCGCAACCTCCTAACGGTAATACCTGAAATGGGGGTCCTGCTGTTTCGTTCCCGGTTTCAGACTGAATGAACAAGTGCCTGCTCGCAGGGCGGCAAGCTCCATATGGTTCTGGAGCAATTAAGCGTTGAGCAATTGTTATATCAGCGATCTTTAACCGTACTGTAAATAAGCAAAAAATAACAAAACAAGTAACGGTATCAACCGAGGAAACGTAAATGGAATCTATGAATTTAGGCCAGTACGAACTGGTGTATAATGCTTTCTCGTTCAGTATTGCCACAATGGCGGCGGCCACGCTTTTTTTCTGGCTCAGCCGTGACACGGTAGCGCCGCAGTACAGGGCCGCGCTGGTGATTTCGGGGCTCGTGACTTTCATCGCGGCCTACCACTACTGGAGAATTTTCGGCAGCTGGTCCGCAGCCTTTGTGGTCGATGCGGGTGCCGGAACGGTCGCCCCGTCCGGTCAGAAATTCAACGATGCCTACCGCTACGTTGACTGGCTTCTGACTGTGCCCCTGCTGCTGGTCGAGCTTATCATCGTCATGGGGCTGTCGCGCGCTGCAACGATTTCGAAGGGCGTCCGGCTGGGCGTGCTCGCGGCGCTGATGGTCGCCCTCGGCTATCCGGGCGAGATCGCCACCGACATGAGCACCCGCCTGCTGTGGGGTGCCCTCTCGATGGTTCCGTTCCTCTTCATCCTGTTCGAACTGTTTGTCGGGCTGCGGGGATCGATCAAGAACCAGCCCGAAGAAGCCCGCGGACTGGTCAATCTGGCGATCTGGGTCACCGTTCTGTCGTGGAGCTTCTACCCGGTCGTGTACTTTGCACCCCTTCTGTTTGGTGCGGGGAATGCGAACATCGCCACGATGAGCGGAGACGCGGCCATGATCGTTCAGGTCGGCTACACGATCGCCGACATCGTCGCGAAAGCCGCCTTCGGTGTGCTCATCTTCATGATCGCATCAGCCAAGAGCCAGGAATGGCGCAACAAGAACGCCGCAGTAAGCCAGGCGTAAACCGGCTTTTATCTGCCGGGAAACTTGGAACGGGTGGCCTGTGGCCACCCGTTTTCTTTATCGCCAGCGCGGTTGAGTCCTTGCGCCCCGACTCCTGCCTGACTGAACGGAAACAGTGACATGATCCTTGCACTCCTTCTTCAAGCGCCCGTGGTCGAAGCGAAGCAGATTGATCCTGCCGGGCAGGTTCAGATGCTGGACGAAGTGATCGTCACCGCACGCCGGACGGAAACGCCGGTGGAAGACGTTCCCGGGAGCGTTGAGGCTCTGGACGCGGCGGCTGTAAGCCAGGCGGGACTTTTCCGGGCCTCCGATCTCGCAGGGCTGTCGGCCAGTCTCACCGAACGTTCCATTTTCGGATCCTCGGCCCCCCAGTTCTTCATCCGCGGCATCGGCTCGAACGATGTGAACCCGAGCGCGAATCCCGGGGTCGCGGTCTATCTCGACCAGGGGTTCATCGCGTCGCCCCTGGCCCAGAACGTCGCCCTGTTCGACCTCTCCGGGGCAGAGATCCTGAAGGGGCCGCAGGGCACCCTGTTTGGGCGAAACGCCACCGGCGGGGCCCTGATTTTCAAAACCAATCCGCCTGGCACCATGCCCGGCCTCGACCTCAGCGCCGGCGTCGGTTCGTTCGGGCTCCAGACCTATGACGTCGCGGCGGACACCGGCCGGCTGGGACCGATCCTCGCGCGGGTCGCCGCCACCTATCGCAAGTCGGACGGCTACACCGACAACACCCTCACCGGCGGCGAAGAGAACGGTATCGAGACCTTCGCCATACGGCTTCGCGCGGACACGGATACGGCGGGGCCGTGGAGCGCCGGCCTCATCCTCGACTATGCCAATGATCGTTCGGCCATGACGGCCCATGAGGGCCTCGGCCTGTTTGCCCCGGAGGGCTTTGCCACCCCGCCACCGGCCGGGCCGGTGTTCATCCCCTGCGCTCCGCAACGGGTCCTCGCGGGCGAGTGCCTCAATCTTCTGGGCTACCGCTATTCCGCTGATCCCTTCTCGGAAGGCTTTGACCGCGAGAGCCGCGAACATCTGGATACGGGCGGGGCGGTGCTGACCCTGCGCCGTGAGGGCCCTGTCGAAGCGACCTCGATCACCTCCTGGCGGTTCGCGGACCGGGATGTCCGTGAAGACACCGACGCAAGCCCGCTGGATCTGGTGGCCCTCGATTTCGACAACTCCAGCCGGGTCTTCACCCAGGAGTTTCTGTTCGGCGGACGGCAGGGCCGGTTTGACTGGCGTGCCGGTGCGTTTGGACTGGATGAGACCCTCAGCACGACCAACCGGTTCTCGACCCTCGGCACGCTGCGCGCAGCCGGGGTCGGCTTTATCGACGACCCGTTCCTGTTTGCGTTCGGGCCGTTCCGACTGGCCCAGACCTACACCCTCGACACCCGGTCCGTTGCCCTGTTCGCGGAAACGGACTTCAGCGCCACCGATCGCCTTTTCCTCACCGCCGGTGCCCGTGTGACCCGGGAACGCACGTCTTTCGAAACCGAGACCCGCTTTGAAGAGGTCACGGCCAACCCGGTCCTCTCGCCGGAGCGGAGTGGCGAGCAGACGGATGACGCTATTTCGTGGCGTCTCGCCGCCCGCTATGAGCTGGCACCGCACCGGGTCGCCTATGTCAGTGTCAATCGCGGCTTCAAGTCCGGGAGCTTCAACGGCGGGGCTCTCTTCCCGACCGACACCATCGGCCCTGTGGCACCCGAGTTTGTGACCGCCTGGGAGGCGGGTTCCACATGGCGGTTCACGGAGGGGCTCGCGGTCAATGCCGCCGCCTTCTTGTACGATTATTCGGACCTGCAGGACTTCACCCTGCGCTCCACTCCGCCCCCGGCCCGCCAGGTGCTGGACAGCGCGGACGCCGAGATGAAGGGCGTTGATGTCACGCTTCGGGCGGCCCTGCCCTGGAATCTCAATCTGCGGCTGAGCACGTCCTGGCTTGATGCGACCTTCACCGATTTTGTCGACGCCAACGGGGTCGACCGGTCGGGCAATCGACTGACCGCATCACCCGAGTTCTCGGCGGTTGCGGCCCTGTCATGGCAGGGCACCCTGGCCGGGGACTGGACCGTCGGGGCTGACCTGAGTGCCAACTATCGCAGTGCCATATTCTTCGACAACACCAACGACCCCCTGCTGCAGTCGGACGCACGAACACTCGTGGATGCGGCCGTGACGGTCGGTCATGCCCGGTCAGGCGTGTCCGCCACTTTCGCCGTGCGGAACCTGACCGACGAAGTCGTGGTTTCAGATGCCCTGCCGATCACCAACTACGGATTCATCCAGCGCACGTTCGCGCCGCCCCGCGCCTTCTTCTTCACGGTGAGATCGGCCTTCCGCTAGCGGCTTTCCGGCGGCGCGGTCAGGCCGTCTTCGCCGCGATCATCGGCTCCGTGACCTGGGCCGCGACCGACAGGCCGCCGCCGAGGATCAGGGCTGCCGCCGCCGCGATCAGCAGGGGCCGGGACAGGCCTGTCCCGGGGCTGAGCGGCCGGATCAGCATCAGTATCAGCAGGCCGAGCAGAACCAGCACGCCGGGCAGGTCCATGCCGATGCCGAGGAAGACGGTGTGCGCCTGCGCCATGATCCATCCGGCGCCGGGCACGGCCGCGACGGCGGCGGGGGCCAGCGACCGGGGACGGGTCAGGCCGGGGTCGAGGACGGCGGCCAGGGCGGCGGCGAGCGCGGCCAGCAGGCCGGTCCAGACGAACAGGAAGGCGGCCTCCGGCGCGAGGGCCTGGGCCGCCGTTCCGAGGATCAGGATCAGGCCGATCAGGCCGGTCCAGCCGCCCCAGGTCGAGCGCGCGGCGAGGCCGGGGAACAGCGACAGTCCGGCCGCGATGACGGCGGCGCCGATGACGATCGGGTTCAGTCCGCCGAGGATCAGGGCGACGGCCGCAGCGACGGCGATGACGCCCGCGACGATGCGCCTGTCCAGGCGTGTGCGGCCGCCGAACAGGGCCAGGGCCACGGCCAGCACGGTCAGGGCCGCGCCGGCCTCCATCCACGGCAGGCGGGCCAGCAGGGTATAGTAGGCGTCGGCGCTCTCGGCGCGGCCTGACAGGGGGCCGGCCAGAAGGCGCACAAGCTGGGTCAGGACGAGGCCTGTCGACAGGAACCACAGACCGTCGACGGCGCCGCGTCCGGCGTCGGCGAAGGTCAGGCCCGCGTGGGACCGCGCGCGCCAGACAGCGACCCCGAGGCCGAGGAAGGCGAGGCCCAGCAGGCCCCATCCCATGACCGGCGCATGGCCGACGACGACGCGGCCGAACAGGTCTGCGTAGACGATATTGGCAGTGGCGGCGGGCAGGGCGGGCGCGCGCAAGAGCGCGTCGGCCGTCTCGAGCGCCTGCGAGCCGATGTGCTGGACGCTGCCCTGGTCGAGCGCGTCGGCCGTCGAGACGGGGGCGTGATACTGTTCGGGTCGGCCGATGAAGGCGAGGTTGACCCCCTGGACGCCGCGGTCCTTGGGAATGGTGAAGTCGGTGCCGTTGGGCATGGCCTCATAGACGAACACGGCCAGGGAGTTGGACGAGACGCCGCCGGTCGCCTTGGCGCCGGCGCGGGCGAACAGGGCGATGGTTTCGGCATTGCCGCGTCCGGTCTCGAACATCATGGCCCGGCCGCCGCCGCCGCGCGCCTCCAGATTGACCACCGCGCCGATGCGGTCGCGCAGGGGGTGACCGCCCCAGAAGGCGCGGGCGCCGTCGAGATTCAGTTCCTCGCCGTCGGTCAGGATGACCACCAGCGTCCGGTCGGCCGGGCCGCGGGCGCGGATGGCGCGCACGGCCTCAAGGATGGCCGCGACCCCGGTGCTGTCGTCGGCTGCGCCGGCGGAGTCCGGCACGGTGTCATAGTGGGCCATCAGGGCGACGGCGGGCAGGCGGGGGTCGCGGCCGGGCAGGACGCCGATGAGGTTGGTCAGTTCGACTCCCGTGGCGGAGCCGCCTTCACGCTCGAGCCGCCGCACGGCCGCGGGCGACAGGGCGCCGGTCTGGGTCGAGGTCTGCAGGCCGAGCGCTGCCATCCTTTGCAGCAGCACGGCCTGGACCCGCGCATGGTCGGCCGAACCCACGGGGTGCGGCCGCTGCGCGATCTCGCGGATGTCGACCATGGCGCGTTCTGCGGAGAAGGCCGTGGCGGGTGCGTCGGCCCCGGCGGGCGCGGGGACCTGCAATGTCAGCACCGCAATCAGCAGCGCCAGCGCCAACGACCCGACCAGCCAGAGCAACCGCATGAGTCATCCTCCCCGATGATCGGGCAGGCTAGCGCGCTAAGTGCGGTTCGTCATCCTTTGGCGACGGAGCGAGGACGGGTTGCGACCCGTTGCGCCGCGGCGAGGCCGGGTTCAGCAGGGCTTGTTCTGGTCGACCCAGATGACGCCCTCGCATCGCCACTCGCCGCCCTTGTGACAGATGACATCGCCCTCGTCGTATTCCCCACCCAGGTATTTGCAGCCAGCGAACTCGATCGACGGTTCGACCAAGGCTTCGAACCGTCCTTCTGCACCCCACGCCCCTCCAGGATGGATAGGGCCGGGGATGTCGTTGGGGTCGTTTGGCAGGTCTTGAGCCATTGGTATCTACCTTTCGACTTAGGGGATGATCTGGACGGCCTGCGTGGCTGGTCGGTCCGCGCTTTCCTTGTGAAGGTTTACCAGCTGCTGCAGCAGGCTGATCACCATCATGTTGCGGCGTCGGTGGTTGTTGTCGATCTCCCAACGGCGACCGAGCAATGAGGCGGAGGCGACGCCTCCGCCGTGGGCCGGAACGATTGAGAAGAGAGGCTTTCCGCCAACCAGCCAGGTCTCGTCAGCCTTGTCTTCGGCCGCATACAGATAGGCGCCGACATGCCGGTAGACACTCTCGGTCGATCTGAAGGTGATGTGCAGTTTGGCGTCGACTATATGAACCTGCCCGTCCACGCTGATCGCGACCTTGCCGCCGCCGAGATAGGTGGGGTTGGCTGGCGGACTATCCGGGAGTTGGCCCGGTCTGCGCGTTGGGCCCTGGGCGCCGTCGCCGGCCAAGAGCGAAAGGACGTGACGGCACTCTCCCGCGCGGGGGCTCAGCCGCGCACCGCGATCGGCGGGTCCCAGCCGGTTCACCATCACGTCGACGTCTTCATTCGGCTGCGCGGACAGCGCCTCGCTCAGGGCCAGCGTCGACCCGTTCAGCAGGGGCAGGTCCTCCAGGCGGATCGGCACGGAGCCGCCCGCGGTGAGCCGCGACACGGGCATCAGCGGATACTGCGTCCCGGCGATCCGCTCGCCACGCATCTCCCAGCAAGCGACCTCGTCGGCGAACACCTTGGCCTCCGGGCCGAAGGGAGCATTGCGCAGCGTCGTGATCAGCTGGTCCTTCTTTAGATCTCCTGGTCCGTCAGCGGCCATTCGGACCTCGATCCGGTCGATGACCAGACGCATCAGAAGCTCGTTGTCGAAACCTTGGTCCATGAAATTCTCGACTGTCCGGAACGGGATCGGCGCGAGGATGCCCTGGTAAAACTTCTGGGTGTCGTGAACCGTTATGTCGAAGCTTGGGCCTGTCTGGATCTGGCCGGTCACTTGTGGGGTGAAAACATTCCCCCCGCTTAGAATTTGCTGCGTCACCGTTCGTAGCGTCGTAACGCCGGCAGGGGCCACGGTCGTGGCCGTGGCGTCGGTATCCGTGACGGTGTCATCCCTGTCCTGGAAATTTTGGGACGTACCCGCCGTGACAATCAGACTGCCGGTCAGCCGACCGAAGGAGGTGAAATGCATCGGCATCCCCTCCTTGGCGCGCAAGATGTTCAGCAGGGTCACCTCATTGGTCATCCCCGCCACCGCGGTATTGTAGTCGACCGCGATCCTTTGGACAGCGCCCGGCGCCGCGCAGCCCGCAAGGCCGGCCGCTAAAACCAGAATGGTCGCGATGCGCATGAGCTCCCCCCAGCGTAAGATTTTGTTAACCTACGTTAGACGAAGCGAACTGTCCCGAACTAAATTCCCCTTATCCGGGAAACGGCCCTGCGACCCGGCGCGAATCCGGACTCGCCGCTCGGCCGGCACAGCCGGCACAGCGGGCACAGGCCGCGGCAAGGGGCTGGCCTTGCTTCGGGCCCCGATGCAGAGACCTACGCCACCCGCCGCAGCGCCGCCGGGGACTTCACGAACAGGCCCTTGCGGCCCGCGACCGGGCGGAAGGCGATGCTGTCGTTTTCCGGCTGTTCGTCGGGCCCGAGGAACAGGCAGCCGTCGTCGACCAGCCGCCGCTCGAGGTTGTCGAACATCTCGCCGCGCCGCCCGGGATCGGCGTCGCCCAGGACATGGCGGCAGAAGATGATGTCGAACTGGTGGGCGTCGGTCGGGGCGTCGACCAGATTGGCGCGGGCGAAATGGACCATGGCGCGCAGCTCGGCCCGGGCGATCCAGGCGTCCTCAGCCTGGTCGAACCAGCGCAGCATGGTCTCGGCCTTGAGGCCGCGCTGGATCTCGAAACCGGTGTAGGCGCCGGAGCGGGCCTTTTCGAGCGCGCGCTGGGACAGGTCGGTGGCGACGATCTCGACGGCGACGCCCGCCTCCTGGGCGGCGATGGCCAACGACCAGGCTTCCTGCCCGGTCGAGCAGCCGGCGGACCAGATCTTGACCGGCTGGCCGCCCCGGGCCTTGCCCAGAGCCGGCAGCAGTTCCTTGCCGAAGGTGTCGAAACTGGCCCGGTCGCGCCGGAACCAGGTCTCGGGATTCAGCAGGGCCTCGATCACGGCCCAGCCCAGGCTGGCGACGGGCCTGGCCCAGAGCGAGCCCAGCATGGCGTCGACGGTCTCGAACCCCTCGCGCCGGGCCACGGGGCCCAGGCGGTGCTCGGCCAGCTTCATCCGGTCGCGAGTCAGCCGGAAGCCCGCGCGCGAGCTCATCAGGGACTGCAGCCGATCGAAGTCGTCCGGGCTCATGAGTTCAGACGGCCCCCACTTCAGCGAATTTGGAGGTCAGGATCTCGCCGTCGAACGGCTTCATCACATAGTCGTCGGCGCCCGCTGACAGGGCCTCGGCGATGCGTTCGGCGCGGGTCTCGATGGTGCAGAACAGGACTTTGGGGGCCAGGCCGCCGGGCAGGGCGCGCAGGCGGCGCAGGAAGGTCATGCCGTCCATCACCGGCATCGACCAGTCCAGCAGGATGACCTCCGGAATCACGCCGAGGCAGAAGGCCAGCGCCTCGGAGCCGTCGGCGGCCTCGTCGACCTCGAAGCCGAGCCCCTCGACGATGCGTCGCGCAACCTTCCGGATGATCCGGCTGTCGTCGACGATCAGACAGGTTCTGGGGGTCAAGGTCAGGCTTCCGGATAAGTGGCGCACAACGCCCGCGTGTACATGAGCCCTATCATCGGCCCGCGTCGGTTAATGACTCCTTGGGAAACCGGCTTAAGGCTCAGTTAGGCATGCGGGCGGTCAGCACGACGCGCCCCTCCTCGGTCTGCACATCCAGCGACCCGCCGGCGTCATGGGCGGTCAGCCACAGCCAGTAGGGCTGGATCCACTGGCCTGGCAGGCCCTCGGACAGAGGCTGGCCCGCCAGACCGGCCACGGCCTCGCCCTTCAGGCGGGCACGGGCACCCTCGGCGCGGCCCTCGATGACCAGTCCGGCGTCGCCGGTTCGCGTCGCGATGGTCGCCACCCCGCCCGACGGCAGGGCGGCCATGGTCAGATAGGCCAGGTTCACCAGCGCCCGCGACTGGGCCTTGGAATAGGTCGTGTCCGCGACCGACCACGTCAGCGTGGCACGCCCGCCCTCGGTCAGGCCGGAGACCAGTTCGCCCAGTTCGGCGCCCGAAAACCGCTCGGACGAGGTCGCGGCCCCGAAGGCCACGCGGGCGAAGGCGACCAGGGCCACCATCTTCTTCGCGCTGGCCTCGATCAGCCCCATGGCGTCATCGCGCATGTCCTGGGCCGTGGGGTCCTTCAGCAGGTCGAGGCCGGAGCTGATCGCCCCCGCCGGGCTGATGAAGTCGTGGCACAGCTTGCCGGCGATCAGGGCCGCCAAAGCCTGGCCATCAGGAAGCGTCTGGCCGTCGGGAAGGGGAGAGGCGGGGGCAGTGTCGGTCATCGGGCCTTGCGCGCAACAGTCTGAAACTGGCCGGACGCTGACCTGATTTGCCGGTTCGCGAAACCGGTCCGATGCTCTAATCGGGCGGGCATGAGTAAACGACTGATCGCCGACCTCGCGTCCGGCGCACTGACCGAGGCCCTGGCGGACATCGCCGAGGACGCCGCCCGGGTCATCCTGCCTTACTGGCGCACTGGCGTGGTGGCGGAATCCAAGGCCGATGACAGCCCTGTCACCCGCGCCGACCAGGAAGCCGAGGCCCTGATCCTGGCCCGGCTGGCGAACCTGTATCCCGGCGTCCAGACCGTGGCGGAGGAGGCCGTCGCCGCCGACGGCGCGCCCGCGTCAGCCGATGAGTGGTTCTGGCTGATCGATCCGCTGGACGGCACCCGCGGCTTCGTCGAGGGGCGGGAGGCCTTCACCGTCAACATCGCCCTGATCCACAAGGGATCGCCGGTCGCCGGCGTGGTCACCGCCCCTGCGACCGCCACGACCTGGCGCAGCGCCGCGCCGGGCGGCGGGGCCTTCCGTCGCCGGTTCGGCGATGTCTGGCAGGCCATCAAGGTGCGCAACCGGCCCGCCTCGCCCCTGGCGGTGATGAGCCACTCCATGAACGACGTCGAGGCCGAGCGGCTGGCCTCGCGCCACGGCTGCGTCCAGTGGCAGGGCATGGATTCGTCGCTGAAATTCTGTCTGATCGCCGAGGGGCGGTTCGATGCCTATCCCCGGACCGGACCGACCTCGGAATGGGACACGGCGGCGGGCCAGGCGGTGCTGGAAGCCGCCGGCGGTCGCGTTATGGCCGAGGACGGCCAGCCGATGCGCTACGGCAAGCCGGGGTTCGGCAACGGCGGGTTCGTGGCGCTGGGGGGGTAGGGGCGAGGGATTAGGGATTAGGGATTAGGGAAGACAGGACCGGGCGTATTCGGCGCTCGAAAACGCGGGATCGAACACTGGCTCTGCAGCCGGCCCTCACACCCTCATCCCTAATCCCTAATCCCTAATCCCTAATCCCTTGCTCCCGCCGCCCGCAGTTGCAGCAGCGCCGCCCGCTGGACCAGCGCCGGGGCACCCCATTCGCGGGCCGTCTCCATTGCTTCGGCCAGCATCATGCCGACGGCGCGAGGTTCGCAGGCGGTCAGCCGGGCCTTGGCCAGGGCCAGATGCGCCATGCCGATCTGGTCGGCGACCCATTCCAGCGGCTGGGCACCGGCGGAGGCGGCCAGGCCACGGCGGACGACGGCTTCGAGTCCGGTCAGACCCGCGACATCGCCCATGGCCTCGGCCAGGGCCGTCTCGGCCGCCAGCCGGCGTTCGCGCGCCAGGGCGCCGAGGATCAGGCCGGGTTCCCGGGTCAGGGACTCCGCCTCGCTCAGGCGTGACAGGGGGGTGTCGGCGTCGCCGGGGGCCAGTTGCACGGCCACCCAGTCCAGCGGGCTGTGATCGGGGGTGAACTGGTCGGCGGCGGCGGCGAACAGCGCCTGGCCCTGTGCCGTCGCGGCCTCATCCTTCGCCAGACGCGCCAGCGCCATCAGTCCGGCCCCGGCGAGGGCGAGCGCGCGCGCCCGGGTCAGGGGCCGGTAGTCGGGCGAGGCGGATTCGACCAGAACCCGCAGATCGCGTCCGGCCTGGTCCAGCAGGCGGCCGTCGCGGCGGGCCACGCCCGCTTCGAGCCCGAGCGCCGCCCGATCCAGTCTCAGATCATCGCCGACCGTCGGCGGCAGGGCCCTGGCCCCGTGCAGGGCGGCATCCAGCAGGGCGGCCGCGTCCAGCATGGCCGCCGGCTCGCCGGACAGTCGCGCCCGCCGCGCCGTCAGCCGGGCATGTAGCGCCGCGGCGGCCGAGCGGGTGGCCGGACGATCCGCCGTGAGCGACTGAACGTCCGCAAGCGCCGCGGTCAGCTTCTCGGGGCCGCCGAACAGGTCGAAGCGCAACAGGTGAATCTCGCCGGACTCGATTGCGGCTGCCGCCGTCTGGTCGGGGGTCGCCGTATGGCGCGCCGCGTCCGAGGCGGCTCCTGCCGCCCGGTCAAGGCTGGTCCGGCTTCCGGTCCGGCGGGCGTGCTCGCGCCACAGGGCGGACGCCCGCATCCAGCTGTCGAAAGGATGGGCGCAGGACACCCGACCGGCCTCGACGCACAGGGACTGCGCCTCGGTCGCGACCAGGTCCGCCCCGACCAGCTCCAGCCAGCCGAGATCCTCGCTCTCGCGCGCCTTTTCGAACAGCTTTCTCAAGTCCCGGCCAAATTCGAACATGGGGGCTGGCGCTCCGGTCGTCCCGCTTCGGGACTGATACGCGTCCCGTGGGTCCCGGGTTGCAAACGCGACGCCGCGGCAGTGGTTCGCGGTCGCCTTGATGGAGTGCTGGCGAGGGCGCTGATTGTGCCGTTGGCGCGTATGCCGAGGCTTTCGTTATTCAAGGAACCAAAAACATAGCCACTGCCCGGCTCCCATATTATACAAATCGGATAATATGGAGCGGGGGCCCGGGCCGGCAAGGCGATCCGACTTCTCGAACGACTCTATCGGGACCCGTACATTGAGGTGAACGAGGCCGTCAGGATGCTCGGCGTCAGCTATGCCAACGCCAACACCATCGTCTGGGACATGGAACGGCTTGGCATCCTCAGAGAGGCGACGGGCCAGCAACGCAACCGCATCTTCGTCTACGAGGACTATATCGCGCTGTTCCGCGAGCTGTGATCAGCCCCGCTCCTTCGTCTTCGTGAACGCCACCTGCGGGAACCGCTCCATCACATAGCCGGTCTCCCAGCTCGATTTGGCGAGGAACACCGGGTCGTCGTCGATGTCGCGGGCCATCTGGCCGCGGTATTTGCCCATGAAGTCCTCGAGGTCGGCCCTGGTCCCGCCAATCCAGCGCGCCTCGGCCCAGGGCGAGGGCTCGAAGAGGACCTCCAGCCCGTACTCCTCGCCCAGACGGTCGGCCATGACCTCGAACTGCAGCTGGCCGACGGCGCCGACGATGAAGTCCGAGCCCATCTCGGGACGGAACAGCTGGGTGACGCCTTCTTCGGCCAGGCCGTCCAGCGCCTTCTTCAGGTGTTTGGCCTTGAGCGGATCCTTGACCCGCACGCGCTGCAGGATTTCCGGAGCGAAATTCGGCAGGCCGGCGAACCGGATCAGGCCGGTCTCGGACAGGCTGTCGCCGACGCGCAGGACGCCGTGGTTGGGAATGCCGATCACGTCGCCGGCATAGGCGTCCTCGGCCAGTTCACGGTCGCTGGCGAAGAACATGATGGGGGCGTTCACCGACAGCTGTTTGCCGGTGTTCTGGACCTTCAGCTTCATGCCGCGCTGGAATTTGCCCGAGGCCATGCGGAACATGGCGATGCGGTCGCGGTGGTTGGGATCCATATTGGCCTGGACCTTGAAGACGAAGCCGGTGACTTCGGGCTCGCCCGGCTGGACTGTGATCGCGACCGGTTCGGCGGCGTTGCGGGTGCCGGCGGGGGCGGCCTTGTGCGCCTTCATCACCTTGGGCGGCGGGGCCCATTCGCCGATCGCGGCCAGCAGTTCGTCGATGCCGAAATGGCGCAGGGCCGAACCCCACAGCACGGGCGTCATATGGCCCTCGAGGAAGGACTGGCGGTCGAAGGCCGGATAGCCGCCCTCGACCAGTTCCTGCGCCTCCAGCAGGGCCTCATGTTCGCCCGCCTCGAAATACTGCCCGGCCTCGGCCAGCGGCAGGGCGTCGGGGTGGGGCACGTCCTCGGCGGCACCGGCGGGCTTGCGGGCGTAGGGCTGGAAGCGTCCGGTGCCCATCTCGACCATGCCGCGCAGGCGGTTGCCGCTCTGCGCCGGCCACCAGATCGGGGCGGGGTCGAGCTGCAGGCGCGAGGCGATCTCGTCCAGCAGGGCCATGGGGTCCTGGGCCTCGCGGTCCAGCTTGTTGATGA
>JAUYAG010000159.1 GCA_030693575.1 Brevundimonas sp. | reverse complement strand
ATGATCGAGACGATCAACAAGATCGTCCGCACCTCGCGCCAGATGCTGCACGAGATCGGCCGCGAGCCGACCCCGGAAGAACTGGCCGAAAAGCTGGCCATGCCGCTGGAGAAGGTCCGCAAGGTCCTGAAGATCGCCAAGGAGCCGATCAGCCTCGAGACGCCCATCGGCGACGAGGAAGACAGCCACCTGGGCGACTTCATCGAGGACAAGAACGCCATCCTGCCGATCGATGCGGCCATCCAGTCCAACCTGCGCGAAACCACCACCCGCGTGCTGGCGTCCCTGACGCCGCGCGAGGAGCGGGTGCTGCGTATGCGCTTCGGCATCGGCATGAACACCGACCACACCCTGGAAGAGGTCGGCCAGCAGTTCTCGGTCACCCGCGAACGCATCCGCCAGATCGAGGCCAAGGCGCTGCGGAAGCTGAAGCATCCGAGCCGGTCGAGGAAGCTGCGGAGCTTCCTGGACAGCTGAGGCCCGCGCGTCAGCGCGAGAGGGTTCATCACGACGGGCACGACGAATTCACAACGGACACGACGATAGCGCGGCGGCCGTTGTGTCCGTTGTGCCCGCGTTGTGTTCGCTGTGAAGAACCTTGGCTGGGCACCGCTCTGAAGTCGGAGAGGATGACGCTTCGCGTCGATCAGCGCGCCTTGTCCCCGCCGGCGTTGTACCTGCGGAGTCCCGGTTCGTACCGGTCTTGCGACGACAAACCGGGACAGTACGGGACATACGTCCGATTCTGACGCCGGGGCGGTCCACACTGCCCGGATGACAGAGCAAGGCATCCGCACCCGTCGCAATTTTCCGGCCGAGACCTGGGCCGTCGTGCGCGACGCCTATCTGGGCGGGGAAACGGCGGAATCGATTCAGAAGCGGCTGAACATTTCGGTCAACTCCATCCGCAAACGCGCCTCGCGCTGCGGCTGGACCCACGCCGCCCACGCGCGGGCGATCCAGCGCAGCGGCGAAGAGGGCGGCGCGTCCGTGCCGGCCACCCCCGGGGCGGCCATGGCGGCGGCGCTGGACCACGCCGCCCTGGCGATGGCCGAGGGGCGGGCGGGCGACGCGACCGCCCTGATCCGCGCGGCCGAGGCCATGGGACGGGTCACCGGCATCGACCCGGCAGACACACGGTTCAACAGGCCCGACGCCGACGGCCCCCTGACCCCCGAACAGGACGCCGCGCGCGAGGCGGCGGCGAAGAAGGGCTGGGACGACCTGCTGGACCTGATCGAGGCCCAGGCCGACGCCCTCGCGCGCCAGCTGCTGGCCGACGTCGCCTGGGCGCCGGCGGTGCACAGCGGCTTCGTCCATGCCTGGCGCGCGCAATACCTCGGTCCCGGGGCCGCGGCGCAGGACCACGCCCGCATGCAGACCAACGCCGCCCACCGCGTCGCCTTCCACTGGGACGATGAGGGCCAGCCCCTGCCGGTCGATGAGGTGCGGGCGATGTATTACCGGGTGTTCCGACGGCAGATCCGGGCGAAGGCGGGACTGCCGGCGGTGGGGCCGGGGGATGGGTGAGGGGGGTAAGGGCTAGGGGTTAGGGATTAGGGATTAGGCGGCCTTCAGCCGTTCGATCTCGCGCTGGAACTCGAACCGGAGCTGTTCCGCTTCTTCGTCTGGAAGCCAGTTTGTCATCTGCGGGAAAACCGTCTGCCACATGCGCGCGTCGCGCTCGGGCCACGGCATCGACCGGGCCGCACGGGCAGTCTCCAGCAAGGCCGTCAGCTTGGCGCGGGCGCGGGCGGGATGATCGACAACCGGGCGCGCCGGCGCCTGCAGGCGGTCGGAACCGTCGCCGAACAGGTTGAATTGGTCGGGGCCGGCGGGTCGGCCGAACAGGTCGGAAGCGTCACTCATCGGCAGTCGCGAACTCCACAGGCGCGGCTGGAGCGTCCAATCCGAGCGCGGCGCGACTCAGCGGATCGTCCAGGGTGCGAACCAGAAGGCTATCGGCCGAAGCGAACAGGTCAATCAGCTCGGCGATACGGCCCACAAGATCGCGCAGTTCAGGAATGAACTTATCCCCGATTTCGATCCCTTCACGGGCGGCGAGCCAGCGTCGCAGGACGTAGTAGCCGCTGACTGAGAAATCCCAGACCTCTGGCGGAATGCTGGTGACCTTGCCGGAGCCGTCGGCGCAGAGGGTGATCGCGCCGTCCTCGTAGCTGATTGTCCCGAGTTTTTCCTTAGGGGCAGTCGCCGCGAGGGCGCGACCCTTCAGCCATACCTCGCCTGGCGGTCGGGCGAAGGCCTCGACGGCCCGGATTTCCGCCCCGACGTTCGCCGCCGCGTCGAACACCTCGCGGCTGGCGGGGAAGGGAATGTGGGGGAAGACGTCCTCCAGATCTTCAGCGAAACGGGTCGTGTAGGAGGTCGCCGAGAGCAGGCAGAGGATGACGTCGAAGACGTCCTCGGGAATCACTTCGGAGCCGTAAGCAACTTCGAGCGCGGCGATCAGTTCGGGCTTGAGGTTGGAGGGGCCGTGGCCCGGCCGTCGGTCGTAGAGCGGGAACGCGTAGCCACCATAGCTGCCACGGAAAGCGTGACGATCAGGATAGCCTCCGTGCGCCCAAATTGCGGGGCCAGCGTTCGTGCCAGATGGAAGCGAAAACAGCGCTACATTGGTCGAACCCCAAGCTGCGGCCAAGGTCGGGCGTGGTCGGTCATTCCAAGCCGAGCTGTTGTAGTGGTAGCGGCGGTCTAACGGACGATAGGCGCCAATTCGGACAAAGCTCGGGTCATACCCCTGAGCAGTTGCTACATGTGCCGGGTTCATTCCGGTGGAGTTGAAGTCTTGGTCTCTGGTGGTTTCGGGGGCGTTGACCACTTGGTCGATGCGCCTCTTGAGATCACCTTCCGAGAAACCATAGACGATGTGATCCCGCTTGGATTCCAAGCCTGACGATCGCACGTCGAAGCAATCGGCGAGTGAAATCAGGTCGCCATTCATGAAGGGCTTAGGACGCATATCGTCCAGTAGCCCCCGATCGACGGCGATCATTCCGGGCAGTGCACCGGCCGCTTCGCCCTCCAGCATCCACTCGAACTTCGCCTTCCGCGACATCCGTCCGTGCATCCACGCGTCGTTGTAGATGACCTCGGCGAGTGCGCCGTCCGCCTTTGATCCGTCGGCGATGGCAAGGGTGATGCACGTCCCGACCTGGATGTTGAACACGCCCTGATCGGCCCCGACTCCGGCGCGCTCGCCGCGCCGGGCGTCGCCGCGGAGGTCGATGATCTCGATCCGGTCGAAGCGCTCGCGCATCATCTTGCGCAGGCCAGCATAGGGCCAGCCGGTCAGGAATTTGCGATTGCTGATGAAGGCGATGACCCCCCGCTTCGGCGCGTTCTCGCTCTCGAACATCTTCCACATCGACCAGCGCCAGAAGGCGACCGACAGTTCGGGGAAGGTGTTGAGCTGGTTGCCCTGTCCGGCGTCGCGCACGGGGGCCTTCAGGTCGTCCCACAGCTCGTCCATCCAGCGACCGACGAGGGTTTCGTTCTCACCGACCTCAAGCCGCCGGTAGGGCGGGTTGCCGATGATGGCGAGGATTTCCTGTTTGGACTTCACACGCTCCGACAGCGCCCGCTCATCGCGGATCCCCTCGCTGACGAAGCCGAGGCTGCCCAGCGGTGCCGCTGCGCCCGGCCGGGCGAGGGTGTCGGTCAGGTACACCCCGAGACGGGGCAGCTTCAGCGTTTTGTCGGTTGTCCCGTCCGGCTTGCGCGACAGGGTGTGGTGCAGGCGGTAGTGGGCGACAGCGTAGGGGCCGATCAGCAGCTCGAAACCGTACATCCGGCCCGCCAGCCCTCGCAGGGCGGCGGGTGCCTGACCGGGGCCGTGGGTGTCGGTCACGTTGCGGCGCAGGCGGTCGGCGATGCCGAGCAGGAAGGTGCCGGTGCCGGTGGCGGGGTCGAGGATGTGGACCTGATCGTCGGCGATGCCGTCGGTCTTGAGCCGGTCCTTCAGCGCCCGGTCCAAGGCCGCAACCATGTAACGAACCACCTCGACCGGGGTGTAGTAGACGCCGAAGCGTTCGCGGGCGGCAGGGTCGAAGGTTTCAAGAAAATCCTCGTAGAAATACAGGATCGGGTCCGATCCGTCCTGGCGGATGCCGAGGATGGCGGGGGCGAAGCCATTGACGGTCTGGAGCATGACCTCGAAGCCCGCCCCGACCTCGTCGCGGACAGGTTCGAGGCTGAGCACGCGCAACGCCGTCTTCATCAGCGGATGCTCGTCCGGCATGTGGTCGGCAGCGTGGTGATCGACCGGCGCGCCGCCGGTCGCCTCACGCACCAACAACAGGCCAAACGCCAGCGTCTGGGCGAAGGCGGCGGAGAACAGTTCGTCGAAGCCGCCGGACGAGTAACCGCCCGCCTCAGGGTGGGAATACAGGACGTCGCGGAACTCTTGGCGGACCTGCTGGAGCGGCGTGCCGGTCGTGCCGTCGGCCGTCATTTCCGCCAACCGGTCGCGAATGATGCCGCGCACAAGCCGGGCCGAATGGGCGAGCAGTTCGGCGAGGTGTTTCGCATCCTTGGCTGACGGAGGATCGGATTGGGCCAGCCGTTCCAAGAGGCGCAGGGCCGGCGTGGAATCGTGTGCCTCGATCAGTTTGTCGGCGGCGGCGTCGGTCTGGTTCGGGTCGAGGGCGGCCTGCGGGACGAGGGCCGCGTAACCTTCGTCCTTGTCGCGCGTGTAGAGGCGAACTTCGTGGAAATTGCAGGTCGCCCAGGCGGGAAACTCGCAGAAGCGGCCGAACTGGCGTTTGTCGTGAGCAAGGTTCCAGCGACGGCCATCGGTCGGTTTGTCGAGGGATTTCAGTTCGACGAAGGCGCGGGCCAGTTCGCCGGGACGCTTCATGGCGATGTCGGGACGGCCCACGCCGGGGTTAATGAACTCGGCTAGCGGGACGAGATCGTGGGGTGCCGCAAGAAGGTGAGGAAGCGCCTCAATCAGCAACTGATGGAAGGCCGGGGCCAGACCGGGTTCCGTCGAGGCGGGATGTGCACGCCGTTCCTCGCGGATACGACGTGCGTAGGCCTTGATGACGGCAGTCAGCGGCGCGGTGGTCATGGTTATTCCTGCCCCGCTTCGCGTGGGCGTTGCAAGCGGGGCGTGCTTCAGCGTCCCGTCGATCGCTCTCATGCAATCACGCATGGGAGGGCTGCGGATTTTCGGCGATTTACTCGGTGTGAGCATGGGATATTCGCTGTCGCAGAACCGCGCGCCGGCGTGCGACGCGCAGGAATTCGCCGTCTCCATTGAGGGGGAGGAGGTATTCCGCATGGCCTGGAAGGACGGCAGGGAGGCCCGCAACACGCTGCGCGGCTGCGTTCGTCAACGGTAGTTTTCACCGGATGGCGTGCGGTCGGCACGCCTTGCCTGACGCGAACGTCATGGCGTGGCCCACCCCTGCGGACGCAAGGCGCGTCGGCGGTTATCGCCCAGGGCAAATCACCCTAGCCTCCCCCCATGCGTTCCGGCCTTCGCTCCCTTTCGACCGCCGCCTCAGCGGCCCTGCTGCTGGTCAGTTGCAGCCCGATGCTGCCCGAGCGGCCGGCCCCCGCCCGCTATCCCGCCGCCCCGTCGCGCACCGAGGCTCCGCTGGTCGGGGCGCTGGTCGATCTGCCGATCGGCGGGGGGACGCGCGACGCGGTGCTGCGGGAGAGCGCGGACCTGCGGCGGTGCGTGGCGCAGCTGACGGCGGCGCGGGTGAGCTTCCGGCCGGTGCCGGACCGGGTGAACGGCGCGACCTGCGGCCTGACGAGCGGCGGGGTGCTGGGGCCGGACATGGGGACGGTGGCGCGGATGGCGCCGGGGGAGGTCGAGATGACCTGCCGGACGGCGCTGGCGCTGAGCATCTGGCGGCGGCAGTCGCTGGAGCCGGCGGCGCGGGAGATTCTGGGCTCGGACGTCGTGCAGATCGACCACATGGGGGCCTATGCCTGCCGGGCGGTGAACAACGGCGCGGGCAGCACGCGGGTCAGCGCCCACTCCCGGGCCGAGGCGCTGGATTTCGCCGGTGTGCGGCTGAGGGACGGGCGGCGCATCGCGGTGACCGGGAGTTGGAGCGGGGACGAGGCCGAGGCGCGCTTCCTGCGCCGCATCCGCGACGACGCCTGCAAGATCTTCGGCACGGTCCTGAGCCCCGACTACAATGCGGTGCATCGGGACCATCTGCATCTGGAGGCGACGGATACGCGGTTCTGCCGCTGAGCGGACGCGCCGCCTGTCAGAGGCTGAGTTGCCTGCGCCGCACGGCTTCGTAGACGGCCTCGCCGCGGGAATGGACCTGGAGCTTGCGGTAGATCGACTTGACGTGATTGCCGACGGTCAGGGGCGATATGCCCAGGGCGCGACTGGCCAGCTTGTAGCTGTGGCCGCGTGAGAACAGCTCCAGCAGTTCGATCTCGCGCGGGGTCAGGCGTTCCGCCTCGGGCACGGCCACCGCCGCGTCGCCGCCGGCGCCGCCACGCAGTCGCTCCAGCAGATAGACGGCGGCCGAGGCGCTGATCGGGGCGCCGCCGTCGAGGGTGGCGCGGATGCCGTCGAGGATGGTGTCGGGGCCGCTGTCCTTGAGCAGATAGCCGTCCGCGCCGGCGTTGAGGGCGGCCACCACCGTGTCGCGGTCGCCGAAGGCGGTGATGACCAGCACCTTGCAGGCCGGCAGGGCGGCGCGGAGCACGGGGATGAAGCTCAGGCCGCTGCCGTCCGGCAGGCCGATGTCGCTGAGAAGCAGATCGGGGCGGCCCGCGATGAGGGCTTCGGCCCCGGCGAGGCAGTCCGCGGTCCCGCTCAGCTCCAGATCGGCCGCCGGGGCGATGATCTCGCGGAAATGCAGGGCGACGTTGGGGTCGTCCTCGAGGATGGCGACGCGGCGGGGCGCTTCCGGCGGCAGGGCGGTCATGGCTGTGCCTCCCGGGGCGCTCCGGGCAGGGTCAGGGCGACCGTCAGCCCGCCTTCGCCATGGTCGAGCGCGATCGCTCCGCCGATCAGGGCGGCGCGGCTGCGCATATTGGCCAGACCACGCCCGGTCCCGTCCTTCGGCCCGGCGGTGCGGCCGTTGTCGGCGACGGACAGGGTCAGGGCGCCGTCGGGGCGCGCCAGGAGGGTCACCGCGATCCGGTCCCCGCCCGAGTGTTTGAGGGCGTTGGCCACGGCCTCCTGAAGGATGCGGAAGACCTGCAGGGCCGTGCGGGGCGG
>JAUYAG010000172.1 GCA_030693575.1 Brevundimonas sp. | reverse complement strand
GTCTACAACATCCTGCTGCAGGTGATGGACAACGGCATGCTGACCGATGCGGTCGGCAAGAAGGTCGATTTCAGGAACACCATCCTGATCATGACCACCAACGCCGGGGCCGCCGACAACGCCCGCGCCTCCATCGGTTTCGGCCGGGGCAAGGTCGAAGGCGAGGACGACAAGGCCATCCAGCGCCTGTTCGCGCCGGAGTTCCGCAACCGCCTCGACGCCATCGTCGCCTTCAAGGCGCTGGATTCGGAGACCATCAAGTCGGTGGTGAGCAAATTCATCATCCAGCTGGAAGCCCAGCTGGCGGACCGGAACATCACCATCGAACTGACCGACGAGGCGGCCGACTGGCTGGCCAAGAACGGCTTCGACGAACTGTATGGCGCGCGGCCCCTGGCCCGGACCATCCAGGAGCACATCAAGAAGCCGCTGGCCGACGACATCCTGTTCGGACGTCTGACCCGCGGTGGCCATGTGAAGGTCACGCTGAAGGACGGCAAGATCGCCTTCGACGTCGAGGGCCCCAACGCCGCCCAGACCAAGGCGGTCGAGGCCGAGGCGGCGGACTGACGGTCGCCGTCGCACGAACGAAGCAGGCCCCGGTGGTGACACCGGGGCCTTTTTCTTGACGGCGGGGGCGGGCAAGGTCGCGCCGAGTTGGAGGAGCGGACCATGAAGAGCGGCGCGGTGCTGACCGAACGGCAGCAGAAATGGTTCGCCACGGTCGAGGCCAATTTCGAGAAGGCCACCGGGCGGCCGGTGGCGGTCTGGGTCGACATTCTCAAGGGCTGTCCCGAGACCCGACCCAGGGCCCAGGCGGCCTGGCTGAAAGCGACCCACGGCATCGGGGCCAACCACGCGGCCCATATCCTGAACGCGGCGCGGCCGGACGAGGCCATGGGCTGGGACGACGCCGAGGCCTTGCGCGCCGCCCTGTGGGCCGAGCCCCGCTCGCTGGCCATCCTTGAAGCGATCGAGCGCGCGGCGGCGGGTGTCGACGGCGTCATCCCGGGGCAGCGCAAGGGCTACACCGCGTTCAGCCGCGCCGTTCAGTTCGCCGCGACCCGACCGCTGAAGGGCGGCCGGGCGCTGCTGGGGCTGAAGCTGGACCCGTCGGTTTCACCGCGTCTGTCGGAAGCGGTGCGCCGGGAAAGCTGGTCCGAGCGGCTGATCGCCGTGGTCGAACTGGACGGACCCGGCGCGGTGAACGCGGAAATCGGCCGCCTGTTCGCACAGGCGGCCGACAACGGTTAGGGCGGGACCTAGCGGCGGCGGCCGAGGCTGCTCAGCAGCACGGCCAGACCGGCGACGATGCCGGTGGTCAGCAGGGGCTTGCGGCGGGCGAAGTCGAGCCCCTGACGCGCGCGGTCCTGGTATTCGACCGGGGCCTTCTCGACCAGGCCGTCCAGCCCGTCGATGACACGGCCATAGGCGTCCAGCGCCTTGCCCTTCACCTCGTTGAGGCGGCCATCCAGTTGCAGCTTGGCGTCGCCGGTCAGGCGGCCGAGGCCGGACTGGACCTTGCCCTCGAGCTCGGTGGCGGCGCCTTCGATACGTTGGTCGGTCATGATGGGGTCCTTTGATCGGGGAGGGGGAGACTGCCGATGGAGCGCATGTGGGGGCGGCGGGTTCCCGCGAAAAGGGGGGGGGGAAGGCGCCGTGTCGCAACACGCGGCGGTTCAATATTACCCGGATTGTATTGACGGGCTGATTATATCCGGGTAAATCATGCGGCCTGAACCGAGGATCTGCCCATGACCGTGCCTGCCGACCAACCCCTGTTCGCCTTCGCCGGCCATCGCCTGCTGGCCCGCGGTCCCGCTGCCGAGGTCGTGGCGGCGGTCAAGACGGCGACGGATGCGGGCGACATCGTGCTCGCCTTCGACGCCGCCACGGGCCGGGTCGTCGATCTCGATCTGCGCGGCGACCTGGCCGCCGCCCTGGCCCGCCTGACCCCGGCGTCCGAACCGGAGAAGCGCGGCCCCGGCCGCCCGAAACTGGGCGTCACGGCGCGCGAGGTGACCCTGCTGCCACGCCACTGGGACTGGCTGGCCGGCCAGCCGGGCGGGGCGTCGGTGGCCTTGCGCAAACTGGTCGAGGGCGCGCTGAAGGAGGCAGAGGGGCCGGACCGGGCGCGCCGGGCGAAGGAGGCGACCTACCGGTTCATGACCGCGATTGCGGGGGACCTGCCCGGCTATGAGGAGGCGACGCGGATGCTGTTCGCGGGCGACTGGACGGCGTTCGATGCGGCGGTGGAGGGGTGGCCGGAAGGCGTGCGGGAGACGGCGCGCGGGATGGCGGCGGGGGCGTGGCGGAATGGGGCGGGGTGAGCGTTCCTTCTCCCCTTGCGGGAGAAGGTGGCCGAGCGAAGCGAGGTCGGATGAGGGGTCGCGCCGGCGGGGCCAGTCAGTCCCGCGTCATTCTCGCCCGCGCTGCGGCGAGGATCGCCCCGACTACCTCGTGGCCCCGATTCTCGATCTGTTGATTGGGAAATCTCAGAACCCGGAACCCCTGCGCGCGTAGCCATTCATCCCGCGCGGCATCCTCGGCCCGGTCTTCATGGTGCGGGCCGTCGGCCTCGACGATCAGCCTGTGCCGCAGGCAGATGAAGTCAATGATGTACCGGCCGATCGTGAACTGACGACGGAACTTGAGCCCATCCAACCGCCGGTCCCTGAGCAGCTTCCACAGACGGCGCTCGTAGAGGACCGGCTCCCGCCGCATCTCCCTCGCACGGCGTCTCAGCCATTCGTCCATAGATTGCATTTTGGCCGACAGGGGACCTCCTGTCGAGAGGCCGGAGCGACCCCTCATCCGTCAGCCCTTCGGGCTGCCACCTTCTCCCGCAGGGGGAGAAGGATCGCTACCCCACCTTCACCCGCGTCGCCGCCTCCGGCAAATCCTCCCCGAACGCCCGCTGGTAGAACTCCGCGATCGTCGGCCGTTCCAGCTCGTCGCACTTGTTCAGGAACGTCAGCCGGAAGGCCAGGCCCACGTCGCCGGAGAAGATGATGGCGTTCTGGGCCCAGGTGATCACCGTGCGCGGGCTCATGACCGTCGAGATGTCGCCGTTCATGAAGGCGTTCCTCGTCATGTCGGCGACGCGGACCATGGCGGCGATGCGGCGGCGGCCGTCGGCGTCCTGCCATTCGGGCACCTTGGCGGCGACGATGTCGGCCTCGACGTCGTGGTCGAGG
>JAUYAG010000153.1 GCA_030693575.1 Brevundimonas sp. | reverse complement strand
AAGGTCATCGACCTGCTCTGCCCCTACACCAAGGGCGGCAAGATCGGCCTGTTCGGCGGCGCCGGCGTGGGCAAGACCGTGACCATGCAGGAGCTGATCAACAACATCGCTAAGGCCTATGGCGGTTATTCGGTTCTGGCGGGCGTGGGTGAGCGCACCCGCGAGGGCAATGACCTGTATCACGAGATGATCGAATCCAACGTCAATGTTGATCCGTCCAAGAACGGCGGCTCGACCGAGGGTTCGAAATGCGCCCTCGTCTACGGCCAGATGAACGAGCCTCCCGGTGCCCGCGCCCGCGTCGCCCTGACCGGCCTGGCCCAGGCCGAATATTTCCGCGACGAGGAGGGCAAGGACGTCCTGCTGTTCGTCGACAACATCTTCCGCTTCACCCAGGCCGGTTCGGAAGTGTCGGCGCTGCTGGGCCGCATCCCCTCGGCCGTGGGCTATCAGCCGACCCTGGCCACCGAGATGGGCAACCTGCAGGAGCGCATCACCTCGACCAAGAAGGGCTCGATCACCTCGGTCCAGGCCATCTACGTTCCCGCCGACGACCTGACCGACCCGGCCCCCGCCGCCTCGTTCGCCCACCTGGACGCGACGACCGTGCTGAGCCGCGACATCGCCGCCCAGGCCATCTTCCCGGCCGTGGACCCGCTCGACTCGACCTCGCGCATCATGGACCCGCTGGTCATCGGCGAAGAGCACTACCGCGTCGCCCGTTCGGTCCAGGAAGTCCTGCAGCAGTACAAGGCGCTGAAGGACATCATCGCCATCCTAGGCATGGATGAGCTGTCGGAAGAGGACAAGCTGATCGTCTCGCGCGCCCGCAAGATCCAGCGCTTCCTGTCGCAGCCCTTCTTCGTGGCCGAGCAGTTCACCGGCGCGGACGGCAAATTCGTCTCGTTGGAAGACACCATCCGCTCGTTCAAGGGCATCGTCGCCGGCGAATACGACCACCTTCCGGAAGCCGCCTTCTACATGGTCGGCGCCATCGAGGAAGCCGTCGAGAAGGCCCAGAAGCTCGCCGCCGAGGCGGCCTGATCCATGGCCGGCAAGCTCAGCTTCTCGCTGGTGTCGCCTGAGCGCGAGGTCTTCAACGGCCTCGTCGACCAGGTTGATGCGCCCGGCGTCGAGGGCGATTTCGGCGTCCTCGCCGATCATGCGCCCTTCATGACCGCCCTGCGCGAAGGCGTCGTCACGGTCATCGACGGCGGTTCGCGCCGCCAGTTCGAGGTCCACGGCGGTTTCGCCGACGTGACCCCGGCCGGCCTGACCATCTTGGCCGAACAGGCCTCGGAAGTCGCGGCGGCCTGAGGGTTTAGGCCCTTGTCATCCCGGACGCGGCGCAGCCGCGATCCGGGACGCGACCGCCTCGACAAGTCTCCTCCCGGAAGGCGCGCAGCGACTGTCCGGGAGCAGGGTTGAAGCCGCCCGGATCCCGGTTCAGCTCTCCGAGCTGCCCGGGATTTTCACTTTTTTGGGCGTACCTCGTCCCGGCTCTACGCTTCGCTTCGGCCGGGATGACAAGGTGTGCGGACCTTGACCCTCCCGACGGGCGCCCTAGATAGCCCCTGCAGACGAGGCCACGTCCTCGCCCCGGCGATCCTGGATCGCGGGCAAAGTCCGGGACGGCCCGGCCCTTTGCACGGAGGGCCGCATCCATGGCCTGGACCTACCTCATCATCGCCGGCCTGCTCGAGATCGTGTGGGCCTATTTCATGAAACAGTCGGACGGCTTCACCCGTCTGTGGCCCAGCGTGGCGACCCTGGCCTTCATGGGCGCCAGTTTCGGCCTGCTGGCCCTGGCCATGAAATCCCTGCCGATGGGTTCGGCCTATATGGTCTGGACCGGCATCGGCGCGGTCGGCGCCTTCATCGTCGGCGTGGTCTTCCTGCAGGAGCATCTCAGCCTGTGGCGGGTGCTGGCGGCCCTGCTGATCGTCAGCGGGATCGTGCTGATGCGTCTGGCACCCAGCCAGTAGCGGCGTTAGCCTCGGGCCATGCTTGAGCTGCGACCCAATTGCGAATGCTGTGACCGCGACCTGCCGTTCGACAGCGCCGAGGCCCGGATCTGCACCTTTGAATGCACCTTCTGCGCCGATTGCGTGGACGGCGCGCTCAAGGGCGTCTGCCCCAACTGCGGCGGCGGGTTCAGCGCCCGTCCGGTGCGGCCGGCGCATCTGATGGCGAAATATCCGGCTTCGACGAAGCGGGTGCTCAAGCCGCAGGGCTGTGAGGCGGCCTAGACCACCAGCGGCGCGAACACGGCGACGACCTGCTCATACGACGCCCGTTTGAACGGCACGATCAGGTCGGGAGCCTCTGACAGGCTACCCCAGCGCCAGGCGTCGAACTCGATCTCCTCATCGGCCTCGAGGTCGATCTCGGACTCCTCGCCCGTGAAGCGGAAGGCGAACCACTGCTGCTTCTGGCCGGCCCAGCCGCGCGCCTGCTTCGACCCGCCGTAGTCGGGCGGGAAGTCATAGGCGACCCATTCCTCGGTGCGGGCGATCAGTTCGGCCGAGACCACGCCGGTCTCTTCGGCCAGCTCTCGCCGGGCGGCGGCCTCAAGGTCCTCGCCGTCGTCGACCCCACCCTGCGGGAATTGCCAGTTGTGCGGTCCCCCGGTCCCGGCGCGACGTCCGTACCAGACGCGCCCGTCCGGATGGAACAGCACGACGCCGACGTTGGGGCGGTAGCGGGAGAGGTCCTTCATAGGGACTAGGGATTAGGGATTAGGGATGAGGGAGGGAAGGGGTTTTGGCGCGGGAAAGAGCCGGGAGAGGCTGCTTCCAATCCCTAATCCCTAATCCCTAATCCCTACCGTCCCGGCCGCTGTGTCATCGCGCTCGCCGGGGCCAGTTGCAGGCCGCGGGCGTCCATGTCGGCGGTCCAGCGGGCCACGGCCTCGACCGTGACCGGATAGCTGAAGCCTGTGCCCAGCGCCTGGCCGCGGCCCTTGGCCAGGGCTTCCAGGGCGTTCAGCTGGGCGACGATGGCGGTCGGATTCTGCTCTTCGTCGATGATGCGGTTGGCGCTGGCCCGGGCCCAGGCGCCGGGGCGGCGGCTCATCGATCCGTCGTCGAGGAAGGCGACGCCGCGCTGGCGCAGGATGGTCATGAAGGCGGTCATGCCCGCGTCCGAGTTGGCGAAGCGGTCGCCCATATAGTTGGTGACCCCGAAATAGCCGGTGGCCCGGCCCAGCAGCCAGTTCATCCGCGCCTGGATGTCGGCCGCCTCTGCCGAGGCCAGCAGGGTGTGCGGGCCGGGGTCGTTGTCCGGATAGCCCGACGGCTCCATCGGCATTTCCAGCATAACCTCATGCCCCTGGGCGCGCGCCAGGTCGATCCAGCCCTGCAGGCCTTCGGCATAGGGGACGAAGCTCAGCGTCACCTCGGCCGGCAGCCGCTCGATGGCGGCGCGGGTGGTGACGGCGTTGAGGCCGAGACCGCCGACGATGATGGACACCCGCGGCCGGCCGTTCGAGCGGAACGGGCGGGCATAGGCCTGGGCAGGGACCCGGCCGTCGGTGGCGATGGCTGGCAGCGGGCCGTTGGGGCCTGGTTGGCTCAGACCGGCGATGGGGGCGGCGGGCAGGGGGCTGGCGGCGACGCGCGGAGCGGTCACCGGCGCGCCGTTGCCCGACACGGTCGCGCCGTTGGGCAGGGTGATCACGGCCTCGCCACCCAGGGCGGGATCGACAGCGCCGCCGTCCGCGGCGAGGTCCTGCCAGGAGCCGTAGGCGCCCACGGAGAAGGCTTCCAGACCGCTCGGGGCCGGGGCCGCCACGGGGGCCTCGCGCTTCAGCGCGGCGCGGGCCGACGGGGCTCCGGCGCGGGGATCGCCCAGCACGGTGATGAACAGGGCGGCGGCGCCGAGCAGCAACAGGCCGGCACCGGCGACGGCGACGGGCGGCTTCTTCAGGATGCGGCCGACGGGGGCGAGGTTTTCACGCAGGGACCGGCGCACCGGTGGCGCTCCGGCGGTCGTGGCGAGAACAGACTGGCGCTTGGCGAACATGGGCAGGACTGGACGCTCGAACGGGGGTCCGCGAAGCGGACTCCTTCAGGCCTCACAGTGGCGGGCGTCGGTTAAGAAAGCCTAACGCGCCGTTATCCATGTGTCGTGTTTGGTCGCCTCAGTTTTCCGGCGCGGGGTCCGGCTCGGCGGCGGCCAGGGCGGTGCCCGGCGCGGTCACGATGATGCCCTCCGGCGCGGCGGCCAGCTGGGCCAGGTTTCCGCCCGCGCGCAGCACGTCGAAGGCCCGCTCCAATTGATAGTCCTTGTCCTCGGGCCAGTCCTCGCCGGGCGCCTCGCGCGGGGTATGCGGCCCGCGGCGTTCGGCGCCGATCGAGGAATCCAGCGCCGTGGCGTACGCGGCTTCGGAGTAGATGAAGTTCGACCGCGACACGATCCGCGCCTCGGCCAGCGACCGCGACACTTCCAGATCCGGCTCGATGCCGATCTTCTGGATGGAGGCACCCGAGGGGGTGAAATAGCGCGCCGTGGTGATCGACAGAGCCCCGTCGGCACCGTTGCGCAGCGGGATGACGGTCTGGACCGAACCCTTGCCGAAGCTGGTCAGGCCCACGATCGTCGCCCGCTGGTGGTCCTTCAGGGCACCGGCGACGATCTCCGAGGCCGAGGCCGAGCCGTAGTTGATCAGCACCACCAGGGGCAGGCCGCCGGTCAGGTCACCCGGCCGCGCGCCATAGCGCTGGATCTGGTCGGCCTTGCGCCCGCGCTGGCTGACGATCTCGCCGCGCTCCAGGAAGGCGTCCGAAACCGCGATAGCCGCGTCCAGCAGGCCGCCGCCGTTGTTCCGCAGGTCCAGCACATAGCCCTTGATGCCGGGGTTCTCGGCCTTGAGCCGGGTGATGGTCTCGCCCAGTTCGCGGCCGGTGTTCTCGTTGAAAGTCGAGACGCGCAGATAGGCGAAGTCGCCCTCGATGCGGCCGGTGACGGAGTCGATCCGGATCACCTCACGGGTCAGGGTGACCTCGCGCGGCTCCTCACCGTCGCGCAGGAAGGTGACCTGCACCGAGGTGCCGACGGCCCCGCGCAGCTTTTCGGAAACCTGGCTGACGGTCAGGCCCGCGGCGCTCTGGCCCTCGATGGAGGAGATGACGTCGCCGGCGTTGACGCCGGCGCGGGCGGCGGGCCCGCCGTCCATGGGCGAAATCACCTTCACCAGACCGCCTTCGGCCTGGATGGTCAGGCCCACACCCGAATAGGCGCCCGAGGTCCGCTCCTGCAGCTCGTCGAAACCGGCCGGCGGCAGATAGTTCGAATGGGGGTCCAGCGCCGACATCATGCCCTGCAGCGCCGCTTCGATCAGCTTCTTGTCGTCGACCGGCACCACATAGGCCTGTTCGACGATGCCCAGCACGTCCCCGAACAGCGCCAGCATCCGGAACGCCTCGTTACGCGGCGTCTGGCCCGTCGCGCTCGCGGCGCCGAGCCCCACCAGGGTCACGGCGGCGGCGCCAACCAGCAACAATTTACGCATCGGGTTTCTTTCAGCGGACAGGAAGGCGGCTCTTGGTCAGGCAGTTACGGACCGACCGGCGACGAAATCGTGGCCGATCGGCGATTCCCGGATAAAATCAGCGTCATCGGCGGATGGGAAGCGGTTTCGCTGAAGGGGTGATTGGTGGTTGGTGGCTGGTGACTGGCAGGTTGCAAAACAGGCACCCGGTCCGCGAACTCGAAAATCACCAATCACCAGCCACCAGCCACCAGCCACCAGCCACTCACCTCAACCACGGTGCCGGATCGACCGGCCGTTCATCGCGGCGCAGCTCGAACGCCGGCTCGCCGTCCGCGCCGGTCCGGCCGAGAGTCTGGCCGTCCTCGACGCGGTCGCCGGCCTCGACCGAGACCTCGTCGAGACCCGAGATCACAGCACGCCAGCCGGGGCCGAGGTCGAGGATCACCACCTGCCCCCAGCCGCTCAGCGGCCCGACGAAGGCCACCCGCGCCGCCGCCGGGGCGCGGACCTCGGCGCTGTCGGCGCGCCAGCTCCAGCCGCTCGAACCCTGGCCGAAGCGTCGCGACGGGGCGCCATCGACCGGCGGCGTCAGACGGCTGCGTCCGGCGGGCAACCGCGCTGCCGTCGGTTCGACCTCGGTCCCGGGCGGCGGGACGGCGGCACCCAGCGAGCGCAGCCGGGCCTCCAGCACGCGGGCGGCTCTTTCAGCGCCCTCGGCCTCGGCCTTCAGCACCGCCTGGAGCCCCGACTTGCGTCCGGTCAGGGCCTCGATCTCGGCGCGGCGGTCGCCCCGGGCGCTTTCGGTGGTGAACAACTGCTCGCTGTTCAGCGCGCTGAGGCGCCGCACGCGGACCACTTCGGCCTGACGATCCGCGAGTCCCTGGGCGCGGGCCTGCAACTCGGGAGCCATGGCGCGCATCAGTATGGCCGCCCGCACCGTGTCCACCGCCTTGCCGGCGGGGACCAGCAGCGGGGGCGGCGGCCGGCGGCTCATCATCTGCAGGGCGGACAGCAGCCGGCCCTGACGGCCGCGCGCCCGGGACAGCTGGGCCACCAGCGCCGCCTCGCGGGCGCTCAGTTCGCGCAGGCGAGCCCGCTGGCCGGCGATGACGGCGTCATCCTGTCCGACCGCGGCGCGCAGTTCGGTCAGCTGACCTTCCAGCCGGGCGATCTCGCGGGCGGCCTCGGTGGCCTCCGCACGCAGGCGCAGGGCGCGGGCGCGCTCGTCACGGAACTCGGCCTGCAGCCGCTTCACCTCGCCCGTGGGAGTCTGACGCGCGATCGCCGCCACCGGCAGGGCGATCAGGCTCAGGCAGAGGATCAGGACCGGGGCGCGCATCAATCGCGATGATAGGGTGATCCGGCCAGGATGGTCACGGCGCGATACAGCTGGTCCGTCAGCATCGCCCGCGCCAGCGCATGCGGCCAGGTCTGCGGCCCGAAGGCAAGGGTGGAGCCCGCCGCCGCCCGCACGCTCTCGTCCAGCCCGTCGGCCCCGCCGATGGCGAACACCAGCCGCCGTTCACCCCGGTCGCGCAGCAGGGCGATATGGTCGGCGAAGGCGCGGCTCGAGAAGGTCTTGCCGCGTTCGTCGCAGGCGATCAGATGCGCGCCCTCGGCGGCCTTGAGGATCAGCTCGGCCTCCGGTGCCTTGCCCGGCTTGCGCGGTTCCAGATCGACCAGTTCCAGCGGACCCAGCCCCAGCGCGCGACCGGCCAGGGTGGCGCGCTCGGCATAGTCGGCCGCCAGCACGGCCTCGGGTCCCCGCCCCGGCCTGCCGATGGCGATGACGGCCAGCTTCATGGGGTCAGGACTTCGGGATCAGGAGATCAGGCGCGCGCGTCGACGCGGTGGCCGCTCTCGACCGACCAGATCTTCTCGATGTTGTAGAAGGCGCGCACTTCCGGACGGAACAGGTGGACGATGACGTCCCCTGCATCCAGCAGCACCCAGTCGCAGTGCGGCAGGCCCGAAACCTTGACCTTGCCGAGACCGGTTTCCTTCAGCGTGCGCTGCAGGTGGTCGGCCAGGGCGCCGACGTGACGGTGCGACCGCCCGGAGGCGATGATCATGGTGTCGGCCATCGGGCTTTTGCCCTTCAGGTCGATGAGGACGATGTCCTGGGCCTTGTCGTCGTCGAGACGCGACAGGATGGCCGTTTCCAGCGCGGTGGAGCCGACGGGAAGGGGAGCCTGCGGACCGTCGGATTGGATGGGCTCGAATTCGTCCATCTCGTGCGCCGTGTTGGCGGCGTCTTGCGCGTCGTGCGCGGGCGAGGGGGTCAGCGGAGGGCTCCGGGGAGATTACTAAAGCGGAAGCCTATCACAAACGCGCGGCGGCGTCACGCGCGGCCCGCAGCGCCGTTGATGAGCGCGGATTAAGCGGTGCCGTCAGATACGTCCAGGCCGGCGCATCGAGATCCGGCAGCAGGCGCGCACGGGCGGCAGGGACCCGCGACGAAGCGAACCGCGCGGCGGCCGGAGCGGTGCGGCTGTCCAGCTGGCTGCCCGGCCGGGCGATCACCGCCATGGGCATCATCCGCATGATGTCGGTCCAGCCGCGCCATTTGTGAAAGCCGGCCAGATTGTCCGATCCCATCAGCCAGACAAAGCGCACGCCGGGATGCCGGGCCGTCAGGGCGCGCAGGGTGTCGACGGTCCACTGCGTGCCGGCCCGGGTCTCGAAATCCGACACCACCATGGACGGCCCCGCCGCCGCCATGGCCGCTGCGGTCCGCGCCGAGGCCATCCGCTCGGCCAGCGGCGCGCTGTCGCGGGCGTCCTTGAGCGGGTTCTGCGGTGACACCAGCCAGATCACACGGTCCAGCCCCAGCCGCCGCATGGCCGTCTCGGCGACATGGGCGTGGCCGTCATGCGCAGGATTGAACGAGCCGCCGAACAGACCGACGGCCATGCCGGGCTGAAGGTCCAGCCCGTCACGCAGGGTGCCGGGGCGAGGCCCCGGGGCTTTCGGTGCGGGACCGGCGTGGAAGAAGGACAAGGCGGCAGGGCTCGCGGGGACTTATGCTCACAAGGGAGCTAACACGCGATTTTTCCGGTGTCGCCTGCGATTAGCCGGTGAAGTCCGCGCAGTACTGGTGCATGCGGGCGGTGTACTCGGCCAGTGAGCCGAGGTCGTTCTCGTCGCGGAGGGCCTGCACCCCGTCCGGGTCCTCGAGGTCGTTCGGAGCCCAGACCCTCGGGGCAACGCAGCGACCCTGACTGCCGTAACGCTGGGGGCGGTTCTCGCCTACGGCGATCCGGTCATACAGATAGGCGTAGTTCGAGCGCCTCGTCTCTCCCGTCGTCACCAGCGGTTCCAGCAGGGCGAGGACATGTCGTTGGAACGGCCGGTCCCGGTCGGCGTGCTGGGTCATCAGCCATGCGGCGCTTGAGGCCGCCTCTCCGTGGACGGAGATCAGATACCAGCCGTTGGCGGCGATGTCGGCCTTGAGCCATTCGGTGTTGCCGTGGTCGACCTCCCACGCCTGGCGCCCGAGAAGGCTGTTGAAGCGGCTCCGGGCGCCAGGGGTCGGCGCGTCCAGCCAGACGTCGTCGCCGACGTCCCAGCCGCGCCGCAGCAACTGGTCCCGGGCCGCTCGCCGCAGCAGTTCGTGGATTCGGGGGTCGGTTGCTTCCTTGGCCATGCGGACGCGATCCGCGACATAGCTGAAGGGCGGCTCGGCAACCGGTTGGCCCGCCATCACCGCCTCTCCGAAGGCGATCCAGCGATCCCAGGCGGCGGCGGCGGCGATGCGGTCGGCGGCGAAGGTCTTGGCGTCCGGGGCCTCGGCCGCAGCGGCGAGCTCCATCTGCAGGATGGTCTCGGCTTCCGTCAGCGCACGCGGTTGGTCGCCGTCGACCCGGGTGCGCCTGTAGACGGCGTCCGACAGCGCCTTCAGGTCCGCGCCCTCGGCCTTCAGCGCCATATAGTCGAAGGCCCGCGCCGCAGCGGCGTCTTCGGCCAGGGCGGCGAGTCGGGGCGGCAGCGTTGGCGACGCCGCCTGAAAGCCCGTCAGCAGAACAGCGGCCAGAACCGTGGCGAAGCGAAGCATGAAGGCCCTCCCGTTTGACGGGAGGATCGCCTTCAGCTTCCGGCCGAATTAGGGCGATCCCGCTTCAGGGCCGGATCTGCCCCTCGCCGCGGATGACGTATTTGAAACTGGTCAGCTGTTCGGTGCCGACCGGGCCGCGCGCGTGCAGCCGGTCGGTGGATATGCCGATCTCGCCACCGAAGCCGAACTCGCCGCCGTCGGCGAATTGGGTCGAGGCGTTCGCCAGGACGATCCCTGCGTCGACCTCAGCGAGGAAGCGTTCGATGGCGGCCGGATCGGACGCCACGATCGCCTCCGTGTGTCCCGAGCCGTAGCGCGTGATGTGGTCAAGCGCCGCCGCCATCCCCTCAACCACCCGCACCGCCAGGATCGGTTGGAGATACTCGGTCGACCAGTCGGCCTCGTCGGCGGGCACCGCGCCGGGCACGAGCGCGCGGGCGGCGCTGTCGCCACGCAGTTCGCAGCCCGCGGCGATCAGGTCGGCGGCGATCAGCGGCAGCAGGGCATCCGCCGCCGCCCGGTCGATCAGCAGGGTCTCGGCCGCGCCGCAGACCGAGACGCGCCGCATCTTGGCGTTCACGACCACCGCCCGCGCCATGTCCGGATCGGCGCTGGCGTGGACATAGACGTGGTTGACCCCCTCCAGATGGCCCAGGACCGCCACGCGGGCCTCGCGCCGGACCCGTTCGACCAGCGAGCGCCCGCCGCGCGGGATCAGCAGGTCAATGTTCCCGTCCAGACCGGACAGCATATGGCCGACGGCGGCGCGGTCGCGGCTGGCGACCATCTGCACCGTGTCGGCGGAGAGACCGGCCGCCTCCAGCCCCTCGACCAGGGCGGCGTGTATGGCCAGGTTGGAGCGCAGACACTCCGAGCCGCCGCGCAGGATGACGGCGTTGCCGGCGCGCACCGACAGGGCGGCGGCGTCGGCGGTGACGTTGGGCCGGCTCTCATAGATGATGGCCAGGACCCCGATCGGGGTGCGTACGCGCGCGATGTCCAGACCGTTGGCCGGGGTCCAGCGCGCCGTCTCGACCCCGACCGGATCGGCGATGGCGGCGATGGCGTCGAGCGCCCGGGCGACGCCCTCCAGCCTCGCCGGGTCGAGGGTCAGGCGGTCCATCATGGCGGCGGTCATGCCGCCTGACCGGGCGTCCTCGAGATCGGCGGTATTGGCCGCGAGCACCCTTTCGGCCCGGGCCCGCAAGGCCTGCGCCATGCCCTCGATGGCGCGGGTGCGGGCCTCTGGCCCGGCCAGCGCCAGGGCGCGGGCGGCGGCGCGGGCGCCGAGATCGCGCGGGGACTGGTCCGCTA
>JAUYAG010000151.1 GCA_030693575.1 Brevundimonas sp. | reverse complement strand
ACCACCGGCCGGACCCCGCTCGCCGGCCGCCCCTGGACCTGGACCCGCACCGTCGTCCCCACCGAAGACCCCGACCTCCTGCGCATCCACATCACCGTCCACGACCCCGAAGGACAGGCCGCCGAACGCACCATCTTCCGGTCAAGGACGCGACCATGAAGCCCGTTCGTCTGATCCTCATCCCGGCGACCGCCAGCCAGCCCGCGCCCTTCCTGATCGTCGGCGCCGACGGCCATGTCCTCGAGCGCGGCGAGCTGACACTCGACGGCGACGCAGCGCCCGAGCCGATGCGGACCGTGGCGGTCACGCCCGGCGGTGACGTGCTGATCCGCTGGCTCGACCTTCCGGCGGGCAATCCGGCCCAGAGCCGGTCGGCGGCGGCCTGGATGCTGGGCGAGCAGGTGGCGACGACGCCCGACCGGCTGGCGACCGTTCTCGGCCCGCCCGCGCCCCCCGGCGAACCGCGGCTGGTCGCCGTTGTCAGCCGGCCGCTGATCCAGGCCTGGACCGACTATCTGGCGGCGCTGGGCGTACGCGCCGATGTGATGGTTCCCGATGTCCTGACCCTGGCCGGGCCCGACGCCGGGGACACGCTGTCGGCCGTCCGTTTCGGCGAGGGTATGGCGCTGAGAGGCAGACGGTTCGCCGCCACGGTTCAGTCCGATCTGGTTGACCTGATCGCCGGCGGTCGCCGGGTCGAACCGGTGCAGGATCCCGCCACCGTCGAACGCGCGCTGGTCGGGGCCGCCCTGGCGCCGGCGATCAATCTTCTGGATACGGGCGAGCGCGAGGGGCGGGCGGCCGGCGGCTGGAAGCGGGCGCTGGTTCTGGCGACGCTGGCGGCCCTGTCGCCCCTGGTCCTTGTCATGGCCGCCGCGGTTCGCGACGGCGTGGCGGCGCAGAACGCCCGGGCTGAGACTCTTGAAGCCATCGCAGCGGCCGCGCCCGATCTGGCGCGCGAACCTGATCCGGTTGAAGCCCTGCGCCGCCGGGTCGCCGCGGCGCCCCCGCCGGGCGGAATCACGGCGGCCGCCGCGGCGCTGTTCACGGCCGTCGAGGCCGTCGAGGGCGCGGAGCTGGACATTCTGATCGCTGACCCGGACGACGGGATGAAGGCCACGGTGAGCCATCCTGCGCATGGCGAGATGGCGGTGATCCGGCGGTCCATGGCGGAGGCGGGCATGGCCGTGACCGAAACCGGCACCCTGGAAGATGGCGGCCGCATCGTCAGCGACATCACCATCGGAGCCGGACGATGAGGCGGCTGACCGACCGGCTGGATCCGTGGTGGCGGGCGCGGACCGTTCGCGAGAAGCGGCTGCTGGCCGTGATGCTGGTGCTGCTGGCAGGGGTGTTGTTCTGGCTGGCCGTCATCCGTCCGATGCTGGACTGGCGTGAACAGGCGGCCGCCGACAGGGCGGACGCCGAGGCCGAACGGGCCTGGGTGCAGACGGGGCTGCGGCTGACCGCGCCAGGTGCGGCCGCCCGGCCGGTGATCGATTCCGAGGGCTTTGAAGCGCTGGTTCTCCGGGCGGCCGACGGCGCGGGGCTGCAGGTCACCACGGGCCTGGACCCCGAGGGACGGCTCGCCTTCCGCATCGCCGACGCCTCCAGTGCTGCCCTGTTCGGCTGGATGTTCGCCCTGGAGCGCGACTACGGGATCACGGTCGTCAGCGTCGGCGTCATCGAGAACACCGACGCAACCCTGCAGGTCGAAGGCGTCCTGTCCCGGCAGCCGTGACCCGGGGCGCGAGGGCTGGGTGGCGGACGACCGGCGTTCGTGAACCCGATCCGGTCTGACGGGTTGCGCTGGATAGTCCTTCCCCGCGATGGCGACCTGAATGCCCGAAGCTCCTTCCGACCTTGACCGGCTGAAACGACAGGCGCGCCGGTTTGCCGCGAGCGTCAGACCGCGCCATGTGGCCATGGTCGCCGTCCTCTCGGCGGTGGGGCTCGGGGTGGTGGCGGCGGGCACCATGGCGTTGCCGCGGCCGGAGCCGATCGTCGACGGCCAGCGGATGACCATCCAGGTCGTCGCGCCGGTCGAGCCGGAGGTCGCCCCCGGGGCGGTGATGGAGGTCGGCGATCTGGTCGAAGGGTTCGAATACAGACGGCCGCCGCCGGCCATGATCGAAGCCGCGGACCATGGGCCCTGGGAAGACGGGTTCGAGGCCCCGGTGCCGCGGCCGGTCTCGCGGCGTGACGACGACGACGGCAGGGGGTACGCGCCGCCGCCGCCGGAAGCGCCGGTCGAAAGGCCCCCCGAAGAGCGTCGCGACCGGCGCGCAGACCGCTGGTTCGGCTTTGATGCGCCGGACCGGGACTATCGCGCCGAACGTGAGGCCCGCCGCGCCCGCCTTGATGCGCGGATCGAGCGCGACCGGGAACGGCGCGAGGTGCGATGGTACCGCTCGGACGGCTCGCCCGCCGAAGCCGATGTGCGGGATGAGCGTGGCCGCTGGCAGGACGAGGACCGCGACCTTCGTCAACGCTGATGGACCGGGACCTTGCGGAACGGGGATACATGACGCCCGTTCCGGAGTATGATGTACGAGAACACCGATAGCTGTCGGATAGGGTCATGATTGCACTGCTGCTTGCGCTCAGCCTCGGCCAGACTCCTGGAGGCGCTGCGGTCTCGCAGACGCCGCTGGATCCGCAGGAGACGCGGATGCCCTGCGAGTCGACGCCGGAGGGCTGGGTCTGCAGGATGCCGCCGGTGATCCTGCGACCGTCCCCGTCCGGTGCCGTGGTCATGACGGGTTCGCCAGCGACGTCCGCTCCCCTGCCGCCGACCGTTCCCGCCCTGGTGCCGCCGGTCGAGATCCGCTCGGCGGAGGCGGACCGGCAGGCGCGCCTGATCGCGCGCTGCGCCGACGCATCCTGGCTGTCCCTGTGTCTGCCGGATGACCGTCGCGAGGCCAGGGCCCTGCGTGACGCCGCCAATGTCCGCGCGGCGCTCAGGGCGGAAGTCAGCCGGTTGCTGAGCGAGGACCGCTGCGACGAGGCCGTAAGGACCGCCCTGGCCGGGGGCGATATGGCCCTGGCGGTGGAGGTGCGGGACCAGAATTTCTGCGTGCCGCGGGCGACCGCCGTCGAAGCCGCCGCAGGGGCTGCGGTCGTCCCGAACTGACGGACTCCTTCGGACAAAAAGGCCCGACGCCTTTCGGCGCGGGCCTTTCCTTCAGAACAACAAAAAACCCGGCCGGACG
>JAUYAG010000012.1 GCA_030693575.1 Brevundimonas sp. | reverse complement strand
CAGCACGCCCGAACCGCGCGTGTCGGTCAGGAATTCGCCCTGATAGCCGATCAGCGAGCGCGACGGCGACTTCAGCGTCAGGCGCGTCTTGCCGGCGCCCGACGGGCCCATGTCCTTCAGCTCGGCCTTGCGGGCCGACAGTTTCTCGATGACCACGCCGGTGTATTCGTCGTCGACGTCGATGACGACGTCCTCGATCGGCTCCAGCCGCTCGCCGTTCTCGCCGGTCTGATAGACCACGCGGGGACGGCTGATCGACAGTTCGAAGCCTTCGCGGCGCATGTTCTCGATCAGCACGCCCAGCTGCAGTTCGCCGCGGCCGGCGACCTCGAAGGCGTCCTTGCCGCCCGTCTCGGTGACGCGGATGGCGACGTTGGCCTCGGCCTCCTTCAGCAGGCGGTCACGGATGACGCGCGACTGGACCTTGTCGCCTTCGCGGCCGGCCAGCGGGCTGTCGTTGACCGAGACGGTCATGGAGATGGTCGGCGGATCGATCGGCTGGGCGGGGAGCGCCTCGGTGACTTCCAGGGCGCACAGGGTGTCGGCCACGGTGGCCTTGGACATGCCCGCGATGGCGACGATGTCGCCGGCCTCGGCGCTGTCGACCGGCTGGCGCTTCAGGCCGCGGAAGGCCAGCACCTTGGTGATGCGGCCCTGTTCCAGGATCTTGCCGTCGCGCGACAGGGCCTTGATGGCCATGCCGGGAACCGCCTTGCCGCTCTCGATACGGCCGGTCAGCAGGCGGCCCAGGAAGGGATCGCTCTCGATCAGCACGTTCAGGATCTGGAACGGCTTGTCGGCGGCCTCGACCTGCTTGGGCGCGGGCACATGTTCCACGATCAGGTCGAACAGCGGGCCGAGGTTGTCGCTCGGCTGGTTCAGGTCCAGCGTCGCCCAGCCGGCGCGGCCCGAGGCGTAGATGTGCGGGAAGTCCAGCTGCTCGTCCGTCGCGCCGATGGCGGCGAACAGGTCGAAGGCGGCGTTGTGGACCTTGTCGGGATCGGCGTGGGCGCGGTCGACCTTGTTGATGCACAGGATCGGACGCAGGCCCATCTTCAGGGCCTTGGTCAGCACGAATTTGGTCTGGGGCATGACGCCCTCTTCGGCGTCGACCAGCAGGACGCAGCCGTCCACCATGCCCAGGATGCGCTCGACCTCGCCGCCGAAGTCGGCGTGGCCGGGGGTGTCGATGATGTTGATCCGGGTCTCGCCCGCCTTGCCGTTCCACAGCACGCTCGTGCATTTGGCCAGGATGGTGATGCCGCGCTCGCGCTCCTGGTCGTTGGAGTCCATGGCGCGCTCGGTCGTCGCCTCATTGGCTCGGAAGACGCCCGACTGGGCCAGAAGCTGGTCGACCAGCGTGGTCTTGCCGTGGTCGACGTGGGCGATGATGGCGACGTTGCGCAGGTTCATTTGACTATCAGACGTGCAAGGCGGCCGGCCCGGGCGAAAGTTTGGGGCGGCGGCTGGGTTCAGGCGACGGTGCGGGGAGCGCGCGCCTCTTACAGGGGCGCACGCGGAAACGCCAGTGCGTGACGAACACGCACTGGCGTAACGGCGGTCCTATCCCTCAGGAAAAGGGCGGAGAGAGGGCGATCAGACCTTCGCCGACCGACCGCGCACCCAGCCGTAGAGCAGGACGGTCAGCACCGCGAACACGGCGATCCCGGACAGCATGGCCGGCCACGTCGAGCCTTCCGGCAGCATGGCGAAGGGTGCCTCATTGTTGGTTGAGACAATCACCCCCGCCGTCATGACCAGGAAAAGGCTCTCCCCGACGATCAGGCCCGAGGCCAGCAGCACGCCCATGCGCCGACCGACGTCGGCGAACCGGGTGGTCTTGATCGCCTTGTCATAGATCCAGCCGCACACGGCCCCGACGACCAGCAGGGTGGTCACGGCGGCGGGCAGGTAGAAGCCGATGCCGACGGCCAGGGGCGGCAGCTTCATCTTCCCTTTTGTGACGGCGCTCAAAAGGATGTCGAGCAGGATGATGACCGCGCCGATGGCGGCGCCGACGCCGATCAGATCCCAGCGCAGATCGCCGCCGATGACGCCGCGGGCCAGGGCCGAGATCAGGGTGGCCTGAGGGGCCGCCAGGGGCTCATCGGCGATCCCGACAGGGCCGCCCTCGAAGCCGAAGGCCTTGTTCAGCAGGTTGAGGATCAGCGGAATGACGAGGGCACCGGCAACGACGCCGACGATCAGGGCCGTCTGCTGCCGCCAGGGCGTGGCCTGGACCAGCTGGCCGGTCTTCAGGTCCTGCAGATTGTCATTGGCGATGACGGCCACGGCGAAGACGATCGCCGTGACGATCAGGGCAAAGGCGATCACCGACGGGTCGGCTGGCAGGCCCGCCAGCTGCAGCACGCCCAGCATCAGCAGGGAGGCGATGACGATGGCCAGGATGCCGACCCCGGACACCGGGCTGTTCGAGGAGCCGATCAGTCCGGCCATGTAGCCGCAGATGGCGGCGACGGCGAAGCCGATGAGGACCACATAGATCAGGCCGCCGCCGACCAGCAGGGCCGTCGAATTGGCCAGGGTCGGATTGCCCTGGGCAAACCAGGCCAGGATGAAGCCGATGCCGATCAGGCAGGCGACGGACAGGCCGGCCACGATATTGATGGGAATGTCCTGTTCGGTGCGATCCAGAACGCCGCCATCCTGACGGCGCCGGTTGGCGGCAAGCGCCGAGGACAGGCCGCCGATCAGGGGACCCGCCAGTTTGATCAGGGTCCAGATGGCGGCCACGCCGATGACGCCGGCCCCCATCAGGCGGACCTCGCGCCGCCAGACCGTGCTGGCCAGTTCCTCGGCCGCAGCGCCCGGGTCAAGGGTGGTTGCGATGGAGGGAATCCCGTTGGCCGTCAGCCAGGCGATGGTCTCGGGGCTGGTAAGGATCGGCACGGCGATCGCCCAGGCCAGGATCAGGCCGAACAGCTGGGCCAGGCCGACGCTGAGGCCGATCAGGTGGCCGGCGCCCAGCAGGGCGAACTGCATGCTGAAGCCGATGCCGGTTGCGCCGCCGCCCAGCGATGCGGGCAGTTTGATGAATTTGGTGGCCTCTGCCGCAAACACCCGGCCCGCGACCAGCAGCGCATAGCCCGCCGAGACCACCGCCCCGGTGATCACGACCCACAGGCCCGAGGCGTTCTCGCGCACCGCGCTCTCGGTCTGTTCAGCCCCGCGCGAGCCGACGGTCAGAACCTCGGCGGCGGCGACGCCTTCCGGATAGGGCAGGCCGCCGTTGACCACCAGGGCCCGGCGCAGGGGGATGGAGAAGGTCACGCCCAGAATCCCGCCGAAGACGCAGATCAGCACCGATTCCCAGAACGGGAACTCCAGCCACCAGCCGACCATGACCAGGCCGGGCAGGACGAAGATGATGGAGCTCATGGCCCCGCCCACCGACGCCACCGTCTGGACGGTCATGTTCTCCCAGATGGTCGAGTCCTTGAACATCCGCAGGATGGCCATGGAAATGACCGCCGCCGGGATGGCCGAGGCGAAGGTCAGCCCGACCTTCAGGCCCAGATAGGTGTTGGCGGCAGTGAATACGACGGCCAGCAAACAGCCCAGCACCAGGGCGCGCAGCGTCAGTTCGATCCGTTTGACGCCGCTGACGGGCGCGCTCGCGGGTGTGTCGGTCATCCGGGTTCCTCTCCCTTGTTGGGCGGAGGTAAGCCGAGAAAGTGGTTAGTGGCTAGTGGTTAGTGATTGCAGCGTCCCTGCCGGCGGAAGGGCGGCGCGGGCTGAGCCACGACACCGGTGCTGGCCAGCCACCAACCACTCACCACCAGCCACTCCCCACCCCTCCATTGACACCCGCCGCGCCCCGGCGGAGCCTCGCCTCGAACGGGAGAGACACGATGAAGCGGAGACTGACAGCAGCCGTAGTCGGCCTGATGTGCCTCGGCGGCACGGCCGGGGCCCAGGATGCCCGCACGCCCTCGGCGGATATCGTCGAGGCGCGGCAGGCGGCGATGATGCTGTCGGGCGTGGCCATGGGCTCGATCAAGGCGGCCATTGACGCCGGCCAGCCCATCGCCAGCCAGCGCTTCCCGACCCGCGCCCTGTCGCGCTGGGCCCATGCCGTCCCCGGCGCCTTCCCCGCCGGCAGCGGTGCCGAAGCGGGCGTCCGGACCAACGCCAGACCCGGGATCTGGAGCGACCGCGCCGGCTTCGACGCGAAGGCCGCCGACTACGCCGCCGCCGCCGCCCGCCTCGCCGAACTCGCCGCCGGCGAGGACGCCGCCGCCTTCGCCGCCCAGTGGGCCGTGGTGCGGGCGAGCTGTCAGTCGTGCCATGATGGGTACAAGGCGGGGTGAGAAGTGATTAGTGGTTAGTGGCTAGTGGTTAGTGATCGCCGCCTCTCTGACGGCGGAAGGGCGGCGCGGACCGCGCTCCCGCGCAGGCGGCGGCCAGCCACTAATCACTAGCCACTAGCCACTCCTTCATCCACCGCCCCCAACCACCGCGTCAGACCCCTCCCCATGCCCGAACTCCCCGAGGTCGAAACCGTCCGTCGCGGCCTTGAGCCCGTGCTCACAGGCGCGCGCCTGACGCGCGTGCGCCAGAACCGGCCGGACCTGCGCTTTCCCTTTCCCGAGCGGTTCGTCGAGCGTCTCGAAGGCGCGACCGTCGAGCGTCTCGACCGCCGCGCCAAATACCTGCTCTTCCCCCTGTCGACCGGCGAGACCTGGGTCAGCCACCTCGGCATGACCGGCCGCTTCACCCTGGACGGCGAACAGCTGGGCGAGTTCGAGGAAGCCGCGCCGATCGCCGGCAAGCATGAGCATATGAGTCTCTGCGCCGTGCGCGACGCCGTCACGACCCGCGTCGGTTTCGCCGATGCCCGCCGCTTCGGCTTCATGGGCCTGATCCCGACGGATGCGGTCGAGGCCCATCCGTGGTTCGCCGCCCTCGGCCCCGAACCGCTCGGCAACGGCTTCTCCGGTGCCCACCTGGCCGAGGCCTTCTTGGGCCGCAAGCAGAACATCAAGGTCAGCCTGCTGGACCAGCGCAATGTCGCCGGCCTCGGCAACATCTATGTCTGCGAGGCCCTCTATCGCGCCCGCATCTCGCCGCTGGTCGCCGCGGGCAAGGTCTCGAAACCCCGCCTCGAAACGCTCGCCGCCGTGGTCCGCGACGTCCTCAACGAAGCCATCCTCGCCGGCGGCTCGACCCTCAAGGACTTCGCCAATGCAGATGGCGGACAGGGCTATTTCCAGCACCGCTTCGACGTCTACGGTCGCGAAGGCCAGCCCTGTCTCGCAGACGGATGTTCAGGCGTCATCAAACGCACCGTCCAGGGTGGCCGGTCGACGTTCTGGTGTCCGGGGTGTCAGAGACGATGAAGACACGGCGCGGGGGAGTGATTAGTGGTTAGTGATTAGTGGCGGCCGCCTCTCTGGCGGCGGAAGGGTGGTGCCAACCGCGCCTCGCCCCGACTGTCGGCCAGCCACTAATCACTAACCACTAATCACTCGCCATCAGCCACGACCCACACCGGAGCCGCCCCCATGGCCGACACCTATTCCACCCTGCTCATCGAACGCCACGCCGACGGCTATGCGCTGGTGACCCTGAACCGGCCCGAGGCGCTGAACGCCCTCAACTCGGCCCTGTTCAAGGACCTGTCGGACTTCCTCGACGCGGTGGAACACGACGACAGCGTCCGCTGCCTGATCCTGACCGGCTCGGGCGACAAGGCCTTCGCCGCCGGCGCCGACATCAAGGAGATGCAGGACCAGACCTACGCCCAGATGTACACGGGCAATTTCTTCGCCCTCGGCCACGACCGCATCACCCGTTTCCGCAAGCCGGTCATCGCCGCGGTCAACGGCTTCGCCCTCGGCGGCGGCTGCGAACTGGCCATGCTGTGCGA